>CAITYM010000131.1 GCA_903896615.1 uncultured Burkholderiales bacterium
ATTGTGGATTGATAACCTGCAGGCAGCTTATGACTGGTTAAGCGCCCAAGGTGTTCGGTTTGCACCTGGTGGTATTCGAAAGGGCGCGGCTGGTTATGATATTTGTTTCATCCATCCAAGGGGTGAAGCAACGCTGCCCATAAGCGGTGAAGGCGTACTAATTGAACTTGTTCAAGCACCCAAGGACGTCATAGAGGCTAAGGCGTGATTCAAAATGAAGTTTTAGTGTTGAGATCAGGTAATTAGATCAACAAATTAGATGGAGTTTCGGGGGGAGAGTATTTTGTTGAATTTGCTGGCCCATCACTTCTTCAACTGAAGCGATTTTGCTCTGTCTAAAGCGGCTTGAATAATTGCAGTTTTGCGGTCTACCTGCTGACTATAGGCTTTTGTACCTTGCTCGAGTTTTCCAGGCATATGAGTTGTGCCATCAAGGTCCTCAAGATGCTCTAGCGCTTTTAAGCGCAGACGCTCCTCTTGCTCGATTGTTTCTCGTTTAAGTCTTATTTGTCGGCTCTTGTAGCGTTCTTTGGCTTGCACTGCTAACTCAGTGCTCCATGCTTTCCAGCCCGTTAAATTAGGAGTTGTGTTCTCAAGCAAAATGCAGTCAACTGGGCATACTGGTATACAAAGCTCACATCCAGTGCAGTCCTCTTCAACCACAGTGTGCATTTTCTTATTGGTGCCCAGTATTGCATCGGTTGGACAAGCATCCAAACAAAGCGTACACCCAATGCAGACTTCCTCATCTATCCAAGCTGTATAGCGGGGCCCTTCTAGACCGTTCAAAGGATTTAGAGGTACAACAGGGCGACCCGTGATGAGGCTTAAGCGAATGACGCCTTCCTCTCCACCAGGGGGACATTGATTGATGGGGGCATTATCAACTGCGACAGCCACAGCATAGGCCTCGCAATCTGGGTAACCACAGCGTGTGCACTGAGTCTGGGGTAGGGCGTTAAACACCCTCTCAGATAGGCTTTGAGCGGTGGTAGTCATCTGCTCAGTCAAGAGTCTTATAACTTAAATGAGTATGGGGCGAAAAGTCGGGAAACCAAAAAAATTCAAATCAAGCTGTAGTCTTTTTGCTCGAAGAAGAGTTTGCCTCATTAGACTTGCCCTTAACAGCAGCTTTACTAACTGCGGGGTCGGCAAGTTTTGATTGTGGTTGATTATCCGCAATAAAGCGCTTAAGATGGGGATAAACCACCTCTCGCCAACGACGTCCACTAAATATCCCGTAGTGCCCTGCGCCTTGAACCTCAAGGTGGTGGGAGGACTTCTTAATGAGTCCAGTGCAAAGGTTATGAGCCGCTTCGGTTTGACCTGAACCGGAGATGTCATCGAGTTCACCTTCAACGGTGAGGAGAGCTGTTGTTTTGATATCCTGTGGGCGGACTCGCTCTAACTCTCCTTCCTCGGACATTACGTCCCAAGTACCTTTTACGAGCTTGAACTCTTGGAATACCGTGGATATGGTCTCTAAGTAGTAGTCTGCGTCCATGTCCAGCACTGCGTTGTACTCATCATAGAATTGACGGTGTGAGGCTGCACTTGAATTGTCGCCCTTCATTAGGTCCTTAAAGTAATCGTAGTGACTCTTTAAATGTCTGTCTGGATTCATAGCAACAAAACCAGTGTGCTGCAAAAAGCCTGGGTAGACTCTGCGTCCAGCACCGGGGAAGTTCTCAGGAACACGGAAAATGACGTTGTTTTCAAACCAAGACATGCTCTTGTTCATGGCGAGGTTGTTCACCGCTGTTGGGGATTTTGACGCATCGATCGGTCCACCCATCATGGTCATGCTCAACGGTGTTTGTTCGCCCCGACTTGCCATGAGTGAAACAGCGGCTAGTACAGGTACAGTAGGCTGACAGACACTGACAACGTGACAATTCTCGTATTTACCCTGCAAATACCTGATGAATTCTTGAATGTAGTTAACGTAATCATCTAAATGAAATGATCCACTCGATAAGGGAACTGTTCTAGCATTGGCCCAATCAGTGATGTAGACCTTGTGGTCAACCAACATTGATTTCACTGTATCCCTCAAAAGGGTAGCGTAATGTCCTGATAGCGGCGCAACAATTAAGACAACGGGTTGTGACTTAAGATGAGTAAGTGTGTGTGGGTCATCGCTAAAGCGTTTGAATCTTCTCAATTCGCAAAAGGGTTTAGAGATTTCAACTCGCTCTTGGATTGCAACTTCAACGTTTTCTATGGTTACTGAATGAATACCAAACGCGGGTTTGACATAGTCTTTACTTAGACGGTAAAAGAGGTCGTAACTTGCTGAGATCCGATGACCTAATTGGGACTGCGAGGCTGGCAAGTTGGGGTTGTTATATAACTTAGCTGCGACTTGGGCAAAATCAGCAAACGGCTCAAGTAAGGATCTTTGAGATTCGTAGAGTTGATAAAGCATAGATTTGGTTTTTAAATGAAGTTGATGGACTGTAACAGTTCTATCGTCAAAATATTGGGGGCTAGACTCCAATTTTACCCATTTTGGTGCAATTTTGGGATGGTTTTTGATTTCTCTTAGGATGCTTACCCAGCCCTCAATCAAGTGGGACAATGATGATCACTAACTATACATAGATCTATAAATGAATACTTCGGTGCAAACGGATTCCCTGCAAGCCAGTAGCAAAATGCCGGTTATGTTTGTCGGACACGGAAGTCCGATGAACGCGATCGAGGATAACGAGTTCAGGCAAGCATGGCAACGGGTAGGCTGCTATTTTGGAGAAGGACTCAGGTGGCCAAGGCCCCAGTTAATTTTGTGCGTATCAGCGCATTGGTTGACCAACGGCTGGGCTCTCACAGCCATGGAGCGGCCCCCAACCATTCATGATTTCGGGGGATTTCCACCAGAGCTTCATGCACAGCAGTATCCAGCACCCGGAGCTCCAGGATTAGCTGCTCAAATCTCAAGACTCATACAACAACCCATTAAGGGACAAGCAGATGCAAGTTCAAGCCAGGACTTGTATCTTGACAAAGGGGAGTGGGGATTTGATCACGGCAGTTGGTCAGTCCTAAAACCCATGTTCCCCAAAGCAGACATTCCGGTCGTACAAATGAGTATCGACTATACGGCTAGTGCTGCTACGCATTTTCAGCTTGGGAGCCAACTCTCCCAACTAAGAGAGTTAGGGGTTTTGATCCTTGGCTCGGGCAATACGGTTCACAACCTAGGAGCGATGAGTAGAACCGCTTCTAACAAAGAGGCTTACGATTGGAATAAATCTTTTGACAACTGGGTAGCTGCTAGTATCAATGATGGGGACCTAGAGCGATTAATTAAATTTCAAAGTCTAGGTGAAACAGCAAAACTTGCACATCCCAGTTATGAACATTATTTGCCAATTCTTTATGCAGCAGGTGCTGCTAGAGGGGATGACAGAGTAGAGTACTTTAGTGAAATTTATCAAGCAAAATCAATTGCGATGCGTTCTGTGATTTGGTACTAAGTTTAGTGCGCTTGGGGTTATAGGGGTACGGGATAAGCGAGCCAAGAGTTTAATCAACAACTTAATTGGTTTGCTAAATCGATCAGATCCGTTGCTGAATAATCTACTGTAGTGTGTGCTTCGTGTTCAGCTTGAGTGTAGTTCTTTGAACCCACAGGACCGTGTTCAAACGTACGGGTAATGAATGCAGTTCTTAATCCTTGCTCTGCAGCAGCTTTCAAGTCTGAGGAATGCGCAGCAACCATCATGACTTCACTGGGGTTTAGTCCTAACGCCTTAACGCTTGCACGGTAAACAATGGGGTTGGGTTTATAGTTGCCTGCGATTTCAGAGCCCAGGATTGCATCCCAGTGAATTTGGTTATGACGCGCCAAGTCAATCATCAAAGATATGTTCCCATTCGAACAAGGCGCAGTCAAAAACTTGGTCCTCAAACGACTTAGCCCCTCATGTGTGTCTGCCCACCCGTCAAGTTTGTGCCACGCAAGGTTTAGTTCCCTCTTAGTGCTCTCCTCAACTCCCTTTAATCCTAAGTCTTGTATGACACGGTTTAGATTGATCAGATGAAGCGAGTCAAGTGAGCTAAATGGGATTTCTCCGCTTCTGACTTTTTGCATTGAGGGTTGATACTGATCACGCCACGCGTCTGCAAAGGCTAGCCAATCAAGTGAGAAATCCTTGCCAAGATGATTTTGAGCGTGCATAGCGACACTAGTTCTCCAATCAACCAAGGTCCCGAATACGTCAAATAGGAGTGCTTTGATAGTGGTTGGGGGTGAAGTATTTGTCATCTGGGTCTAAACGGAGTTGATCAGTCGTAGTTAACAAAATTAATTGGAAGTAAGTGAATCTGCAACTAAAGCAAATTGAACTAAAGTAAATTAAACTAAAGTGCTGTTCAAAACATTTAGATTTTACAACTGCTGGGGACCGCTATGGGATTTGATAATAAGTTAATTTAGGGTGAGCTATCCATTTAGTTCGGGCGGTGCATCTCGCGTTGGAATATTTGAAGCGCCTGAGCCTTAATTTTAATAAACTCCGGCGCACTCACTGACTCAGCCAGGCGGGGTCGAGCCATATCAAAATCTAATAACGCAGCGATCTTAGTAGGGCGACGGGTAAGAAGTAAGATTTGATCTGCTAAAAAAACGGCATCCTCTAAATCATGGGAGACGATAACCATGGTAACGCCTGTCTTAAGATTTGTTTCTTGAAGCTTTTCTCTGATGAAGAGTGTCATCTCAAAGTCGAGTGCAGAAAACGGCTCATCCAAAAAAAGCACTTCTGGTTCACAGGCCAAGGCCCGCATAATTGATGTAGTTTGTTGTTGACCACCAGAGTGCTCGTAGGGGTATTGTTTTAAGTTAAACTTAATTTCAAATAAATCGATTAGCTCCTCAACTCTCTTTTGCACCTGAGCTTTGTCCATCCCCAACCGTTTGAGTGGATATGCAATGTTGTCCCAAGCCGTCATCCATGGAAAGAGGGCGTCCCTGTAGTTTTGAAAAACGTATCCAATTTTAGTTTGCTCGAGTGTTTTTCCGTCAAAGAGGACTTGACCTGAGTCAATCTCCATAAGTCCAGCCACCATATTGATCAGAGTCGATTTGCCGCAACCATTAGGGCCGAAGACGGAGACGATTTTGCCTTTCTTTATATCTAGATTGAAGTTTTCATAAAGTGTTATGCCAGCAAATTGTTTATGTAGGTTTTGAATCGTAACGTGCGCACGCTTTGAGCCTGGTTTTGGGGCGATGGCTGGGCGCGAATCAAAAATGCTATTCATGTTCAAGCCTTTCCGCCCCAGTGAATCAGTCGACGTTCAATCATCAAAAATGCGAGGTTTAAGAAGTAACCCAAAGCGCCCGTAATAAGTATGGAACTGTACATGTCTTTGATATTGAAAACTTGTTGGGCGTCGATGATCCTGTGGCCTAATCCGTTTTCAGAGCCAATAAACATCTCGGCCACAATCACAATGACGAGTGCTAGAGATATCCCTGTGCGCAAACCAATAAATGTTTGGGGAAGACTCTCCATTAACAAAACATCTTTAAATATATGGAAGCGACTAACCCCCATCGTTTGGGCAGCCATGACCCGTGTTTTCTTGGCGTTCATGACCCCATAGGCACTGTTGAAAATAATAACCAATACAGCTGCAAATGCAGCTATGGCAATTTTGTTTATATCTGTGATGCCAAAGATGAGCATGAACAACGGAATTAACGCAGATGAAGGTGTGGAGCGAAAGAAATCAATTAAAAACTCAACACTCTTATAAATTGGGGGGGAACTACCTAGCATGACCCCTAATGGAACACCCATTAAACTTGCGCCTAGAAAAGCATAAAAAGTTCTCGCAATTGTTGCCCATAGATCTGGAAATATGGAGCCCGTCGCAAACACGTGGAACATGTATGCGACTGTTGTGCTGGGTGCGGGTAAAAGGGTTGCGCTAACCCATTTCGCAGAAACAGCTGTAGCCCATATTAAATAAAGAAAAGCAGGACCAGCAAGCGGAAGTAGCTTTTTCAGAAATTGAAACCGCATACTTTATTTATAAAATAGTGCGTTTGCGGAAATAGAATTTTCAAAAACTTTTTTTTCTGCAAAAATATCAAATAACTTTTGCAAAGCATGCACATCTGTTGGCTTGACCTCTGTGTGATCAATATATCCGCTGAGGGGTACCGCTTTTGCAAGTTCTCCCTCTATGGCTGTGTATCCTGTTAAATATTTGTTTGCTTTAAGTCCTTCCTTTCTCACATATGCAAGACCGGCAGAGTAGCCGCTTAAATAACCAGGCACAAGAGAGGCTTTATTTTTGAGTGTAGTCGCCGTTAACGCAGCAGCGCCGCCGATCCAGGGCAGGTTATCTTTAAGTACATATTTTGTAACGACGCCTGTGGCCAGAGTGCGTGATATTTTTTCTTGAGTTCCAATTACGCCAGTTGGCTCTAAGATATAGGCTGCCTCAACTTGACCTGCTGATAGAGAGGGCAAAATTTGAGCGATCGGTAGCTCTACAACTCTTACATCCTTGGCACCACCCCCTAACATTACTGCTTTTGCGAGGGTTACATTATTTATGCCCGGTCCGCACGCCACTTTCTTTCCTGAGAGATCAGAAATGTTTTTAACAGTTGAGCCAATTGGAACGATGACTTCATCAAGTACATACTTGTCATTTGCAAAGTTAACGCATGTAAATTTGATATTTCCTGGCTCCTGGGCATCGGCCAAGGCTAAAGCTGTAATTGCAACTCCATTTGCGCATCCATCAATTCGCCCAGCCATCATTGCCTCAACGACTTGACTTGGGCTTGCAAATTTAACAGCTTCTACTGTTACCCCAGCGTCCTTAAAGAGGCCTCTCTCCATGGCTGTAAAAAAAGGCAAACCTGCAGCAATAGGCCAATAGCCGATCATCAATTTTTTATCATCTGAAGCAAGTGCAGGTGTACCAAAGCGAAGCGTTGCGACACTTACCCCAAGTTTTACAGCACTTATAAGGCTTTGTCTTTTAGAGGGTTGAAATGTATTCATTTAAAGTTCCCGGTTGAGTTCTTTTTGGAAAAGTGTTTGGCGTGCTGAAGCTGCCTTCAATACGAAAAGTGAGATTAGATGAATACCTGGTGTAGGAATCTAGGTTTTGAACCCGACAAGAAAGGATGTCCTTATCTCATGCAACTGCTGTGCCAGGGCTTGCAATTGGAATCTTCCAACGCAGAGGACTCTAAATTTAAATACGCTTACCCCTGTGTTGTTATATTCAATGCGATTTAGTTGGACTCGATAAGGGTAACGAGAATTTGAGTAGATTTCAGTCTGAGTCTTGGTGAATTAAAAGTCAAAAAATTTAGTATCAAACAACACTTTTTTAGTGCACGCGCACCAATTTTAGTAGTCTTTAAGACGGTCAATCCGTGAATTTAATAATTTACCGGGTCTTTTTTAACTGTTTTTATGGAATCAGTACTCAGAAAATTAGCTGAAACACATGACTTTAGCTAAGACTTAAAGTCAGCAGCATCAGGGGAGTGCCAACCGACACACGCACCTGTTGGAGATATTGCGCTGCAGCACTCAATCTGTGTACCTGGGTTGTCGGCTGTGTCATCCATTTTTGGTCAAGATCTCTGGTAAGTGGTTCAAGTGGGTATGGCTCATATTAATGAGCAATCATTGTCGGACCTTCATTTGAGTTGATTTACTTCTAAAGTAACTATTTTTGAATCTATTTGCACTAATATAGTGCACGTGTTGAATTTTTGAGTTCAAAAAACTGATTCATTATTAACAAAATGTTGGGTATGCGTAAGGCTTACGCATGACACAGTTCTTGCTAGATATAAAAACAATAAGTATTAGAGGGAGGGGCAAATCATGTCGATGCAAACCAGTCACGTGGAATTGGTAGGGAAACACGAAGTTCAATATGCCATAGTTACCTTGTCTAGAGATAAAGAATTCTTAAAGTTAATGGAGTACGAGCTCCCCGAGCTTGAGGAGTCGCTAGAACTGCGATTTGCTCCTCAAACAATTTTTCTAAAGCAATCCCTGAATAAGTCTTTAGATAAATACTATTTATTGATTGAAATTCAAATAGGCTCCAAAAAAATTAACTTCAACGTGTTAGTTAATGATTCTGGCCCAGCCTTCATCATAGAAACTCCCAAGCAACTCTATCCGCTGCTTTCAGCCAAGCGAATCAGGGAAACCCTTTATGATTTAGCGGTTGAATTTTTTGATATCAGGTATGCGTAACCTAGAAGGCTTTTATTTACCGATGTATAAATTAATTTGACGCGAGCAAATTTAGATAAAACCTTCGTGCCTTAAGTTTGATTCATATTAAGTAGGCACGATGCAGATGAGTCTAAGTTGGCTTACACAGGGTCCTATGGGTTCAGCCAACTTAGAGGGCAATTCAGCCCCTCATGACTGCAGCTATAGAAGTTGCAACATGCTCAACGTTCTTTGTGTTGAGTGCAGAAACTGCCATACGACCCGAGTCAGTTCCGTAAACACCAAACTCAGTGCGCAGTCTAATCATTTGATCTTTTGAAAGTCCCGAGTAGCTGAACATACCGATCTGATCGGTAATAAAACTCATGTTTTCTTTCACTCCCGCCTTGGCAAGACCATCTACAAGCATCTTTCTCATAAGCTTGATTCGAACACGCATCTCACCAAGTTCTCTCTCCCACAATGCGCGTAACTCTGGGGTATTTAAAACGTGCGCAACCACAGATCCACCGTGAATTGGCGGATTAGAGTAGTTGGTTCTCACCATGATTTTGAGCTGAGAGAGCACGCGGTCGCATTCGGATTTATCTGAACAAACTACAGACAAAGCACCGACACGTTCGCCGTATAAGCTAAAGCTCTTAGAGAAAGATGTGGATACGAAAAAATTCATTCCAGACTTGATGAATTTCCCGATCACTGCGCCGTCCTCGGCAAGTCCAACTCCAAAGCCTTGATAAGCCAGATCAAGGAACGGGGTTAATTCTCTGCTCTTAACGACTTCAATCACCTGATCCCACTGAGCAGGAGTGATGTCATACCCGGTCGGATTATGGCAGCATGCATGAAGCACGATGATTGTTTGTTTTTGTGCTGACTTTAGTGAGGCAAGCATTGAATCAAAATCAATGCCTTTTTTAGCTGCATCGTAGTAGCCGTAAGTCTTGACATCGAAGCCGGCCTGTGTAAAGAGCGCACGGTGGTTTTCCCAACTTGGGTCAGATATCAATAAAGTAGCATTCGGCAAAAGTTTCTTTAAAAAATCTGCACCAACTTTAAGTCCACCTGTACCTCCCAATGTTTGAACTGTCGCTACACGCCCAGAAGTGACAGGCTCTGACCCCTCACCGAACACCAAGGATTTAACAGCCGCATCATAAGCCGCAATTCCGTCAATGGGTAAATAGCCACGAGCTGTGGGTTTGGAAATCAATGCTTTTTCGGCCTGTTGAACGCATTCAAGCAGTGGTATCTTGCCGTTATCGTCAAAATAAACGCCAACACCGAGGTTGACTTTTAATGGGTTCTTGTCTGTGGCAAATTGCTCATTTAAGCCCAAAATTGGGTCCCTTGGAGCCATCTCGACGGCGGTAAACAACGACATTGCAAAGCCTTATTAGGAAATTAATGAAATTAGGGGGAGAATCTAGGGTTGCGCTTGTGAATTTGAAGGGGCCATTCCCATGACTTCTTCAATTAACGTGGAAAGCTTTACCCAAGTCGTCATTTTAGCCCCCTATATAGAACTTTTTTGCGAATTTAGGTATCCTATACGGTTGATTTGTACCTTTGCAATCAAATTTTCAATTCTTGACTTTCATCCTTTTGTTAACTTTGCTAATTGAGCCCTCCTTATATGCTTGAGTCAATCGATCTGTCGCACACCACACAAGAGGGAGAATTTGTTCAGTTTCCTGGTTCCCCCTTTGAGCTTTTTCAACCCTATCCACCCGCTGGGGACCAGCCGCAAGCGATCGATTTATTGGTCGAGGGAATTCAAAACGGGGAGTCCTTTCAGACCTTACTTGGTGTAACCGGATCTGGTAAGACCTTCACCATGGCCAATGTGATTGCTCGTTTGGGGCGTCCGGCGATGGTATTTGCTCCCAACAAAACATTGGCGGCGCAGTTGTATTCTGAATTTAGGGAGTTTTTCCCTAAAAATGCAGTTGAATATTTCGTCAGTTACTATGACTACTATCAACCCGAGGCTTATGTTCCTCAGCGAGATATGTTCATCGAGAAAGACAGTGCCATTAATGAGCACATTGAGCAAATGCGCTTATCATGCACAAAGAGTATTCTGGAGCGACGTGACGTAATCATTGTTGCCTCAGTATCCGCTATATACGGTATTGGTGAACCCGAGAGCTATCACCAAATGGTAATGACTCTTAGAGTTGGTGATAAGCTTGGACAAAGGGATGTTATTGCTCAACTTGTTCGTATGCAATATGAACGTAACGAGATTGAATTTTCAAGAGGTAAATTTAGAGTTCGCGGGGACACGATCGATATCTTCCCTGCTGAGCACAGTGAACTTGCAATTCGAATTGAGCTCTTTGATGATGAGATCGAGTCGCTCACCCTCTTTGATCCTTTGAGCGGCCAGGTTAAACAAAAGATACCCCGTTTTACTGTTTATCCTTCGAGTCACTATGTGACTCCAAGGGACCGCGTACTCGCGGCGGTCGAGACTATTAAAATTGAGCTCTCAGAGCGAGTCAAAGAATTGGTTAGTCAGGGCAAGTTGGTTGAGGCACAAAGACTTGAGCAGCGCACGCGTTTTGATCTAGAGATGTTGAGCGAGATCGGTCACTGCAAAGGGATTGAGAACTATACAAGACATTTATCAGGCGCCAAACCAGGTGACCCACCTAGCACGCTGACAGATTATCTTCCCAAAGATGCAATTATGTTCATGGATGAAAGCCACGTTTTGATGGGGCAATTCTCTGGCATGTACAACGGCGACAGGTCAAGAAAATCCACACTTGTTGAATACGGATTCAGATTACCCAGTGCGCTTGATAATCGGCCATTGAAGTTGGAGGAGTTGGAGCAAAGAATGCGGCAAGTGATCTTTGTTTCAGCCACTCCCAGTGATTATGAAAATACGCACGCAGGTCAGGTTGTGGAACAACTTGTTCGCCCAACTGGACTCGTAGATCCAGAAATTGAAGTCAGACCCGCCGCTCATCAAGTAGATGATGTACTTCAAGAAATCAAAAAGCGAAGTGATAAACGTGAACGTGTTTTAATCACAACGCTTACCAAACGGATGGCCGAGCAATTAACGGATTATTTATCCGACAACGGCGTCAAGGTGCGCTATCTGCATAGCGATATCGATACGGTTGAGCGCGTTGAGATATTGCGCGACCTAAGACTTGGTGTCTTTGATGTGTTAGTTGGAATTAACCTACTTAGAGAAGGTCTTGATTTACCGGAAGTATCCCTAGTCGCAATCTTGGACGCTGATAAAGAGGGCTTTCTTCGCTCCGAGCGAAGTCTTATACAGACTATTGGCCGTGCTGCCAGGAATCTGTCTGGCAAGGCAATCTTATACGGTGACAGAGTAACGGAGTCTATGCGAAAAGCAATCTCTGAGACGGAACGCCGGCGGAGTAAACAAATTCAGCATAACCTTGATGAAGGCATTACGCCGCGAGGAGTTTTCAAGGAGGTCAAAGACTTAATCGACGGCGTGTACAGCGAAAAATCAGGCAAAGACGCGCAGCTCGCCGCTCAATCAGCTTCTATAGAGGCGATGAGCGAGAAAGAGCTATCAAGGGAGATCAAACGACTAGAAAAGCAAATGATGGAACACGCTAAGAACTTAGAGTTTGAGAGCGCCGCCAGAACTAGAGATCAGCTAGCTAAGGTGCGTGAAAGAGCTTTCGGTGCTTCAGGGCACGATTCAATCCAAGTGAGTAATTCTTAATGGGTTTTAAGCTTTCTATACGGAAGCTACTTAAACGGGATTCAGTCTTTCGGTAGAACCATTAGCAACTGAACAATTTGGAACTTACAAAGTGAGGGCTGATCAACTGGGGGCCCTTATTATTGCTCGGCGCATTAAGTTATACAAAATTCCCTACCTCCTCCACAACGTAATACCTTCATCTAAATTAGTACCTTTTAACTAATAAACACTATTTAATCAGGGTTTTAGACGGCAATACCCTACCAAATTATTGGGTTTCTGGTAAACTTGACTTAATCAGTCGGCTTAGCAACTCTAAAGCGTCGAATTCAGATTCAATTTATTTGAAATCTACCTTGGAGGTTGCACTTAGGAGTTTCTTATGCGTCTTACTACAAAAGGTCGTTTTGCAGTTACTGCGATGATCGACTTGGCACTTCGCCAAAATTCTGGCCCAGTTACCTTGGCCGCAATCAGCCAAAGGCAACAAATTTCATTGTCCTACCTGGAACAACTCTTTGGCAAATTAAGACGCAACGATTTGGTCGAGTCCACCAGAGGTCCCGGAGGCGGTTACACCCTGGGTCGAAATCCCAATAACATCACTGTATCCGAGATCATCATGTCAGTTGATGAGCCTATCGATGCAACCCACTGTGGAGGCAAGGAGAATTGTTTGGGTGACTCTGGTCGGTGTATGACACATGAATTATGGGCCTCTCTCAATGAAAAAATGATTGAATTCCTAAGTTCCGTGACGCTACAAAAACTTGTCGACGATCAAGTTGCTAAAGGCGTGGAAGTTGAGGGAAAACCTTCCTTAAAACGGGCTATTTCGGCGATGCCAGTGGCCAAGCCAATCCGGGTCAATGCACCAAATTCTGTTTTTGCTTTGGGAAATGCATTCACAAAAATGTAATTCATTGAAGATCTAACTTTCCTTAGAAGTTTTTGATACTGCCAAATTTTTTCAAGTGGGCAGTGATTCTCTAAAAATTATTTAAAAGCACATATCATGGACATGACACCTCACTTTCCAATTTACATGGACTACGGTGCTACGACTCCCGTAGACCCCAGAGTCGTTGACTCAATGATTCCTTGGCTCAGAGAGCACTTTGGTAATCCCGCATCCCGCAGTCACGCTTGGGGCTGGGAGGCTGAGGAGGCCGTTGAAAAAGCTAGGGCGCAGGTGGCAGATCTTGTCGGTGCGGACTCAAGGGAGATTGTGTGGACGTCTGGAGCTACAGAGTCGATCAATTTGGCAGTGAAAGGCGCAGCACATTTTTATAAGACAAGAGGGCGTCACTTAATCACGGTTAGAACGGAGCATAAAGCAACTCTGGACACTATGCGTGAGCTGGAGCGTCAAGGTTTTGAGGTCACATACCTTGATGTTCAAGAGGACGGCCTCCTAGATTTAGACAAACTAAAGGATGCGATTCGAGCTGACACTATTTTGATCAGCGTCATGCATGTTAACAATGAAATCGGTGTGATTCAAGACATTGTCACAATTGGTAACATGTGTAGAGAAAAGGGGATTATTTTCCATGTTGATGCTGCGCAAGCAACAGGAAAAATTGAAATAAATTTAGCTGAATTACCTGTTGATTTGATGAGCCTTGCCTCTCACAAAACCTACGGTCCAAAGGGCATAGGCGCATTATTCGTCAGAAGAAAGCCCAGGATCCGCATCGAAGCTCAGATTCACGGGGGAGGTCATGAAAGAGGTATGCGCTCAGGTACGCTACCCACGCACCAGTGCGTAGGTATGGGGGAGGCTTACAAGTGGGCCAAGCTTGAGATGAAGCAAGATTACGACAAGGCCGTCAAGTTACAAAAGCGTTTGATCGAGGGGTTACAAAGCATGGAGCAAGTCTTCATCAATGGACACCTAGAAAAGCGCGTGCCTCACAATTTGAACATCAGCTTTAATTATGTTGAGGGTGAATCCTTAATCATGGGCATCAAGGGACTTGCGGTATCTTCAGGTTCCGCCTGTACATCTGCAAGTTTGGAGCCCAGTTACGTATTGAGGGCTCTAGGGCGTAGTGATGAATTGGCTCACAGTAGTCTTCGTATGACTATTGGTCGGTTTACGGAGGAACAAGAAATTGATTACGCTATTACTACGATTACTCAAAACGTAGGAAAACTAAGAGAGCTGAGTCCCCTGTGGGAGATGTTCAAAGACGGCGTTGATCTCAGCTCCATTCAGTGGGCTGCTCATTAAATTTAGGGCTTTCTTGATAGGTCCCCTTGATTGAGGCAATTGAGTCAGATAGTTATTTCAGGAGTTACGAATATGGCATATAGTGAAAAAGTTATCGATCATTACGAAAATCCACGTAACGTGGGATCCTTTGAAAAAGGTGATGATTCTGTGGGTACGGGAATGGTGGGTGCACCAGCTTGTGGCGATGTTATGAAACTCCAAATCAAGGTAAACCCCCAGACTGGAGTTATCGAAGATGCTCGTTTTAAGACCTACGGATGCGGATCGGCTATTGCCTCCTCATCTTTGGTAACAGAGTGGGTCAAGGGAAAGACGCTTGATGAGGCAGCAGCTCTTAAGAACAGCCAAATTGCTGAGGAACTTGCACTGCCTCCAGTAAAAATTCACTGCTCGATATTGGCAGAAGATGCAATTAAAGCCGCTGTTGACGATTACAAGAAAAAGCATACACATTAATAACGTAACTACGCCCTATAAGCACGAATTCAATCATGTCCGTTACTCTGACCGAAGCTGCAGCCAAACACGTAAACCGTTACCTCACTAAACGAGGCAAGGGGGTGGGAGTAAGGTTGGGCGTTAAAACGACGGGCTGCTCAGGCCTGGCCTACAAACTCGAATATGTCGATGAGTTCACGCCTGAGGATGTTGTGTTTGAGGATCATGGCATTAAAGTTTTAGTTGACCCAAAGAGTCTTGCCTACATAGATGGAACACAACTTGATTTTGTCCGAGAGGGCTTAAACGAAGGGTTTAAATTTAACAACCCAAATGAGCGTGACCGCTGTGGATGCGGGGAATCTTTTAGAGTGTGATGTGAGCCAAACTACTGACCGAGGCGTCATTAATCTACAGTCAAATGATTTTGAACTGTTCGAACTCAAACCTCAAGCTACCATAGATCTGGGTTATTTAACTCGAAAATGGAAAGAGTTGCAAGCATTGACTCACCCTGATAAGTTTACAAGTAGTGGTGATAGTGCCGTTAGAGTTGCAATGCAATACTCAATTAGGGTTAACGAAGCGTATCAAAGATTGAAATCTCCACTTACCCGCTTTGGTTACTTGTGTGAGTTAAACGGCGCACCCATCGAAGCAGAGAGAAATACCTCCATGCCTCTTGAATTCTTGTCCCAACAAATGCAGTGGCGAGAGGACTTGGATGAAGCTAGTACCGTGTCTGCACTTGAAATCATTCAATCGGAAGTAGACCAACTTAAAGAAAGCTTAGAGTTGGAGTGCGCAAATACTATTGATCAAAAGTGCGACTTTGCCGGAGCGGCCAAAATTGTGCGCTCAATGATGTTTGTAGACAGATTCCAAAGCGACATTGATAAAAAATTCGATCTTCTAGACCGTAGTTAATTCCTCTATTTATAAAAGTAATTGTTTAATCACATTAGTAAACACTCAAACAACAATCAATGGCACTCCTTCAAATATCAGAACCCGGTCAAGCCCCCAATCCACACGAAAGGCGCATTGCTATAGGCATTGATTTAGGCACAACTCACTCCCTCGTTGCGAGCGTTCGCAATTCAGTGGCTGAGTGCTTGCCCAATGATGCTGGTGAGGTAATGCTTCCCTCTGCTGTGCGCTACCTTGAGGGAGGTCGTCGTGAGATCGGTGCCAAAGCACTTGCCAATCGACACCTTGATCCAACAAACACGATAGTCTCAGTCAAACGGTTTATGGGACGTGGACTTAAGGATATTAAAAATGTAGAAGATATCCCACTTCAGCTAATTGACAAGCCCGGAATGCTGTCCATTCAAACCCGTGACGGCGAGAAGTCCCCGGTTGAGATTAGTGCTGAGATTTTGGCAACACTTAGGTATACCGCACAGGACACTTTTGACGACGATATTTACGGTGCAGTTATTACTGTCCCTGCTTATTTTGATGACGCGCAGCGTCAAGCCACAAAGGACGCTGCTCAGTTGGCGGGTTTAAATGTTTTAAGACTGATCAATGAACCCACTGCAGCAGCTATTGCATATGGATTGGAGAACGCGAGTGAAGGAACGTTTGCTGTTTTTGATCTAGGAGGGGGTACATTTGACATCTCCATACTGCATCTAACCAAAGGAGTGTTTGAGGTATTGGCAACAGGCGGTGACTCTCACCTGGGCGGAGATGATTTTGATCACTCGCTTATGAATTTAGTGTTGAGTAAGCAAGCTCCTAGCTCCAAAATATCAGATTCTGATAGATCTGTACTTCTTGCGCAATCTCGAAAGGTAAAGGAATTACTTAGCACCAATTTAGAAGTTAATTTTGAAGCCTCACTCGCAACTGAATCTATTCAAACTGTGATAACTCGTCGTGAGTTTCAAGAAATAACAAAGCCTTTGGTTGACCGCACCATTACCAGTGTGAAAAAAGCTTTGAGAGACGCATCCCTTAAAGTGGCTGATATCAAAGGGGTTGTAATGGTGGGGGGATCTACCCGCATGCCGCAAATTCAAGAGGCTGTAAAAGAATTCTTTAAGCAAGAGCCATTGATTAATTTAAATCCCGATGAAGTAGTCGCTATTGGCGCTGCAATTCAAGCTGAGCAACTTGCTGGTAACGCTCAGGGTGATGCACTGCTTTTATTAGACGTCATTCCATTGTCTCTAGGTGTAGAGACAATGGGCGGTTTGGTTGAGAGGATCGTCCCTCGCAACCAAACCATACCGACGGCTATGGCTCAGGACTTTACCACCTATAAGGATGGCCAAACTGCACTGTCCTTGCATGTTGTTCAAGGCGAGCGGGACATGGTTGTGGATTGCAGAAGCTTGGCACGGTTTGAACTAAAAGGTATCCCTCCTATGGCTGCTGGAGCTGCTCGTATCAGGGTTACATTTACGGTTGACGCAGATGGGCTCTTAAGTGTGGAGGCCAAGGAGTTACAAAGTGAAGTTGTTGCCAAAATTGAAGTCAAACCTTCTTACGGGCTAAGTGATGACGATATCGCCAAAATGCTTCAAGACGGCTTTGCTACGGCAGAAGTTGATAAGCTCTCGCGTGCGCTTGCGGAGGCGAGGGTGGACGCACAGCGCATGGTCTTAGCAACCCAAAGTGCACTTGAGGCAGATGGAGATTTGGTAAGCCCAGATGAACTTGCAAAAATGCAGGACATAATCCGTAACATTGAAACTGAGGTCTTGGGCTCCGACTACGCATTGATTGAATCTTTGACCTCACAGCTTGCTCATGAGACAGAACACTTTGCTGCAAACCGTATGAACCGAGGTATTCAAAAAGCACTATCTGGTCAAAAAATTGAATCACTTTGATTCAGTAACTAGGAGCTATTAGAAGCCATATCGACCACCTTTCTAAAAACCTTTAATTTAATGTATGACTACCATCAAAATTTTGCCTCATCCTGAATACTGTCCACAGGGCACACAAATTGAGGCTGTGCGTGGCATGACTATTTGTGAAGTTTTGCTGGAAAATAGTATTAATATTGAGCATGCATGCGAGATGAGTTGTGCATGCACCACTTGCCATGTGGTTGTACGCGAGGGCTTCAAGTCTTTAAACGCACTGGAAGAACTTGAAGAGGATATGCTTGACAGAGCTTGGGGACTTGAGCCTAATTCACGATTAAGTTGTCAAGCGATCGTCGCAGGAGATCCGTTGGTAATTGAA
This sequence comes from uncultured Burkholderiales bacterium, assembly GCA_903896615.1. Taxonomy (GTDB): domain Bacteria; phylum Pseudomonadota; class Gammaproteobacteria; order Burkholderiales; family Burkholderiaceae_C; genus Limnohabitans. The sequence continues at coordinate 17,825 of CAITYM010000131.1, forward strand.
ATTCCTCGCTACACAGTGAACCATGCAAAAGAGAATCATTAAGTGAATAGGCAATTAATTAATACTTAAACGATTGGTAATATGAGTGACAGATATATCTTCTTAGACACCGAGACAACCGGACTATCGGCGGAAGCTGGCGACAGAATTTTGGAAATTGGTTGTGTAGAAATGGTTAACCGTAAACTCACGGGAAATAATCTACATTTCTATATCAACCCAGAGCGGGCTAGTCATGAGGACGCCTTGAAAGTTCACGGCATTAGTGATGAATCTTTGCTTGATAAGCCAAAATTTGCCCAACTCGTGGATGAAATACTGGATTACCTGTCTGGAGCACATATATTCATTCATAACGCATCATTTGATGTGGCCTTCTTGGACAAGGAACTCGCATTTTGTTCGAAAGAATTGTTTTCAAGTTACGTGAGCAACATAACTGATACCCAGGTGATGGCTAAGCAACTTTTTCCTGGAAAACGAAACTCTCTTGATGCATTGTGCGATCGTTATGGTGTTGATAACTCAAGTCGTAAATTACACGGTGCGCTTTTGGACGCTGAGCTCTTAGCCGACGTCTACATCTGCATGACCAGAGGCCAAGATGCTTTGTTGATGGATAGCGATGAATCAAAAGAGGTTAAGACTAATCTAAAGAAAATTGATTTATCTAGCTACGATTTATCCACTGTTTTAGCCAATGAGCAAGAAAATGCTGAACACTTAATTGTCTTGGCGGATATTGATAAAGCAAGTTCAGGTAAAACTGTATGGCGCTCACTTAACCATTAAGCCATTACAACTCCATACATCAATAGACCATATCCGTTTGCCCCAACTATGAGATAATCATTGCAACCTTGAGTCGTATTTTATGATTTGGGCGATTAACTCAGCGGTAGAGTGCCACCTTCACACGGTGGAAGCCACATGTTCGATCCATGTATCGCCCACCACCCAATCCTTAGGAGTTTAGATGGGGGTCATTTTGAGATTTTTAAAAAAATTAGTAGTCTCACTTGTCACTATAGGACTAATTGGTCTTCTTTTCTTAGGTGGTTTTTATTTATTCGTTAATTACGACGATAACTTTTACGCTTTAAAAGACGGTGTTATCTATCGCTCAGCTCAATTAGACGCAAATGCCCTAGAGAAGCATATCGTTTCTCAAAACCTTAAAACTGTTGTAAACCTAAGGGGCCCCAATCCGGATAAGGATTGGTATAGGACGGAGTCTAATATTGCAAAAAATAATGGCATTACCCTAATCGACATACCCTTATCAAGCTCCGAGCGCATCAGACCTGATCAAGCTAGGACATATATCGATTTAATCAACCAAGCGCCCAAACCCTTGCTCATACACTGCTTGAACGGATCTGACCGAACTGGGTTCATCTCCGCTGTTTACTTGATTCAAAACGGAGTCGACGAGATCACTGCAAGTCATCAACTTGCTTTACGCTATGGACATTTCCCCTATGGTCCTTGGTCAGATACCAAGGCAATGGATGAGAGTTTGAATGACTTTATAAATACTTTACAACCTGGTACTGACTAAATTTAAACAAAGAGTCCGAGTATTTGACCTTCTAAACCTTGCAAAATCATGATGCCTATTTGTATTAAAGCAAGGAGTGCGAGTGGTGACAGATCGATCCCGCCAAAAAGTGGCAGCAGCCTTTGTATAGGTCTTAGCATGGGGTTAACTAATCTTGCAAAGATATCGCTAATTGTTGAATTTGTACTAATCCAAGTCATTACTGCGTAAGCCAACACCAATCCGTTCAAGCAAGACAGACACATCTTTAATAAACTAAAGAGGCTAATTCCTAGGATAAAACTGAAAGGTTGACCACTTAGGGTGATAAGCCACATGATGCTCGCTTTGGCTAAGACGATCAAATATGCGGCTATTAAACTGGCCGAATCTAAGCGTCCTAGTGAGGGAAGTATTCGTCTCAGAGGTAGAACAATCCAATTGGTAGTTGCAAAAACAAATCCGCCAAGTGGATTGCCAGAGCTTGGGGTGAGGGAGACGCGTTGAAAGTGGAATAATAGCCTTAGCAAACAAGTGCCAGCCAGCAATCCTTCTATGATCTCGAGCACGAAGCTAGCAATCTGGTAAAGCATTAGGTATCTGTTTTAGGCGCTGGCTTGCAGTCAAAGCAAATGAACATGGTCGAGCCAAGCATTCGCTTAAAGGAACCTTCGGATCTGGGTTTATGGCGGCCACATTTGATACAACTCATAGTGTCTATTGATCTGCCGCCCGTGCCAAATGGTGAACCACCTTTTTTGGATTTATAGCGTAGGCCATCGTTTCTGATTTGGGTTGTATCGTCTCGGGCCATAGTGAATTTTAACACTAAAGCACAAAAAATCAAAAGGCAGCTTGATCAAAAGGAAATACAGAGGTTATCTAATACCTGAGTTAATACCTGAGTCTTCCTTAGAGTTGTAGGGTAGGTCGACTCTTATGGAGTGAACAAAATATTTGGTATCAATTTCGTCTAACGGGACTCTGCGTGCACCATTAAATCGCCTGACCCAATAGGCTTCACGCATGTCCTCAATTCGGATGGCTGAGCCAGTTCTAGGCGAGTGAATAAACTTTCCATCACCTAAATAGATTCCTACATGGCTGAAAGCATGTTTCATCGTGTTGAAGAAGACCAGGTCGCCAGGTTGGAGTTCGTTGGGATCAACCTTGTCCGTGACCGCGGCTTGTTGGCTAGCATTATGGGGAAGTGCAAGTCCGACTGTTTTCTCATACATTGCCCTAACAAAGCCACTGCAATCGAATCCAGAGGCTTCATTTGTACCGCCCCTATGGTATCTAACACCAAGGAATTGCATTGCGTTTGAAATCAACTCAGAAGCTTGAACCGATACGCCTTGCCCGACGTTGTTCATACGGTTAACAAGTCCTTGATCGTTGGGGGCTCTTTGATCACTCTGCGCGTATGAAGCGGACGCGCAGATAAAAAGCACCGTGGAGGTTAGAACATAGAAGAATCGTATAAATTTCATAGACTTAACATTATAACTTAAGAAAACGAATTATTTATAGTTACTTTTGTGACCTTCAGAAATGGTAGAAAATATAGTTACTAATGAAAAACTGAAATCCGGAAAACTATATGTTGATACAACTCGAAGAATCACAGCTTATTCTTGTGGACTATTCTGCAGATCAAATTACAAGCATCCCAAATAGCACTCAAGCACTTAACGCTGCACTGGCCCTTTGCGAAATAGCCAAGCTCTTGAATGTTCCGGTATGGGGGGCAGAACAAGCTAATTCAAACAACAACAATGCAATGCATGTAAATCTTCGGACAAACTGCCAAAAGGTTGTCTCTAAAACATCCTTTGATGCCTGTGAGCATGGTCTGCTCGAATTTTTTAAAGCGCCCATCAAGCAAGCCCCCCAAGGCAACGCTAAAAGTTTGCCCAAGCATTTGCAAAAACAGGAGGCTTCAGTCGAGAAAATGACACTGGTTATAGCTGGATTTGAAACACATTTGAGTGTTTTACAAACGGCACTCAGTTTGTCAGAACAAGAGTTTGATGTGTGCCTTGTCACTGATGCGTGCGCTGCAGTGAAGAGCCATAACCATGATGCAGCCCTGGACCGACTGGCAGGCGCCGGTGTTGAACTTGTGACGCTTGAGATGGTGGTATTCGAGTGGTTAGAATCATCTAATCATCCGCTGTTTGAAAAAGCGATGCAGATAATCGGCCGTTAGGCCCCGTATCTTGGGTATCCCCGTTAAATATTCTGCTCCTGCGGGGAGCAAATCGCCAATTAAGTGGCACAATATCAATCAACTTAGGCTACATCCGGCCCAAGTCGCGTCTGCAAGCCGGCTAAGTCGGTGTAGCAGAAGGTTTTCTTCAACCAGCTAATGTTCCCTGCAGGGGAACGGAGGTCAGCGCTATGACACAGGCATCCAATGTCTACCAAGCCTTTGCGGGCAATAGTTATCTCTTTGGGGGCAACGCTCCTTATGTAGAAGAGATGTACGAGAACTACCTAGCCAATCCTGGAAGTGTTCCAGACACCTGGCGAGAGTACTTTGATGCACTACAGCATGTACCAGCGGTAGACGGCTCACAAGCTAAAGACGTACCCCACCTACCAGTCATAAACGCGTTCGCTGAGCGTGCAAAGATGGGTGGAACTCGTGTTGTCATGGCAAGTACTGATCCTGAAATGGGTAAGAAGCGAACAGCGGTTCAGCAGTTAATTGCCGCTTATCGCAATTTAGGCGTTCGATGGGCTGACCTAGACCCTCTTAAACGAACTGAGCGTGAAAGCATACCTGAATTGGATCCTGCATCTTACGGATTTAGTGATGCGGATCAGGAAGCAATTTTTGATACAAGTAACACCTTCTTTGGCAAGGACCGAATGAGCTTGCGTGAGTTGCTCAATGCACTTCGCGAAACTTACTGCGGCTCGATTGGAGCTGAATTTAACTTTATTACCAATCAAGACCACAAACGCTGGTGGCAACAAAAATTAGAGAGTATTCGAGCAAAGCCAAACTTCAATGTAGAAAAGAAAAAGCATATTCTTGAGCGCATTACTGCTGCTGAAGGGTTGGAGCGTTTCCTTCATACTAAATATGTGGGGCAAAAGCGCTTTTCCTTAGAGGGTGGGGAGAGCTTTATTGCCTCTATGGACGAATTGATCAATGATGCCGGATCCAAAGGCATTCAAGAGATCGTTATTGGAATGGCCCACCGTGGGCGATTGAATGTCTTAGTAAATTCAATGGGCAAGATGCCCAAAGATTTATTCGCTGAGTTTGATCATACGGCTCCTGAGGACTTACCAAGTGGGGATGTTAAGTACCATCAGGGTTTCAGCTCAGATGTAACAACACCTGGTGGTCCCGTTCACTTGAGCCTTGCTTTCAATCCATCTCACCTTGAGATTGTTAACCCCGTAGTTGAGGGTTCAGTTCGCTCCCGTATGGATCGTCGTAACGATCCACACGGCAAACAAGTCTTACCTGTTTTGGTACACGGGGACGCTGCATTTGCGGGGCAAGGCATCGTTATGGAAACTCTCGCACTCGCAGAGACCAGGGGCTATTCCACAGGCGGTACTGTACACATCGTAATCAACAACCAGATTGGTTTTACGACCTCAGATCCGAGGGACTCAAGATCAACTCTTTACTGTACAGACATTGTAAAAATGATCGAATCTCCGGTACTTCACGTCAACGGTGACGATCCAGAGGCAGTGGTACTTGCAACGCAACTTGCACTTGAATTTCGTTTAGAGTTTGCAAAGGATGTCGTTGTTGACATCATTTGTTTCAGAAAACTGGGGCATAACGAGCAAGATACACCGAGCCTTACACAGCCCTTGATGTATAAAAAGATTGCTCAGCATCCTGGCACACGTAAACTTTATGCAGACAAGTTGGCTACCCAAGGGCTTGGCGACACGCTAGGCGATGATATGGTCAAAGCATATCGAGCGGCACTTGACCAAGGAAGGAATACTGAGGATCACGTACTCACAAACTTCAAGAGCAAGTTTGCGGTTGACTGGGCTCCCTATTTAGATAACAAGTGGACAGATGCGGGTGATACATCCATACCCATGGCAGAGTGGAAGCGCATTTCACAAAAGATTACAACCATTCCAACCTCCGTCACACCTCACCAACTGGTCAAAAAGGTGTTGGATGATCGCGCAGCAATGGGACGGGGCGACATTCCTGTGGATTGGGGTATGGGCGAACACATGGCTTTTGCTTCTCTCGTCGCTAGCGGATTCCCTGTCCGTTTGTCGGGTGAGGATTGTGGTCGAGGCACCTTCACTCACAGGCATGCAGTAGTGCATGATCAAAACCGTGAGAAGTGGGATACAGGAATTTATATACCGCTTCAAAATGTTTCTGAGACACAAGCTCCTTTTACTGTCATTGACTCGATTCTTTCGGAAGAGGCTGTATTAGGTTTTGAGTACGGATACGCATCAAACGATCCAAATACATTGGTCATTTGGGAAGCGCAGTTCGGCGATTTCGCAAACGGCGCACAAGTGGTTATTGATCAGTTTATTGCTTCTGGCGAAGTGAAGTGGGGCCGCGTCAATGGCTTGACTTTGATGTTGCCACATGGCTATGAGGGACAAGGACCTGAGCACAGTTCTGCGCGTGTCGAACGCTTTATGCAACTTGCTGCAGATGCAAATATGCAGATTGTCCAACCAACAACGGCTAGTCAAATCTTCCACATTTTGCGTCGACAAATCGTTCGTAATCTTCGTAAACCGTTGATTATCTTTACGCCGAAATCATTGCTTCGTAATAAAGATGCTACGTCTCCTATCTCCGAGTTCGTCAAGGGAAGTTTCCAAACCATCATCCCAGAGAGCAAGGAACTGAAGGCAGATAAAGTTAAGCGACTCGTAATGTGCTCTGGCAAAGTCTATTACGACTTGGCCAAGAAACGCGAGGAACTTGGACAAGACGATACGGCGATCATCCGTGTCGAACAGCTCTACCCATTCCCACACAAAGCTTTCAGTGCAGAACTGAAAAAGTATCCGAACGTCACGGAGATTGTGTGGACTCAAGATGAGCCACAAAACCAAGGCGCTTGGTTCTATGTACAACACTACATCCATGAAAACATGTTGGATGGACAAAAACTGGCCTACTCAGGAAGAGCGGCATCAGCCTCTCCCGCCGTTGGTTATTCACACTTGCATCAAGAGCAACAAAAGGCCCTCGTTGAGGGTGCATTTGGCAAGATCAAAGGTTTTACTTTTAGTAAGTAATTGAGTAAAAAATAATTTAGGAAATTGACATGTCCATCGTTGAAGTTAAAGTACCCCAACTCTCTGAATCGGTTGCCGAGGCAACTATGTTGCAATGGAAAAAGAAGCCTGGAGAGGCAGTTGCCATTGATGAAATATTAATTGAAATCGAAACTGACAAAGTTGTTTTAGAAGTACCTGCGCCAGCCGCCGGTGTTTTAACGGAACACGTGGTTGAAAGTGGTGGCACCGTTGTTGCCGATCAGTTGATTGGAAAAATCGATACCACTGCCGTTGCAAGCGCAAGTCCATCTGCGGCTGCGCCGCCCGCTTCGGCCAAAGTAGCCCCAGTTGTCGCCCCAGTCGCCGCTTCCTCAGATGCGTCGAAGGCTGGTTTCGCTATGCCCGCCGCCGCCAAAATTATGGCCGATAACAAGCTCGGTGCTGGCTCTGTAGCTGGAACAGGTAAGGACGGGCGCGTTACAAAAGGTGATGTTTTGGGCGCCCTTGCTGGCACAAGTACAGCTTCAATTCCAACTGGCATTCCTACATCGACCCTTCCCCAGGTTCAAGCCCCTACAGTATCTTTGGGCGATAGACCAGAGCAGCGCGTACCGATGAGTCGTCTGCGTGCGCGTGTTGCAGAGCGTCTTTTACAGTCACAAGCTACGAATGCTATTTTGACAACGTTTAACGAAATCAATATGGCTCCAGTAATGGAGATGCGTAAGAGATTCCAAGAAAAATTTGAAAAAGAACACGGCGTGAAAATTGGTTTTATGAGCTTCTTTGTGAAAGCGGCTGTTCATGCACTCAAAAAATATCCAGTCCTAAACGCATCTGTTGATGGTAATGATATTGTTTATCACGGATATTTTGATATTGGTATTGCAGTGGGATCACCACGCGGTTTGGTCGTTCCGATACTTCGTAACGCAGATCAAATGAGCTTTGCTGAGATTGAGAAGAAAATTGCTGAATACGGAGCAAAAGCTAAGGACGGTAAACTTGGTATTGAAGACATGACTGGGGGCACATTCTCCATCTCTAACGGCGGCGTATTTGGCTCCATGCTCTCAACGCCAATTATCAACCCACCGCAAGCAGCTATATTGGGTGTTCATGCTACCAAGGACCGTGCAGTCGTTGAAAATGGGCAAGTCGTAGTTCGCCCAATGAATTACTTCGCGATGAGCTATGACCATAGAATTATTGATGGTCGTGAGGCTGTGCTTGGATTGGTTGCAATGAAAGAGGCACTAGAGGATCCAGCCAGACTACTCTTTGATATTTAAAGTTAAGGAGCTAGGTATTAAAAGGGAGGTTTGTTAACCCCCTTTTTTTGCACTTAGCTGCCGAAGTAAGTATTATGCTAACTAGGTTCTAAATTATTATGACTAAAGAATTTGATGTAATCGTAATTGGTGGTGGCCCAGGTGGCTATATCGCGGCTATCAGAGCGGCTCAACTTGGTATGAGTGCCGCTTGTATTGATGAATGGAAGAATGAGAAAGGTGGTCCCGCTTTAGGCGGAACTTGTACCAACGTAGGATGCATACCCTCCAAGGCTTTGCTGCAGTCCTCTGAGCATTTTGACCAAGCCCAACACCATTTTGCAGAGCACGGCATTGAGGTTAAGGGTTTAAAGATGGACGTACCTCAGATGACCGCTCGAAAAGACAGCGTCGTCAAGCAAAACAATGAAGGCATTTTGTATCTATTCAAAAAGAACAAAGTGAGTTTCTTTCACGGACGCGGATCATTTGTTAAAGCGGTTGACGGCAAATATGAGATTGCTGTTGCCGGCGCTCAAGCTGAAACATTAATTGGTCGCCATATTATTATTGCTACGGGATCTAGCGCGCGTCCGCTTGCAGGTACGCCATTCGATGAGGAGACAATTCTCTCTAACGATGGAGCATTAAAAATCAAGGGTGTACCAGCTAAGCTGGGATTAATTGGAGCAGGTGTTATTGGCCTGGAGATGGGCTCAGTCTGGAGACGGTTAGGCTCCGAAGTAACTATCTTAGAGGGGCTGCCCACGTTCTTAGGGGCGGCGGACGAGCAAATTGCCAAGGAAGCCCACAAAATATTCGTTAAACAAGGCCTCAAAATTGAGCTCGGCGTTAAAGTTGGAGAGATAGTTAAGACGAAAAAAGGTGTTTCTGTTTCTTACACGACTGCAAGCGGCCAAGCCCAAACTGCAGAGTTCGACAAATTGATCGTATCTATTGGTCGAGTACCCAACACTGTTGGACTCAAGCCTGAGGCAATCGGATTGCAACTTGACGAGCGAGGTGCTGTCATCGTTGATCAAGACTGTAAAACTCACCTCGCTAACGTTTGGGCTATTGGAGACGTAGTTCGCGGTCCTATGCTCGCTCACAAGGCTGAGGAGGAAGGAGTTGCAGTTGCAGAGCGCATTGCTGGACAACATGGCCACGTTAACTTCAACACCATTCCTTGGGTTATTTACACCAGTCCTGAGATTGCCTGGGTTGGACAAACCGAGCAACAACTTAAAGCCAGTGGCCGTGCTTATAAAGCCGGTACATTTCCGTTCTTAGCCAACGGGCGTGCTAGGGCTATGGGAGACACGACTGGCATGGTTAAGTTTCTTGCTGATGCTGCCACAGATGAAATCTTGGGAGTACATATCATTGGTCCTGTTGCTAGCGAGTTGATTGCTGAGTCTGTGGTTGCAATGGAATTTAAAGCAAGCGCAGAAGACATTGCACGAATTTGCCATGCCCACCCAAGCCTTAGCGAAGCTACCAAGGAAGCTGCACTCGCGGTAGACAAGCGAACACTTAACTTTTAAGAATTCAATCCATGACGGTTCGGGATACATATCTTGAGCAATTAAAGCTCAAGGGGTTTAGTAGCGATCCTGCCCAACTCAGAGCAATTGATTCACTAACAAGGTGTGAACAGGAGTGGGGAGAGTACAGAGCGAAGCGCTCCAATGCGGTTAAAAAGCTACTCGTGCACCCGCCAATTCCTAAGGGCGTTTACATGTTCGGCGGAGTTGGAAGGGGTAAAAGCTTTTTGATGGATTGCTTTTATAACTCCGTACCCATTAAACGTAAAACTCGACTTCATTTTCATGAATTTATGCGTGAGGTTCACCGTGAACTTCGGGAACTGCAAGGCACAGTTAATCCACTGGATGAACTAGGTCTGCAGATTTCTAAGCGCTTCAAGCTCATTTGTTTTGATGAGTTTCATGTTGCTGATATTACAGACGCAATGATTTTGCATAGGCTGTTGGTCTCTTTGTTTAAAAACGGGGTTGGATTTGTCACGACATCTAATTTCAAACCCGATGACCTGTATCCCGACGGTTTACACAGGGACCGTATATTGCCTGCTATCGATCTTTTAAATGAACAGTTAGAGGTTATCAACGTTGACGCAGGTGTCGATTACAGGGGACAGTTCTTCCAGCAAGTCAAGATGTACCATACGCCGCTTAGCGATCAAGTGAGGGCTGACATGACGGAGGCGTTTAATCAACTCGCTGAGTCTAAGGATGAAGAGCCCCGCTTGATGATCGAACACCGCGAAATAAAAGCAAAGCGACGCGCGGGTGGTGTCGTTTGGTTTGATTTCAAAACAATTTGTGGCGGACCTCGATCACAAAATGATTATTTGGAAATTGCCTCTCAGTTTCACACTGTGTTTTTAAGTGAAGTCCCAGAAATGGGCGTAAATATGGCCTCAGAGGCGAGACGCTTTACATGGTTGATTGATGTTTTATACGACCGTCACGTTAAGCTCATCATCTCCAGTGCAGTTGCACCAGAGATGCTCTACACCCAAGGTCCGATGTCCCATGAATTTCCAAGAACTGTCTCCAGGCTGCAAGAAATGCAGTCCGCTGAGTTCTTAGCTTCCGAGAAGCGAAGCGTTGATACAGGACTTACCTAAAACTCTTAGATGTATACCCTTGCAACTCCCCAGCAACAAATGACCCCAGGGGGATTTGTCGTGAAAAAATTAGCTGCAAACTGTAAAAACATAATATCAAATCTGTATGCGCAAGAACTTTTAATTCGTGTTGCAAGTTTTCTGCTTTTGCCTTCATTCATTTTTTTATTAAACACTGGTTCACTTGCACAAGGAATTGACGGCACTCAATCGTCTGAGCCGTCCTTGATGAGCGCTGAAGAAATTAAGGAGCTCAAAATAAAGGCTGAAAACACTTATAACGAGGAAGTCAAAGCTTGTTATCAAAAATTTGCAGTCAACAACTGCAAGGACGTTGCTGCGCAAAAGAGAATCGCAGAATTACAAAGGCTTCGTCCTTTTGAATTAAAACTGAATGCACAAAAGCGCGCCGAAAAAGCTGAGCAAATAGAAAAAGACGCTCAGCTCAAAAAAATGGAGCACGAACAGTCTCAAAAAGAAATCACGGAGCGATCAAACCTTGACTATCAAAATCGGGTGAAGGCAAATCAAGAGAAAAATGATCAATATAAATCAAAACAAAATCCTGCCCCTCCCGCCCTCTCTCCTAATGGGATGGATGGGGCGGTAGAGTCTAACTCCTCGGTATCAAGTGGCCCGCGCGCTCAGTATGAACAAAAGCAAAAGGAGGCTCTTGAGCATAAACTTGAGGTTCAAAAAAGATTGGAGGAGAAAGCAAAATCCAAAACTCCAACTCAGCCCAGTACCAAGCCCTAAAAGGTCTTAGCAAGCTGGTCGCATAGCTTGCAACAATTATCAAAGCTTCTATTGAGTCAAATACACCGCTTAATGCGATCATCCGTTGATCCTTCAAAAATTGATTCTCTTTGTGTGAATTGTCTGTAAACTCAGGCAGCCACTTTTCCATTCAACAAAATTACCCATGCCCGCCCTAAGCTCAACTGAATATATAACTCTAGTTGAAAGTGCCTTTTCTGCAGAGGGTTTACTTGCTCGAAATACTTCCCACTTCCAACCAAGGAGCGGGCAAACTGAAATGGCATTGGCAGTTGCAAAGACTATGGAGAATGGAGGAAGTCTAGTTGTTGAGGCGGGAACAGGGGTTGGGAAAACTTTTGCATATCTAGTCCCAGCACTTCTAAGTGGTGAACGAGTATTACTCTCAACGGCTACAAAGGCTTTACAAGATCAACTCTTTTCTCGTGACCTACCTCAGCTCGTCAAAGTATTCAAGTTACCGCTCAAAATCGCTCTTCTCAAAGGCAGATCGAGTTACCTGTGTCAACAGCGCCTTCAGACACATGCACGAGAGCATAACCTCAGTGATAAAAGCAGTATTAAAACCCTCACATTAGTTCGTGAATGGGCTAAATCGACTCAAACAGGTGATTTGGCAGAGTTGGGTGGGCTCGAGGAGCGCTCAGCCTTGTGGCCCCTTATTACGTCATCGCGTGAGAATTGTTTAGGATCACAGTGTCCAGAACATAAGGCTTGTTTTGTTAATTCAGCGCGTAAACAAGCCCTAAGTGCAGATATAGTCGTAATCAATCATCACCTGTTTTTTGCCGATCTTGCCGTTAAAGAATCTGGGATGGCTGAATTACTCCCAAGTGTGAGGGTCGTCATCTTTGATGAAGCTCATCAACTTAACGAGACAGGCACTCAATTTTTAGGGGAACAGTTAAGTATTGCTCAACTACTAGATCTTGTGAGGGACATATTGGCCAGTGGACTCACCACAGCGGCTGGGCTTTGTGATTGGCAAACGATTTGCAGTGATTTTGAGAAATCAGTGAGAGATTTTAGACTCTGCATCGGAAACCAAGCAGGCAGCACTCGCCTTCGTTGGACTGAGAGTGTTCCCGAGGGCATTGCACCAAATGAGTGGCAGGAGTGCTTGGATGCACTCCATAGTGCATTTACAAAAGCAAGTGAGGCGCTTGACACTGTCAGCGAACTTGCCCCTGAGTTTCCCCGTTTAAGTGAGAGGGTAAGCAAAGCTGAGCAGACGCTCAAACATTTTGCAGCCCCCCCCAAGGGTGATCAGGTAAGGTGGGTGGAGTTGGGTCAAATGGCAAGGCTCGTAGAGGCCCCATTAGATATTGCAATTGTTGTTCAAGAAAAAATGTTAGGTCTTAAGAGTGATCAAACAAATTTGCAAAATCCGTTGACGGTTCAAAAAACAGTTCAAGATGAACATCTCAATGGCTCTGAGACAACAGATCAAAGTACTTCTGAGTATGTACATTTACCAAGAAGTTGGATCTTTACTTCCGCAACGCTGGGAAATGATGACACTTTGTCTTGGTTCACCAAACCCTGTGGCCTCGAAAGCAGTCAGATCCTTCAGGTTCAAAGTCCTTTTGATTACCCAAATCAGGCACTTTTGTACATTCCTAAAGCGATGGTTAAACCTAGTGATCCCAATCACTCCCTAGAAGTTACAGAGCTTGCTAAAGAGATTATTGGACGCCTTGGTGGAAGAACGCTCATTCTTACAACTACTAACCGTGCAATGAAATCCATTGGTGATGCTTTAAGCGCTTACTACGGTGAGAATAGTGGATTCGGTGACATTGAAGTTCTTATTCAGGGGCAACTTCCTAAACGGTTTTTGATGGACCGGTTTCGTTCAACGACAGAGAATTTCACAAGTTCGGACGAGTCCATTCGTCCAAAGGGGTGTGTACTGGTTGCTACCGCTAGTTTTTGGGAAGGATTTGATGTTCCCGGGGACGCTTTGCAGGCTGTGATTATTGATAAATTACCGTTTCCCCCGCCAGGTGACCCATTGGTCGAAGCGCGTTGTAACCGGATTGAAAGAGAGGGCGGAAGTGCCTTCAATGAGTACTCCGTGCCAGAAGTTGCAGTTGCCCTAAAGCAGGGGGCAGGCAGACTCATACGTAGGGAGAGTGACACGGGAGTATTAGTGATTTGCGATAGTCGATTAATGACCACAGGCTACGGTAGAAAATTAATTAGGAGTTTGCCCCCAATGCGACATGAGGAGCAATTGCATGAGTTACTTGGATTTTTAGAAAAAATCAATATTCCAACCCTTTAATAAAAATTCAAACACAATAGATCAACTAATGTTGAATGCAAAGGCTAACATAGGTGCAATTAGACCCATAGATTGCCCTTTTAGATTAGGGATCATGCGCGTTCTGTAATTCGCGTTTTATCGCCGTTACTGTTAATTTTGAATCTAGCCACTTCTCTTGGGACTAGCTCTTGCAATCTTTTTCTAACATTATTTGCAACCATAGAGTCATTATTGAATGCCCATCTAAGCTCGTCAGCCAATATGCCAAGAACAAATACTTTGATTTGCTGATGATTCATTGTCGGTTGATGTGATTGCGCGCTGTCCAAAAATTTGTCAATGAGTTGATTGGTGGTTATCATGTCGTTGAATCCCGCTACTGATGCTGTGTTTAATGAGAAGATTTCAATAAATGCAGATGCTAGTGATTTAGTTATTGGATGTATAGGCGAAATCACGATTAATAAATTCATTTAATATTTATTTCGATGCCTCAAGAGCTAGATTACATGAGAGTTTGCAGACACCCTTATTTGAAAATTAAGCGTTTCATTTTTCTAATCAAATATAATGACCTTATGAAAATAATGGATACGCTAATCGGCTCCTATAAGAAAAAGCCAAAGCAAGATCGTGCTGCCAAAACAGAACAAGACTTGTTGTATGCAGCAAATGAGATTTTGGATAAAGGGAAATTAGATGATCTTTCAGCAAAAGTGCTTTCAGAAAAATCTGGTTACAGCATTGGCGTAATTTACAAATACTTTAATAAGTATGAAGATATTTTTATAAAAATATTTTTACAAAAAGTTGATGCCCATTTCAAGGAGGTTGAGCAGATTTATGTAGATCACCAACCCAATGAGACTGTGAGTGATTTATTTAATAAAGTCATTAATCATGGTTTTTTATTTGTGGAGAGATACGGTAAGTTACAGAACAAATTAATTCCATTATTCAGGTTTTTTATGAGACGCCATAAAACGCCTGAAGACTTTTACAAGGTTACAGATAGACTAGCGCCATTTACCCTGATTTTGCAAGCAAATGACAAGACCGGAACTTTTAAAAAAATGAGCGAAATGGAATGTATTCTTAAGCACCGTGCATTTGATCATTATTTAAGAACGCCATTTATCGATGCTCAAAATAAGTTCAGTTCTTCAGAGCATAAGAAGAGCTGTTTAGAATTCGCAGTTTTGATCTTCTCCGTCTCAAATAATTGATGTTAGAGGAGAGCTGGAAAATAAGGATTCTTTAAAAAAAGCAAACAACTTTACGGTATTGGGTTATTTGCCAAACCAGCTTTTCCATCCACCAGATTTAGATTCTTGTTTCTTGCCAAAGTACTCGCTGTTTGGGTAGGACTGCTGTAGAACGCGAACAGTATCTTCTTTGAGTTGATCCAAACCAAGTTCGCTGTAGCTTTTGATCATGATAATCAAAGCCTCTTCAATGATAGGCACATCTTGGTAATCTGAAATGGCTGATTTAGCTCTGTTGATTGCGGCGACATATGCGCCCTTTCGGTAATAGTATTTCGCAACTATAACCTCTGATTTTGCAAGGGTGTTAATGATAAAGCGCATGCGCATCGAAGCGTCGGGCGCGTATTTCGAATCCGGAAATCTTGTAACCACTTCCTTGAAAGATTCAAAAGACTGTTTAGCTGCCTTTTGATCACGCTCAGATAAGTCTTGATTAAAGTAGCGGGAGAAAAAACCTAAGTCATCATTAAAGTTCACAACACCACGCAAATAATACGCGTAATCTAATGCAGGACTTGAAGGGTTAAGTTTGATAAATCGGTCTAACGTGCTTACCGCCAATGCAGGTTCGGAATTTTTGTATTGAGCAAAAGCTTTTTCAATTTGAGCTTGCTGAGCCAAAGTTGTGCCCGCCGCGCGTCCCTCCAACTTTTCGTAATAACCAATAGCCTTTTCGTAGGACCTGTTTTCCATCTCCTCTTTAGCTTGTGCGTATAGTTTGTCTGTAGACCACCCCGAAGTCAGGTCGTTATCGTTGGCACAACCGCTTATAAATAAATAAATCACCAAGATCAACAAGAATAAGGATCGGGGTAAGGAGGATAATGGCAGTCTTCTGAACACGGGAACTCTTTCTTGAAATTCAATGCACCCCTATTATCTTCTAAGCCAGAGCCTTTAGAGCAACAACTCGAAAAGGATTTGGAATCTTTAGAAACCGAGGATTTGGGACCCGAAATCGAGGTCAGGGAGATCCAAGTCCCCGAAACCATGCATCTTCATCGATTAGATGTCGTTTTAACTGCTCTTTTGCCTGAGTTTTCCCGCAATTATGTGCAACAACTCATCTCAGAGAGCTGTGTGGAGCGTCTAAGCCCCGGGGGATTTCCAGCACTTGAAATAGGCGCTTCAAAAGCTCAAACAGTTACCAAAATTGCCTCCAAAGCTCATGCTTTTGATCGGTATAGGCTCTCCCTTAAACCGTCGCCCCAGGCCCTTGCCTATAAGCCTCAAGAAATGTCGATTGAGGTCTTGTTTGAAGATGCCCATATTAGGGTCATAAATAAGCCTGCTAATTTGGTTGTGCACCCTGCACCAGGAAATTGGGGAGGAACACTTTTGAATGGCCTGCTCTTTTTAGATCCCCAACTCACCCAAGTGCCACGGGCGGGGATTGTTCACAGGCTGGATAAGGACACAAGCGGCCTAATGGTAGTTGCCAAAACTCGAGCTTGCATGGATGCTTTGGTCATTCAAATTGCGAATCGAGATGTTCACCGTGAATACCTAGCTATCGCACATCGACCCTGGACGGGGCCAGAGACTAAAGTGGTCGAATCCAGTATCGGGCGTGACCCCAGGAATAGACTCAAAATGGCGGTCGTTGACTTACTACGTACCCCTGGAAAGGCTGCCAAAACGACTTTTACCTTCATCTCTAACGGAATGGAGGCATCCGTAAATGGGGCACCGATTTCAGATGAAGAAGTTTGCCTGTTGCACTGTCAACTTCATACCGGAAGAACCCATCAAATTAGGGTTCATCTGTCCAGTATTGGGCATCCCATACTAGGCGATGTCGTCTACGGTGGTCGGGTGCATTCGAGTATCAAAAGGCAAGCCCTACACGCCTATAAATTGGGGTTTGATCACCCAATCACGGGCGAACCGATGGCCTTTAAGGCTGAGTTACCATTGGATATGACCAGCGCAATCGAGGCATGGTCACTCGGTTACAATATTCCCAATTAAGCAGGCGCTATTCAAGCCCAAGCTTAGCTTGCAGTTTTTGCAGTTAGGCTGGACACTTTAGCGTCAATCCTATACCCTGATAATGATTTCCATCCTTATCTAATTTCCCAAATTTAAATGTTATGAACACCGCGGAGGCCAAGCGTGTCCTCGAGACTGCGCTTATTTGTTCGTCGCAACCCCTTACTCTGCGGGATATGGGGGTTTTGTTTGACAACGAAATCGCAGCTGACACTATTAAAACCCTACTTGATGCATTACAAGAAGACTGGCATCAGCGTGGGGTTGAGCTTTTGCAAGTTGCGACTGGCTGGCGTTTTCAAAGTCGCCCTGAGATGCGCATTTATCTGGACAGATTGCATCCTGAAAAACCGCCCAAATATTCCCGTGCAGCGATGGAAACGCTTGCAATCATTGCATATCGACAACCTTGTACGAGGGGAGATATGGAAGATATACGAGGTGTTGCAATCAATTCAATGGTCATCAAACAACTGGAAGACCGGGGTTGGGTTGAGGTGATCGGGCACAGGGAAACCGTGGGTAGACCTGGCCTTTATGCAACTACAAAGCACTTCTTGGATGATTTGGGACTTAGTTCCCTTGATCAATTGCCAACTTTACAAGACTCTGCAGAGTTGAGTGAATCCTTTTCTAAACTTGAGGATATCGTGAATGATTCCCAAATAGAGATGGACCTCGACGGGACGACAGTTTTAGCCAATCATGAGGAGTCACATGGACCCGTAATTGACTCCGGCGATGAAGTAGGCTTAGGCGAAGGGGTTGGCGAATCTGCGCCTACTCATGATGATTCTCTTGACTCCTCTATTGCCTCGGATCGAGCCGCTAATACTGAATCCAGCGACGGTGAGAATTCCTACAATCACTCTGCGCAAATTAAAAATCATTCCGATGATGCAACTGGTTAAGAGTTTGATTGTCAGCCTCTTTTTAAAATCTATATACACACTAACAAAGAGCTAAGATGGTCCAGAAAAAAACAACAACAGGCTCATCGAATGCACAAACAAAAAGAAATCCTAATCCCGTATTAGGTTCTGACAAGATTGAAGCCTCTCATGATGAAGCGGATCTATCAGACCGTGTTCTTTTTGAGGACGTAACTTCCGGAGCGTTTGACCAAGGCGGTGGGGACGATGAATTGGTTGAAGAGGACGCGTATCTAGATGATGAAGATAATCATATTCATTTAGTCGAGACTGAACCTGCCAAAAGAGTGCTTTTACCGCAGACCGAGTCTCCAAAGTTACATAAAGTACTTGCTCAATCCGGACTAGGCTCCAGGCTTGAGATGGAAGCATTGATTACGCAGGGGCGAGTTACCGTCAATAACCAACCTGCTCATGTGGGCCAACGTATCCAACAAGGTGACGTGATCAAGGTAAACGGCCACGTCGTACATTGGCGCGTTACTGCACCACAGGCAAAGGTCATTGCTTATCACAAACCAGTTGGTGAGATAGTCACTACAGACGATCCACAAAACAGACCCACTGTATTTAGAAAGTTACCCAGACTCTACTCTGGTAAATGGCAATCTGTTGGACGATTGGACATTAACACCGAAGGTTTGCTTTTGTTTACCAACTCTGGCGAGCTCGCCAATAAACTCATGCACCCAAGGTTTGGGCTAGAGCGAGAGTACGCGGTAAGGGTTTTAGGGGCTCTGAAAAAAGAGGAAAAAGAACGTTTGATAGAAGGCGTCAATTTAGATGACGGACCCGCTAACTTTGGATCAATTGAGGACGGCGGCGGTGAGGGCGCAAATCACTGGTACCGGGTCACCATCAAGGAGGGTCGCAACCGCGAAGTTCGACGCCTCTTTGAGTCAGTTGGTCACGCTGTTAGTCGACTGATACGAATTCGTTACGGAGCTATGGCACTCCCTAAAGGTCTGCAGCGCGGTCACTGGATGGAGCTTGGCGAGGCTGATGTTCAAGCCCTTATGACTTTGGTTGGCCATGAAACCCACCAACAGCCTATCAAGCGCGGTAAAAGAATTAGTTCCCCAAAATCTGGACCCCGAGCAAAATCCCCTCAAGCTGCCATGATTAAATTGGCCAAAACCACCTCCCGCTCGCGCAGAGGGGCTCCTTTATACGTTAACCCCAATGAAATGGGCTCAAAAGACGATAACACCTCGGAAAATACTGAAAAACCCATTAAAACCGTCACTATAGGTGCTGATAGCTATTCCAAACTTAGGAAGGATGCTAAGGGTCGCAGACGAGCCAATATGGGTACCGGTGGTTTTACAGGAGCAGGCAAAGGAGCTGACGGATTTGTTGCCAAACCGGGCTCTAAAAAACCCGGTGGGCGAGGGCGCCCCTAAATTCGCCCATTTAGCGGCAGAATTACCAAGGTTTTGTGGGCTCTAAGCCCAATTTTTCTACAAGATCAAACCCTATAGACTCTTAAAAAGCTAAAATAAGAGGTTAAGGTTAATTTGACTATTTACTTTTACTTTTAAACTATAAAAACAGGAAAATCTCAATCATGTCTCAAGAACGTACTCTATCCATCATCAAACCAGACGCTGTTGCAAAAAACGTGATTGGCCAAATTTATTCACGCTTTGAGTCCGCTGGATTGAAGGTCATTGCTTCACGTATGAAGCATCTCTCCAAAGAAGAGGCAGAAGCCTTTTACGGCGTACACAAAGATCGCCCATTCTTTAAGGACCTCGTCTCATTCATGATCTCTGGTCCAGTTATGATTCAAGTTTTGCAGGGCGCGAACGCTATTCAAAAAAATCGTGACTTGATGGGAGCTACCGATCCTAAGAAGGCTGACAAAGGTACCATTCGTGCTGATTTTGCAGATAGCATTGACGCTAATGCTGTTCATGGTTCAGACGGACCAGACACCGCAGCGCATGAGATTGCATTTTTCTTTGCTGGCTTAGAAGTTTACGGACACTAAGTAGTTGATCTTGGGAGCCGCTCCTAGCGATGGACAAAGCGACTCCCAAGCTAGCGAACCCCGATGCTCGTTAACCTCCTTGAATTTGATCTCGAACACTTAAGCGAGTACTGCGAGAGTTTGGGGGAGAAGCGTTTTCGGGCGACACAGCTTTTTCGTTGGATTCACCAACGGGGGGCTAAGAGCTTCGATCAAATGACAGACCTTGCAAAGTCGTTGCGTCTATTGCTGGAGTCAAACTGCACGATCACTCCTTTAAAAGTTTTATCTCGACAAAACTCCAAGGACGGCACCATTAAGTGGCTCTTTGATGTTGGCGGCGGTGATGCGATCGAAACTGTATTTATTCCCGAATATGACAGGGGCACTTTGTGTGTTTCATCACAGGCAGGTTGCGCAGTGGGTTGCGTCTTTTGTTCAACGGGACACCAAGGCTTTAGCCGAAACTTAACTACTGCCGAAATCATCTCACAACTTTGGTTTGTTGAGCATACGCTGCGGGAGGAATTTGCGCGTCAAGATCGCATCATCTCAAATGTCGTCATGATGGGAATGGGCGAGCCACTACAGAATTATTCCGCGCTAATTCCGTCCCTTAAAACCATGTTGAGTGATCATGGTTACGGTATTTCACGCAGACGACTAACAGTATCTACCTCGGGTGTTGTACCCATGATTGAGCGTCTTGGTCAAGATGCTCCAGTAGCGCTCGCAGTTTCATTGCACGCTCCAAATGATGCGCTCAGAGACAGACTAGTTCCGTTAAATAAAAAATATCCACTCTCTGAGTTAAGGATTGCTTGTGAGTCCTATTTAGCTGTTGCTCCAAGAGATTTCATCACTTTTGAGTACTGTATGTTGGACGGTGTCAATGACACCCTGCTCCACGCGCAGGAGATCTTGGATTGGTTAAGGCCCCCACCATTTTCCCAGTTGAGAGCTTTACCAGCGAAGGTAAATTTAATTCCCTTTAACCCATTTCCCGCCTCGGGCTTGAAATGCAGCCCACCCGAGACGGTGAAAGAATTTGCTCAATTGCTACTGAATGCAGGTATAGTAACTACGGTGCGTAAAACCCGTGGTGACGATATCGACGCTGCGTGCGGTCAATTAGCAGGAGAAGTTTTGGATAGAACGGATGTGAGCACTAGGATGTCCAAGCAAAAAGTAATTCCGCTTACACCGGTTAATTTATCCCGTTTACCAGTCGGTACTACGGATTAAAAATAATAGTTTTAAGAATCAGATCATGGACTTAACCCCCTCTGAATTGCAAATACCAATCCCTTTCTCAAAGCCGGTTGGACACCCTACGCTACAAGCAAAAGTAAGCTGGGGGGACCACATAGTTACTGTTGGGGGCGGTGCTCCCGTGCGTGTTCAGTCTATGACCAATACGGACACAGAGGACGCTATCGGCACAGCCATACAAGTTAAGGAATTGGCCCAAGCAGGATCAGAGTTAGTCCGTATTACGGTGAACACTCCGCAGGCTGCAGCCGCGGTGCCCTATATTCGAGAGCAGTTAGATAAGATGGATATACATGTCCCATTAATAGGTGACTTTCATTACAACGGACATCGCTTATTGACAGAATATCCTGAATGTGCCAAAGCATTATCTAAATACAGAATCAATCCGGGTAATGTAGGTAAGGGTGACAAGCACGATAAGCAATTTGCTCAGATGATTGAAGCTGCTGTGCGCTATGACAAGGCAGTGCGTATAGGTGTGAACTGGGGTAGCCTGGATCAAGAGCTATTGGCAAGACTCATGGATGTTAATGCACTGCGTCAAACCCCATGGGACGCCAAACAAGTAATGTATGAAGCCTTGATCGCCTCTGCGGTTGAGTCGGCTGAACTCGCAGAGTCCCTTGGACTTCGGGGCGAGCAAATTATCTTAAGCTGTAAGGTAAGTGGTGTGCAAGATTTGATCGCTGTTTACCGGGCCCTTTCAAAGCGCTGTAAATACGCTCTACACCTTGGGTTAACTGAAGCGGGAATGGGTACCAAGGGAACTGTCGCCTCCAGTGTTTCGTTGGGCATCTTATTGCAAGAGGGTATAGGTGACACTATAAGAGTTTCCTTGACCCCGCAGCCCAATGAAGCAAGAACACAAGAGGTAGTGATTGCAAATGAGATATTACAGTCGCTTGGCTTAAGAACTTTTGTGCCCAGCGTCACAGCTTGTCCAGGATGTGGGCGCACGACAAGCACTACCTTTCAAGTATTAGCCCAGGAAATAGATACCTACCTGCGCTCCCAGATGTTGGTATGGCGAAAACAATATCCAGGCGTAGAGCACTTAAAAGTCGCTGTAATGGGGTGCATCGTGAACGGTCCGGGGGAGAGCAAACACGCCGATATCGGTATTAGCTTACCCGGAACAGGCGAGGC
Source organism: uncultured Burkholderiales bacterium (assembly GCA_903896615.1). GTDB lineage: Bacteria > Pseudomonadota > Gammaproteobacteria > Burkholderiales > Burkholderiaceae_C > Limnohabitans. The sequence continues at coordinate 40,176 of CAITYM010000131.1, forward strand.
ACCAGCTGCGCCGGTTTTCATCGACGGCGAGAAAGTGCTTACCCTCAGGGGGGACTCAATTGCCCAGGAATTTCACAAAATCGTGGATCAATACGTTAAAAAGCGGTTCGGCTCAACACACCCCACGTGAGCTGATTTAATCTCTATGCCCAGAGAAAAATTGACTTACCTTTCTTGTCCTCAAACTTAAATATTTATTTTCTTTTTTAATTCATGAGTCAAAAATTAACTGCCGTTAAGGGCATGAATGATCTTTTACCGCCTGACTCAAATGCCTGGGTCTGGTTAGAGAGCGTTGTTCAAAAAGTGATGAGACGTTTTGCTTACTCAAACATTCGCACTCCTATTGTTGAGCCAACAGCACTCTTTGTCAGGGGCTTAGGTGAAGTAACTGATATTGTTGAAAAAGAGATGTACTCTTTTGAGGATCGGCTTAACCACGAGCAATTAACGCTCAGGCCGGAAGCTACAGCGGGAGTGGTTCGTGCAACGATAGAACACAACATGCTTTATGACGGGGGTAAAAGACTTTATTACATGGGCCCCATGTTCAGGCATGAGCGTCCCCAAAGAGGTCGATACAGGCAATTTCATCAAATTGGCGCGGAAGCCCTTGGATTTGCACTCCCAGATGTTGACGCAGAGCTTATTTTGATGGCGCACACCCTTTGGAAGGAGTTAGGACTGAAGAATGTTAAGCTCGAACTTAACTCTTTGGGCGAGCCAGAAGAGCGTTTGAAGCACAGGCAAGCACTTATCGCCTACTTTGAATCACACTCTGCGTTATTAGATGAGGACGCTAAGCGTCGACTTCATTCAAATCCCTTGCGCATTTTGGACACCAAGAACCCTGCAATGCAAGATCTAGTGAATGCAGCACCTAATTTGATGGACTTTTTAGGTGAAAAGTCAAAATCACACCTTAAGGGTGTTTGTTCCATCTTAGATGCAAATTGGGTTGAATACTCACTCAATGCCCGACTTGTTCGCGGAATGGATTATTACAACCTAACCGTTTTTGAATTTATTACGGACCAACTTGGATCGCAGGGCACAATCTGCGGTGGTGGTCGATATGATTATTTAATTGCTCAAATGGGCGGTAAACCCGCTCCTGCAGTTGGTTGGGCAATGGGGGTGGAGCGTGTTATCGAACTTCTAAAAGATGCTAACCTGATTCCTAAAGTGCAGGGGCCGGATGTATTTGCAGTAGTCCCCGAATCTGAGAATTTGGAAGTGGTCATGCAAGTTTTACAAACCCTTAGGTCAAAGGGGATAAGTGTTCAGATGCATTCACCCTCAGCCTCAGGTAATCCCGGGAGCACGGTAACTGCCCCGATTACTGGAAATGGGGGAGACGAAAAAGCAGCCCGTGGCAGCATGAAGTCACAATTTAAACGTGCAGATGCCAGTGGGGCCTCCTTTGCCTTAGTTTTTGGCGCTGCGGAGCTCTCAAAAGGGGTGGTTACGGTCAAATCTCTAAGGGACGGAGTGGGTGCCCAGCGTGAAGAGTCAATTTCGCAAATCGATGGCTGGGCTTCGAGCCTACAATCGGGGGGTGAGATGAAGGACTGGGAATAAGACTTTCAAAACTATTGAATCGGTAGTAAAGCCAGGATTAAGCTAACTTTAATGTTAACTTTTAGATCAATTAGATTTCAAACTTCTTGAAATGGCTTTTACCGAAGTGAAATTTATCTAGATATGTATTACTGAAATGGGAAATCCATGGCATTGCAATTAGACCTTGAAGAACAAGAACAAATTGACGAGTTAAAACATTTTTGGGCTCGTTGGGGTGACTACGTCGTTTGGGTGTTGATCATTATTTTAGGGGCCTATGCGGCTTGGAATGGTTGGCACTATTGGCAAAGACGCGAAGCATCCCAATCCGCCATACTTTTTGAGACCGTAGAGCGGGCCTCAGAGAGTGCAGATCTTGCTTTAATGGATCGATCATTCGGCGATATCAAAGAAAAGTTTGGATCAACAACTTACGCTAATCAGGCTGCTTTCTTGGTTGCAAAGGTCTACTATGAAAAAGCTCAATCCGCAAAAGCTGAGGAAGCTTTAAACTGGGTTATCAAGAGCGCGTCCGAAGAGGGCTATCGATCGCTTGCCCGGCTCAGGCTAGCAGGTTTGATGATTGACAAAGGTGACTTTGCTCAGGCCAAAGCCTTATTGGCAGAGAAAGTTGTCGCAGAGTTTGAGCCACTCGTAGAGGACCGACTCGGTGACATTGATACGCTTGACAAGCATAGTGACACAGCCAAAGGCCACTACCTTAAATCTTGGAGGGGCTTAGATGCACATGCACCTTACCGCAAGTATGTTGAAGCAAAACTAAATGCGATCGGAGTTGATCCGACTATTGACGGTACAACTTCTGGCGTTACAAGCTCTTCATCCAAATCCACTTTAGAGTCTAAGGATCATCAGTGAATACTTTAAAACATTTCACCTCGTTGCGACAAACGTTGAGCAAAATGTTAAAACAAATATTGAGTGTGTCAAGGGCTGGAACATCGCTATTCCTAGCTTTCGCTTTGGTTTTAAGTGCTTGTTCAAGCAATAAAGTTAAGCCCTTACAGACTAAACAAGATATGCGTGCCCTATGGTCTACAGACCTCGGCGGTGAAATCAATTATCCAACTACACTAAGTATTGTTAATGATCAGATTGCAACTGCAACAAGTTCAGGTAGTGTTGCAGTTTTGAATGTTAGCAACGGATCTTTTGCCTGGAAAATTAAGATCAAAGGTACCATCAATTCAGGGGCTGGGTTTGACGGAACAAGAGTTGCTGTTGTAACCCAGGACAATGACTTGGTGGTCATTGAGAACGGCAAAATTATTTGGCAACAAAATTTAAGTGCTCAAGCGTTTACATCCCCAGTCGTAGCTGGATTGCGTGTATTTGTGCTTTTAGCTGATCGGTCGGTGGTTGCATTTGACGGTGCTACGGGCAAAAAGCTATGGACCCAACAAAGAACGGGGGACGCTTTGGTTCTGAAGCAAGCGGGCGTTTTAGCGCCGTTTCACAACACCTTAATTGCGGGTCTTGGAGCACGCTTGAGCGGGCTAGATCCATTGACAGGTAAGGTTTTATGGGAATCAGCTTTAGCCAATCCGAGGGGAATCAACGATTTGGAACGCCTGGTAGATTTGGTTGGACCTGTTGGGCGTGTAGGCGACGTAATTTGTACGCGTGCATTTCAAGCCCAAATCGGCTGTGTGGATGCAGATCTGGGTAAACTAATTTGGACGCGTCCCTCCTTTGGTGAAGAGGGTATCTCTGTTTATGAGAACCAGCTGGTCAGTATTGAATCCAATGGACAAATACTCTCTTGGAAGGTCAGTAATGGTGACAGACTTTGGGACAGGGATGCCTTTAAAAATCATCACCTGACCGCACCTTTGGTGGCATCCAAAGGTATTTTCTTAGGCGATTCTGTCGGATGGGTTTATTTACTTTCAAAAGAGGACGGTTCGGTGCTTAACCGTTTGCCTGTTGGATCTAGCCGAGGTTTTGCTTCACCACCTACTGCCATTGATAGTGAACACATTGTGATTGCCACTAAAAACGGCGTCATCAGTCAATACTACACGCCCTAGTAACTTGCTATCACTAGGCCATGGTCTGAACTGACTTGTGTCGGTATTGGTGTTTAAAGTTGAGCCCTCGATTAGCGAGTGTGCATTTGAAAATGAAAATAGTAGATGGACTCTGAATCATCAAGGTCTGTGTTTGCATTTGTATTGAACTGGAAAAAGTTGTGAAACCTGTGATCGCCCTAGTGGGTCGACCTAATGTGGGTAAATCCACTCTCTTTAATCGCCTGACTCAAACCAGGGATGCAATCGTGGCTGACTTTGCAGGCTTAACTCGTGACCGCCACTACGGAAATGCAAAGATGGGGCCGCACGAATTTATTGTGATTGACACGGGGGGGTTTGAGCCCGACGCGTCTAGCGGCATATACAAAGAAATGGCCAAACAAACGCAGCAGGCCGTAGCTGAATGTGATGTTGTTGTCTTTATGGTCGACGCCCGCGCTGGAGTTGCTGGTCAGGATCATGATATTGCAAAGTACCTCCGTAAACTCGGTAAGCCAGCTCTACTGGTAGCAAATAAAGCGGAAGGGATGCAAGAGGGGCCGCGTTTAGCAGAGTTTTATGAACTCGGTTTTGGCGAGGTAATACCAGTTTCTGCAGCGCACGGTCAAGGCATTAGGGGGCTAACACAAAGTGTTATGGAGACATTAAACCTGTCTGATACGGATGAGCCACCCGAGGAGGAGTTGGACTCCTCAATTATCAGATTGGCAGTAGCTGGGCGCCCCAATGTTGGTAAATCAACTCTCATTAACACATGGTTGGGTGAGGAGCGGGTCGTGGCGTTTGACCAACCCGGTACCACACGCGACGCTATTCATATCCCCTTTGAGCGCTCCGGGCAGCGTTTTGATTTGATTGATACAGCTGGACTAAGACGCAAAGGCAAGGTTTTTGAAGCGATTGAGAAATTTTCAGTCGTCAAAACGCTTCAAGCCATTGAATCAGCAAACGTTGTTTTGCTTTTACTAGATGCGACTCAGGGAGTAACTGATCAAGATGCACATATAGCGGGCTATATTTTGGAGAGTGGACGGGCAGTAGTCATTGGGGTCAACAAGTGGGATGCCGTTGACGCATATCAACGAGAACAACTCAACCGATCTATAGAATCTAGGCTTGCATTTTTGAAATTTGCAAAGCTCCATTTCATCTCAGCGATCAAACGCCAAGGATTAGGCCCCGTATGGACTTCGATCGCTCAAGCCCACAAGGCTGCTATGTGCAAAATGCCAACCCCTCAACTCACACGCATTTTGCTGGAGGCTGTTCAGTTTCAGTCCCCAAAACGCGCGGGTATGTTCAGGCCCAAATTGCGCTATGCCCATCAAGGGGGGATGAATCCACCGGTTATCATTGTCCACGGAAACTCTCTTGAACACGTCACTGACTCCTACAAACGGTTTTTAGAGGGTCGTTTTCGCAAAGAATTTAGCTTAGAGGGCACGCCCCTCAGAGTTGAGATGAAGACCTCTCATAATCCTTATGCTGACAAGGACAAATAGGCAACATTGATACCAGTAGGGCAATCAAAGCAAGGGATTATGTCCGATTGGCTTAAAGCCCTACGGATGCAACGCTATCGAGTGGTGCGGTGTTCGCCCATTTAAAATATAATCTATGCATGGTAAAACGTTTTGAGGCATGCATAACAAGCATTTTTTTAATAAACTTTTACTGTATCTTTTTTTACAAACACGGAGAATATCGTGAGCAATAATAACAAAGGGCAACTTCTTCAAGATCCTTTTCTTAACACCCTTCGCAAGGAACATGTCCCTGTTTCCATTTATTTAGTCAATGGGATTAAACTTCAAGGACAAATTGAATCTTTTGACCAGTATGTCGTATTACTTCGAAACACAGTTACGCAGATGGTCTACAAACACGCAATCTCCACAATTGTTCCTGGTCGAGCAGTTAATTTTGCATCGATTGAAGGGCTCAGTGATTCTCAGGTGGGTACAGACTCATAATTTTTGATCTGCCTTGAGTTCCATTACTTTTTTTCAAGTGCCCCGTTTTTCTTTAGATGGGGAGTTCGTTAGGTTTTCTTAGCAAGAGGGGCACTTAGATTTTCGGTCAAATGATTCCACGATTCCCTATCGCGTTACGTCCAGGCGATCGCTTTCATAGCGATCACTTTATCACTTTTAACAATACACGACCTCTTAAGTCCAATCCAATTTGATCGATAATCTACCCGAACCTTTAGAAGAATTAGTTGAATTAGAGGCATCTGTGCACTATGCGCAGTCCGTTGTAGCACCCTGTATTTTGGTGGGAGTAGATTTTGGTGAGACCAACTTTGATGCGCAACTAGAGGAGTTGGGTCGTCTTGCGTTGACAGCGGGGCTTACCCCTGTTGCTAGGATCACCTGTAAGCGAAGAGCTCCCGATCCCGCATTTTTTGTGGGGTCTGGGAAAGCACAAGAAATTAAAGAAACAGCGGAGACGCTAGGCGCTGTTGAAATTTTGTTTGATCAAGCACTTAGTCCCGCGCAGCAACGCAACCTAGAGCGGGCAACGGGCCTGCCTGTCAATGACCGTACATTATTAATACTCGAGATATTTGGTCAACGCGCTAGGTCGCACGAAGGCAAGCTCCAAGTCGAATTAGCTAAACTTCAGTACCTATCCACACATTTGGTTAGGCGTTGGTCACATCTTGAGCGTCAACGCGGGGGAATTGGTAACCGAGGAGGGCCTGGGGAGACGCAAATTGAGCTTGACCGCCGTATGATCTCAGATTCTATTAAACGCACGAAAGAACGTTTAGAGCGAGTAAAAAAACAGAGAAAAGTACAAAGACGACAACGCGAAAAGCATCAAGTATTTAAAGTGTCTTTGGTGGGCTACACCAATGCAGGCAAGTCAACCCTTTTTAATGCGTTGGTAAAGGCAAAGGCTTACGCCGCGGATCAATTATTTGCGACCTTAGATACGACCACTCGGCATATGTACCTTGGCTCTCATCCCGAATCGGGCCAAGCATTGAGTGCTTCAATATCGGATACTGTAGGTTTTATTCGCGATTTGCCACATACATTGGTGGACGCGTTTGAGGCGACCCTCCAAGAGGCGGCACAGGCCGATCTGTTACTTCATGTGGTTGACGCTTCCCATAAAGACTATTTAGAACAAATTAGGGAAGTTCAAAAGGTTTTAAAGGAGATTAATGCGAGTGAAGTTCCTCAAATATTAGTCTTCAACAAGATCGATGCTCTTGCGCCCGAAAATCAGCCTGTAAAGAGCCAAGATTTATTCGATTGGGAGGGTACACCAGTGCCCCGAATTTTCATCAGTGCAGCGGCTGGAGAGGGGATGAGTGGCTTGCGAGAGCTATTGGCTCAGGCAATATTGCTCCCTGATCCCCCCCAAATCCGCAAGAGTCTTGAAATTGATGGGGTTTTGCACGTTGATTCTCATGATCAAACGTGAACGAACCCATAATTTAGGCACAATTGAGCGCTAAGATCAAAGTACAACAAAAGCTCAGGTCAAAATTTTCGTATTTCATAACTTTTTTCCTCTCGCGCACCTCCAGCAAGTGTTAAATCTCCAAGAAGAATTTCTCAAGATGAACTTAAACTATAGAACCTCGCGAATTCGCGTTTTGATGAGCACGTTACTCAGTGCCTTATTGTTCGGGTCACGCCGTGTCTACTCCAGAATGTTAGGCATGTTCAATTTAAATGATGGTCGCTGGGGAAGGGGGCAGGATTCATCCCCTCAAAATACAGACCACAACTCGGATCCAAATTCTGGTAACGGGGCTCATCCTAACCAACCAAGCGGCTCACACGGCGCCGATGGACAGGACAGTCCTCCCTCAGACCCGCCTAGGCCAAGACCCACAACTGCAGGCCCGCCTGACTTAGATGAGCTTTGGAAGGACTTCAACAAGAAGATTGGTAGGATTTTTGGTCAAAAAGATGCCAATCAAAACGCAAACCTTGAGTCCCCGGGTGGAGATCCAAACGGTGGTGGTAATGGTGCAGGCGGGGGCGGTTACGGTCTATTCCCCAACCTTCAAAGCGCTAAGGCCGGAGCTAGTGCACTAGTAGTGATTCTCCTTTTGATTTGGCTTGGAACTGGCTTTTTTATCGTTCAAGAGGGCCAGCAAGCCGTTATTACTCAGTTTGGTGGTTATCACTCAACAGTAGGAGCAGGCATAAATTGGCGCCTACCTTATCCGGTTCAGCGTCACGAGATTGTCTACGTTACTCAAATTCGCTCAATTGATATTGGACGCGATACGGTCATGAAGGCAACAGGGTTACGTGAATCAGCTATGTTGACTGAGGATGAGAATATAGTTGAAATTAAGTTTGCAGTGCAATATCGACTCACCGATGCAAGGGCTTATCTCTTTGAGAGTAAAAATCCGACCGATGCGGTGTCTCAAGCAGCAGAGACTGCTGTGCGTGAGGTAGTTGGAAAAATGCGAATGGATTCAGCCCTCTCTGAGGAGCGTGACCAAATTGCTCCTCGCGTACGCGCCATCATGCAAAATATCTTAGACAGCTACAAAGTGGGTATTGAAGTAGTTGCCATCAACTTGCAACAAGGCGGTGTCAGGCCCCCTGAGCAGGTACAAGCTGCGTTTGATGATGTTTTAAAAGCAGGCCAAGAGCGAGAGCGTGCTAAAAACGAAGCCGAAGCATATGCCAACGACGTCATACCCAGAGCAGTTGGCTCGGCCTCACGTCTGAAACAAGAGGCAGACGCCTATAAGGCTCGAATCGTTGCACAAGCTGAAGGTGACGCTCAACGCTTTAAATCCCTTTTGGCCGAATATCAAAAAGCGCCTCAAGTCACAAGGGACCGCTTGTATATTGATACTATGCAGCAGATATACACCAATGTTACGAAA
>CAITYM010000132.1 GCA_903896615.1 uncultured Burkholderiales bacterium
ATTAAATCAACTGGATCTAACACATTTCCCTCTGACTTGCTCATCTTCTTGCCGCTGGCATCCAGTACAAGCCCGTGAATGTAGACCTTCTTAAACGGAACACGCCCAGTGAAATGAGTCGTCATCATGATCATGCGTGCAACCCAAAAGAAGATGATGTCATACCCCGTTACGAGAACCGAGCTGGGTAAATACAAATCTAAGTCTTCGCCGCTTTTGGGCCAACCAAGCGTTGAAAAAGGAACCAACGCAGAGGAATACCAAGTATCGAGTACATCTGGGTCTCGGTGAAGCTTCTTCCCTGGTGCTTGTGCCTGGGCTTCAGCCTCTGTCTTGGCAACGTATACGTTGCCTTGCTCATCGTACCAAGCCGGAATTTGGTGACCCCACCAAAGTTGTCGACTGATGCACCAGTCTTGGATATTGTTCATCCACTGGTTATAGGTATTAACCCAGTTCTCAGGTACAAATTGAACATCCCCTGATTCAACAGCATGCACGGCCTTAGCTGCAATACTCTTTCCCGTAGCATCGCCCTCGCCCACTTTGTTCATGGCAATAAACCACTGATCAGTGAGCATCGGCTCAACCACTTGCCCCGTTCTGGCGCAAATGGGCAGCATGAGTTTGTGCGGTTTAATGTCCACCAACAAACCGATTTCTTTCAAATCTTTGAGAATAACTTTGCGCGCTTCAAAGCGGTCTAGACCACGATAAGCAAGAGGGCCGTTATCGTTGATTTTTGCGTCAAGTGTAAATATCGTCACCAACTCCAATTGGTGCCTTTGTGCACAGGCATAGTCGTTAAAGTCATGCGCACCGGTTATTTTGACTACGCCAGAACCAAAACTTGGATCGACAAAGGAGTCCGCAATAATCGGAATGCGTCTGTTACAAAGAGGTAACTCAACCTGAGTACCAATCAAATGAAGATAACGCGCGTCCTCTGGATGCACAGCAAGTGCTGAGTCACCAAGTAAAGTCTCTGGTCGGGTGGTCGCAATTGTTAGCCCCGCAAGTTGCTCACCCTCAATGGTCTTAGGCCCATCTGCAAAGGGGTAGCTTATGTAGTACATACTCCCCTGTGACTCACGACTCTCCACCTCAAGATCACTCACTGCGGTGCTGAGTACAGGATCCCAATTTACCAGTCGTTTACCGCGGTAAATTAATTTTTGTTTGTACAAAGTTACAAAGGTATCAACCACGACCTCGGACAACTTAGAGTCCATCGTGAAATACTCTCTCGTCCAGTCTACGCTGTCGCCCATGCGCCGCATTTGCGAGGTGATCGTGTTACCACTTTGCTCTTTCCATTCCCAAACTTTTTTAATGAAATTTTGGCGAGCAAGTTCAGGTGTTTCGCCCATATCATGACGACTAATGCCTTTGTCTTGGAGTTGTCGCTCGACAACAATTTGAGTGGCTATGCCTGCGTGATCGGTACCGGGTATCCAAGCCGTATTAAACCCACTCATCCGGTGATAACGGGTGAGTGTGTCCATGATGGTTTGATTAAAGGCGTGCCCCATATGCAGCGTACCTGTGACGTTGGGGGGGGGCAGTTGAATGGAGAAAGCGGGTGCACCTGCCTCTGCTTTGCCCGTGCCTTTAGCGCCGGCGACCGAATAACCCCTGCGCTCCCACTCAGGACCCCAGTGCGCCTCAATTGCTGTGGGCTCAAAAGATTTGGGAAGACTCTCAAGTCCGGGTTGCTTGAGGGGGGTTGACTCAGGGGAGTTTTGGCTCATACTTAACTACTTAAGAAAAAAAAGGACAGGACTAAATGAATAGCTTGAAAGTGATTGATTTTGTTTTTTGTTGATTTATTTGTGCAGGCATCTGATGATGCTTGAAAAAAAGATGTCAACCAGACTTCTAAATGGGGATTCCCAATTACCTAAACTGGGTTTACGATAGAGTTACATTCTTTTTAATAATTCACATATAAAGTATCAATTTTAGCGGGCTTGGCCGCTATCATGGACAAGGCCGCCTAAATCACTAAAATTAGTTGCTAAGGGGGAGAATTTGGGCTCATAAGCCACAACTTGTAGGTACTTCTTTTTTTGCAGCCAATCTGAGCGCCTACCCGGGAGTGTCAACCCCACTGGCGAGTGGCGCGTTTAAGTTAAAACCACCCTAAATTACAAAGGGAGACTCATCATGAAAAAATTTCTCATCATCTTAATGGCCACTCTAAGCCTAATGGCAAGCACGGAGAGTTTTGCGCACGGTTGGGGCGGTGGTTATAGAGGGGGCTACCGAGGTGGATATGGGTACGGTTTTGCACCCTTTGTTGCTGGAGCTTTGATTGGAGGCGCAGTCGTTGGCGCAAGCTACTCGGCCCCCGTTTATTACCAGTCCCCCGTTTTAGTCTCTCCACAACCGGTATATGTGCAACCCCAAGTGGCTATGCCTGCTGTGAGTGTGCAACCCCACGCCTATTACTGCGCTACATCCCAGAATTACTACCCCAACGTACAGACATGTAATGTGCCCTGGCAGCAAACTAATTAATTGAAGAATACGGCTTAATAGCAAAGGTGTAGACAAAAGGGGAACACGAAGTTTGACTTAGCTTCTCCTTAGCCCATCTTTGTTCCTCCTTGTTCATCGATATTAGCTTAAGCGTGCAAATTCCCTAAATCTTGCGTCCCCCAAACTCCGGTCTGTCGTTCTCATTCGGAAGCACAGACTTGGTGGCATCACCAGAAATCCTTTTAAGACGCCACTCCATTTTGCGGTCACTCCACTTTTTGAGACGTTCATGAGCTGTTTTGCTTTCCTGAAACATTTGTAGCTCATCTGCCGTTTGAGCCGTCAACTCAAGTCTGATACCGTTGGGATCAAAGAAATAGATACTTTTAAAAATATGGTGATCCGTCACGCCAAGGACTTCAATGTTGTGGGCAATCAACCTTTTCTTTGTATTCTCCAGATCTTGTTCAGAATTAACTCTAAACGCAATATGATTGACCCAAACGGGCGTATTGGGTGAGGGCTCGGCCGCCTCGTCATCGCCCAAATCAAAGAAGGCGATAAAGGAGCCATCTTGCAATCTGAAAAAAAAGTGTGTGTAGGGGCAGTACTCGCCTGTACTTGGCACATGGTCACTTTGGATGATGTGATAAAGGGGCAAACCTAGGACATCTTCATAAAAATGACGCGTCTCCTCAGCATCCCTTGCACGGTAAGCGTAATGGTGCAACTGCAGCACGGGAGCCGCTGGCGGCAACGCCTTTTGGTGCTCCTTGGTCTCCGATTTATCAACCTGGTACATTTTTATGCCCTTTATTATTGATGCATTGATGTAGCTCACTATAAATCGTTCATCCACAAATGAAAATCCACATAAACCCAATCAACGAAAACCCCAATCCTGAGTAGGGAAAAGATGCCCCCCTACCAATCCCCAACCTCCTAAATAATTAGCATTAATGTATTAACTCTTTGGTTTTTTTCTTAATCTAAATCAAATGATCAATATTGTTGAGTAATTATTAGAAAGCAACTCGCCCAGTACACTTGAAGAATCTCAGCTTCACGCGACTGCGAATTACACTCAGCCATATTCCCTAGCAATCCTTTGCTGTTTGGTTCGCTAAGGTAGCCTAGTTGATCTAATTTTCAATGCTCTAAACTTGTCAATTAGATACCGATCCAAAATAATTCCAAGGAGAATTCAATGCCAGAACTTAAAGGCTCCAAAACTGAAGAAAACCTGAAGGTCGCCTTCTCAGGCGAATCACAAGCAAATCGTCGTTATTTGTATTTCGCAAACAAAGCCGATGTGGAAGGTCAAAGCGATATAGCCGCTTTGTTTCGCTCCACCGCAGAGGGGGAGACTGGGCATGCGCACGGTCATTTGGAGTGGCTAGAGCAATGCGGTGACCCCGCTACCGGCTTGCCCATTGGGCCAACAAGAGATAACTTGAAGGCCGCAGTGGCGGGGGAGACCCATGAGTACACCGATATGTACCCTGGCATGGCAAAAACAGCGCGCGCTGAAGGTCACGACGAAATTGCAGATTGGTTTGAAACACTCGCCAAAGCAGAGCGCTCACACGCCAATCGCTACGCAAAGGCACTTGCAGAGTTTGTTGATTAACAGGTGTTAAGTAGATGCATAACTCATTACAGGCTATGCAATTGAGTTACCCACGTGTAGCCGAACTCACAAGCACACCCATACAGGAGGCTGCATGACAAGCGAGGGTAACCTCTTGCCCCCTACGAGACATCCCATCGATTGGCAGAATCCTCTGTTTTACAACGAGGAGGCTTGTGTCAGCGAACTCGAGCGCATCTTTGACATCTGTCACGGGTGTCGCAGGTGTGTTGGTCTGTGCGGATCCTTCCCCACGCTCTTTGACTTGATTGATGAAGGGCCAACGGGTGAACTTGACGGGGTAAAGCGGGGGGATTACTGGCGCGTTGTAGATCAGTGCTACTTGTGTGACCTTTGCTATCTATCAAAATGTCCCTACGTACCCCCGCACACTTGGAATGTAGATTTCCCCCACACCATGTTACGTGCTAAGGCGATTAAATTCAACAAAGGTGAGGTTAAAGCAAGTGAGCAGTTTCTTGCATCAACCGATCGACACGGATCGTTTGCGGGTATACCCATTGTGGTTGAAGCCGTCAATGCAGTGCAAAAAACAAGTGCGGCTAGATTTGTTATGCAAGCGGTTCTAGGCGTGGATAAAAACGCTTGGATTCCTGATTTTGCAAGAAAGACATTTCGTGACTCCTTTTCACAATCCAAAACTAAAGAGGCAACCAACGGCGCGAGCACGCCGGGTAAAGTCGTCATCTATTCGACTTGCTATATCAACTACAACGAGCCAGGTATTGGATTTGATTTACTCAGTATCTTGGATCACAACAGTATCGTTTATGAGCTCGTACTCAATGAGAAATGTTGCGGCATGCCCCAACTAGAGCTTGGCGATTTAAATTCAGTCCACCAAAGCAAGGAAGTCAACCTACCCATACTTGCAAAATACGCCGCAAAGGGCTACGCTATTTTGAGCGCAGTTCCTAGTTGTACTTTAATGTTCAAACAAGAGATCCCCTTAATGTACCCAAACGACGCGCAGGTTCAAGCGGTCAAAGAAGCTATGTGGGACCCATTTGAGTATTTAATGGCTCGCAGACGTGACGGACTCCTTAAAACAGAGTTTCCCGTGCCACTTGGTAATGTGAGTTACCAAATGCCGTGCCACGGACGTGTACAAAAGATAGGGCGAAAGACCGAGGAAATGCTTAAATTGATTCCAGATACAACCATCAATACGGTTGAGCGTTGCTCGGGGCATGCGGGAACATTTGGTGTAAAAAAAGCAACGCACGACCAAGCGATGAAAATAGGTAGGCCCGTATTTAAAGCGATGGCCACGATGAAAGATGGATCTAGGCCTGACTTTATTAGTTCGGATTGCCCACTGAGTGGGCACCACATTGCCCAGGGAATAGCAGAGTGCTTTAACGAAAAGTCTCCCCAAAAAGTTATCCAAGACCTTGGGAACAAGGGTGCGGGCTCACCCCAACTCGCGCACCCTTTAAGTTTAGTAAGACAAGCCTATGGACTTAAAAAAAGGTATTGAACAACGAGAGGGTTAATTTAACCCCTTGAAATTCAAGGCTTTGATCGCAGGGGGACTAAACTCCCTGCTACCACTTGAAATGCAAAAATAAATGTTATGCAACTAACGGGAAATATAGCAATTGAAAATTTGATGTCCCTTGAGGCTTACACTAAGTTTCGAAAGACAAACAAAGCAGCCATCATTGCTCAGCGCAGACTGCGTAGCGTTCACTTGGGCGAGCACATGACTCTTCAGTTTGAGAGCGAATTGACAATTCGCTACCAAATACAGGAAATGCTCAGAATTGAGAAAATCTTTGATGAAGAGGGTATTCAAAGTGAGATTGAAGCCTACTCACCCCTCGTGCCAAGTGGGACCAACTGGAAAGCAACTGTACTCCTTGAGTACCCCGATGAATTGGAACGCAAAAGGGAGCTGGCCAAACTGATTGGCGTCGAAGATCATTTGTATATTCAAGCTCAGGGCTGCGAGCGCGTATACGCGTTCGCAGATGAAGATTTGGAGCGTGAGAATGCACTAAAAACTTCGGCCGTTCATTTTGTGCGCTTCGAATTTAATCAAGACATCCTAAGTACTTTAAAAGCTGGCTCTACCGTAGTAATCGGTTGTGATCATGCTCATTACTGCACCCAAATGACCATCAAAGAACAGACCACAAAATCATTGATAAGCGATTTAAAGTAGTTGTTTTGCGTTCAAAGCAGGCTATCCATAGTGATTTACTAAGATGATTTACTAAGATGACTCACTCAGGTGAATATATATGAGGTCTATCTTAGAGGTCTAATTAAAGCTTGGCTGGGCTCCACTAAAATACGACTATCAAACAATAAATGTATTTTTGATACTTTGTTTTGAACAAACACTATCAAGCGTTAAGGGCTTACAGCAATGCTATTTTTACTCTCACCGGCAAAAACTCTTGATTACGAAACAGCCTTGTCTAAAAATATTCCGTCACCAACGGAGCCATTATTTAAAAAACATTCAGCTGAATTAATAGCCATATTGAGAAAACAATCCAAAAAACAAATTGCCGAGTTAATGAGTATCAGCGAGCCCCTCGCAGAACTTAACCACAAAAGGTTCCAAGACTGGTCCCCAACTTTCACCGCCAAAAACTC
Organism: uncultured Burkholderiales bacterium; assembly: GCA_903896615.1. Taxonomy (GTDB): domain Bacteria; phylum Pseudomonadota; class Gammaproteobacteria; order Burkholderiales; family Burkholderiaceae_C; genus Limnohabitans. Next base: position 6,740 of record CAITYM010000132.1, read on the forward strand.
TCGCCCTTCATTATTGGCTTTTAACGGCGATGTTTACGAAGGCTTTCATGCTGCATCCCTCAACTCCAAACAGTTGTCTTGGGCTCAAGAGCACATTGTGATCTTGAGCGGACTCTACGGGGTGCTCAGACCTTTAGACAAAATGCAGCCCTACAGGCTGGAGATGGGGACAAAACTGCCAAATCATTTAGGCTCAAATCTCTATAAATTTTGGGGCTCCACTTTATCTGAGTACTTAAATAAATGCCTGATGGCAGATAAAAATCCTATTGTGATAAACCTTGCTTCACAAGAATATTTCAAATCCGTGGATCTAAAAACCCTGAACGCCAAAGTCATTGAATGTGTATTCGAGCAAGAAAAATCTGGTCAATTTAAGGTGATCAGTTTTCTAGCCAAGCGCGCTAGAGGCTTGATGGCCAGATTTGCCGTTGAGCATCAGGTAAAAACTCCAACTGCTTTGCAAAAATTTAGCGAAGAAGGTTACCGCTTTGAGCAGGCTTTATCGACACCGGATAAGCTGGTTTTTAGAAAATACAATCACTAGCGTCATCTTTTTATAGTTAATCTACTAAAAGTTCAACCCACTTTGTTAATTTTTAGAAATACGCCTACCCGTTCCCACCTAATCCTTACCTGTAATGTCCGCTGAAACTCCAACATCAAAAAACACTAGCACCCCTCATTCCCAACCCATCGCGAAGATTTTGGGTGAGTTGGGTGAACTCGGTAAAGCGTCCAGTTACATCAACACCTATACGCCCTCGCTTCTCTTTCCCATTGAGCGCGCGCCTACGCGAGAGCAAATGGGCATTAAAGGCACCCCCACCTTTTTAGGCGCCGATCTTTGGACCGCCTTTGAACTTAGTTGGCTAACCCCGAGAGGAAAGCCTGAGGTCGCCATTGCTCGGTTTATCATTCCCTGTGAATCTACCCACATCGTAGAGAGCAAATCCTTTAAGCTCTATTTAAATAGTTTTAACTCCTCCTCCTTTGAAAGCAAGGAACATGTCAAAGAGTGTTTAGAAAAAGATCTAACAAAGGCAGTATGGACAGGCACCACCCCTAAATCTGGAGTAAGTGTGCAAATACTTACGCCCAGTGATTTTCACCTTCACCACCCCCATGAACTTGAGGGGCTTAGCTTAGACAGAATGGATTTAGAGTGCAATGTGTACCATCCTGCGCCTGATCTGTTACACGCAGCCTTTGATGAACAGCCCGTCAAAGAATCCCTTAAGAGTGATCTACTCAAAAGCAATTGTCTCGTCACCGGACAACCCGATTGGGGGAGTGTTCAAATAAGCTATTACGGCCCACAAATTGATCAACCCAGCTTGCTCAGATATCTGGTCAGCTTTAGAGATCACAACGAATTTCATGAGCCTTGCGTGGAGCGTATCTTCAACGATATTTGGACTCGTTGCAAACCTGTGGAGCTCAGTGTTTTTGCTTGTTACACCAGAAGAGGGGGAGTTGATATCAGTCCGTTTAGAACGAGCAAGCCTGGACCACTTCCAAAACACCATAGAACAGCGAGACAGTAACTACGTTACTTGACTTCTTAACTGAGTCGTAATTTAAAAAAGCTCCTCGTTAACTCCGAACTGCGAACTTGGTTCGGTTGATTTTTTATCTGCTAAATTTTGTTGACTTACATCCTCTAGTCTGACCAAGGACCCCATCCGAACACCAAGCAGTCGAATGCGTTTGGTGAGATCAACTCTTTTGAGCAATTGTCCCGCAAACTGCCTGATCTCCTTAGGGTCCGCTGTTGGAGCCTCAATCGTTTGATCGCGGGTAACGGTTTTGAAGTTATCGTATTTAAGTTTGATACCCACCGTCTTACCTAAGTATCCTTTCCTTTTTAAATCACTTGAGACTTGTTCACAAAGTTTTGTGAATACCGCGCCCAAACGTTCTTTGTCCGTTCTCACATTTAAGTCACGATCAAATGTTGTTTCCCGACTAAGGCTTACTGGCTCACTGTGTGTGACCACCTCAGACTCATCTATTCCGTGAGCAGCGCGGTGCAACCATCTGCCGTAGTTTTGTCCAAAGTGTTCAACTAACAACATTGGATCATAAAGAGCCAATTCTCCGATTAAGTTGATACCTAGACTTTTTAGGCGTTCATCGGTTTTAGGACCAATTCCATTGATTTTCCTACAGGGCAATGGCCATATCTGAGCCTGAATATCTTTCTCATAAAGCACGCAAATGCCCTTAGGTTTATTGATCTCGCTGGCCATTTTGGCAAGCAATTTATTGGGTGCAACACCAATCGAACAAGTCAGTTGAGTGGCATCAAAAATGCATTTTTGCAACAACCGCGCAAGCACTCTTCCGCCCTCTCTTTGACCTCCCGGCGTATTTGTAAAATCAATATAGACCTCATCTACACCGCGGTCCTCCATGACCGGTGCGATCTCAGTTATCACAGATTTAAAGAGCCTTGAATATTTTCGGTATTCCTCAAAATCCACGGGCAAAAGCACAGCATCTGGACACAATTGACTCGCCTTCATCAAGCCCATCGCTGAGCCGATACCGAAACTACGAGCCGCGTAAGTTGCTGTCGTAATCACGCCTCGACCCACATAGGTGGAGAGTCTGGGAAATATTTCAACAGGGATTTCTGACAAGGGGAGATTCTTCCAGTCCCTTGTCGGGTCTAAGGCAGTTAACCGCTCTAAATACATATCCTCCCTACGGCGTGCACCCCCTATTACGACAGGAAGATTTTTAAGTTGAGGGTAACGAAGTAACTCAACGGAGGCGTAAAACGCATCCATATCAAGATGCGCAATACGTCTGATTAATTCAGGCTTTTGTGATGTCGAATGAGTCACTTAAAGGACATATAACGAACAACTTCAACTAAAAGCACTTTATGTAGTGATGCTTTATTTAGGAAAGGTACCGGGTAACAAAATAGAACTGTCGACCTGATCGATTGCAGTTTTGCCGCAAAAGGCCATCGTAAGATCAAGCTCATTATGAATGAGTTGTAAGGCCTTTGAGACTCCCGCCTGCCCCATTGCACCAAGGCCGTACAAGAAAGAGCGTCCAATATAAGTCCCCTTTGCACCCAGTGCAACTGCCTTTAAGACATCTTGCCCACTTCGAACACCGCCGTCCATGTGTACCTCAATTTGTGAACCCACTGCGTCAACAATTCTAGGCAATGATTCAATACTGGACTCAGCCCCATCAAGTTGTCGCCCCCCGTGGTTGGAGACAATCAGCGCATCAGCTCCGCTATTCACAGCAAGTCTTGCATCCTCTGTGTCTTGGATACCTTTGAGTATTAACTTGCCTCCCCATTTCTTTTTAACCCACTCTACATCATCCCAGTTCAAAGCAGGATCAAATTGCTTTGCAGTCCAATCGGATAATGAACCCATGTCATCAACTCCTTTGACGTGGCCCACGATGTTTCCGAATTCACGGTGCTTTGTCCCTAGCATCCCCAAACACCATCTTGGTTTGGTCATCATGTTAATGATATTGGCAATCGTGAGTTTAGGTGGTGCTGAGAGGCCGTTTTTCAAATCTTTATGACGTTGACCCAGAATTTGCAAATCAAGCGTTAAAACCAACGCAGAACACTTAGCAGCTTTTGCTCTATCGATTAAGCTTTCTATAAAAGCTCTATCCTTCATCACATAGAGTTGAAACCAAAAGGGATGACCCTGTGTCCCCGCGCTGACCGCCTCGATAGAGCAAATACTCATCGTTGAGAGCGTAAAGGGAATACCAAAGTCTTTTGCTGCACGGGCCGCCAAAATCTCCCCATTTGCGTGCTGCATTCCGGTCAAACCTGTTGGTGCAATCGCAACGGGCATAGCCACATTTTGTCCAATCATTTGAGAGCGTGTTGTACGTCCCTCCAAATTAACGGCCACACGTTGTCTGAACTTAATTTTTTGAAAGTCCGTTTCATTCGCCTTGTAGGTACTCTCAGTCCAACTACCCGAGTCAGCGTAGTCGTAGAACATACGGGGCACGCGTTTTTGAGCAAGGACACGTAAATCTTCAATGGTTGTGATGACGCTCATTTTTTTATCCCCTGTTTACAAAATTAAAGTGATTTCTTTAATCTTTCAATTTGAATACGAATTTGCGCTGGAGCCGTTCCCCCAAGGGTTGAACGTGCGTTCAAAGAACCCCTAAGCGAGAGGACCTCAAACACATCTTGCTCGATAAAGTTGTGTACGGCTTTGAGTTCACTTAAGGGCAAATCGCTTAGCCCAACACCTTTGTCCTGGGCAACGCGCACAATCTTAGCAACCGCTTCGTGTGCATCCCGAAAAGGCAGGCCCTTTCGAACTAAGTAATCGGCTAAATCAGTGGCTGTTGCATAGCCTTTTGAAGCTGCCGCCTCCATGGCCAAAGCGTTGACTTGGATACCGCCAGTTTTAAGCTCAGTCTTACCCTCTACTTGCCCGCCAATCATTTCATCAAAAATTCTGAGCGTATCTTTCAACGTATCGACCGTATCAAACAAAGGCTCTTTATCTTCTTGGTTGTCCTTGTTATAGGCTAAGGGTTGCCCTTTCATGAGCGTAATGAGTCCCATCAGGTGGCCCACAACTCGACCCGTTTTACCCCGAGCTAACTCTGGTACATCGGGGTTTTTCTTTTGAGGCATGATGGAGCTACCGGTCGTGAAGCGATCGGATAATTTGACAAAACCATAGTTTTGGCTCATCCATAGCACTAACTCTTCACTCATACGACTGATGTGAACCATGCAAAGCGCTGCTGCAGAGGTAAATTCGATTGCAAAATCTCTATCACTCACCGCGTCTAAACTGTTTTGACAAACGCATGGATTGCCAGCCTCATCCACCATCCCAAGCGTTCTCGCCACTCTCTCTCGGTCGAGGGGGTAACTGGTCCCTGCAAGAGCAGCGCTGCCCAGGGGAAGTCGATTTACCCGGACCCGAACTTCCCTGAAGCGCTCCAAATCTCTTGCAAACATCTCCACATAGGCCAACATATGGTGCGCAAAAGATATGGGTTGCGCAACTTGAAGGTGTGTAAAGCCAGGCATCACTACCTCAATGTTTTGCTCTGCTACTTCAACCAATGATTGTTGAAAATCAATTAATAGCTGACAAATATTGTCAATCTCATCCCTTAGCCAAAGTCTGACATCAGTGGCAACCTGGTCATTTCTGCTTCGCCCGGTATGTAGCCTCTTGCCAGCATCGCCCACAAGTTGAGTGAGTCGAGCTTCGATGTTGAGATGAACATCTTCAAGATCAAGTTTCCATTCAAACTGGTTTTTATGGATTTCCTCCCCAATTTGTCTAAGACCTTTAACAATATCGGCGTAATCAGTTTGGCTGATAATTCCGCAGTGAGCAAGCATTTCTGAATGCGCTAAGGAGCCTTCAATATCGGCATGCCAAAGCCGTTTGTCAAAGAAAACACTTGAGGTGTAGCGCTTGACCATCTCGCTCATCGGCTCTCCAAAGAGAGCGGACCAGGACTGGGATTTTTTATCGAGTTGATTGGTAGACATACGTACTGATTTTAGCCTTAACTGCAGCCCACAATCCCCTCATCCTAAGTGCATTGGGAGGGTAGTTTCGATTACACTGAAACTCGCATCATGTCCAAAAACGAAAAAAAACGGTTAGCCACAACTCCGTACCTCTTCCTGTTTTAGTTGCCAGGCAAGCTCGGGGGGGGAGGGGATATCCTAAACAGTTTCAATAAACGTTTGATCGACTCACTTTAATTGATTCTAAAAATTGGTAACTCTCTTGGCAAGCTCCCTAAATCTCATATTGACCCGTCCCGCCCAGGAAGCTCCCAAGTGGCTTGAGGGCCTTGTAAGCGCTGGGCACCAGGTCGTTAATTGGCCTTTAATTGAGATTAGTCCCATAGCACGGGTTGAACTTATCAAAAGTAACCCACAAACTATCCGTTGTATCAATTCCTACTCAGCATTGGTATTTGTGAGCAGCGCCGCTGTTGAGCACTTTTTTCAAGCACTGACGACCGAAACGGGTCAAGTTCAACACATCCAGCCCCATGTGCTTTGTTGGGCTACGGGCCCAGGGACCGCTCTAGCACTGAAGCGACAAGGCATGTCTGCTCAACAAATTGTGTCACCACTTGCAAACGCGCCCCAATTTGACTCCCCCCAACTGTGGGAAGTTACAAAAGATCTGGTGAGTGCGGGGCAAAAAGTACTTTTTATTCGCGGCTTAAATCAACTTGGTGAAAAAAAAATTACAGATTGGCCACCTCGCTCGTCTGAATCAGTGAGCGAAGGTGATACGAGTGACAGCGAAAGTGGGAATGAAATTGGTAGTGAAATTGGTAGTGAAATTGGGAGTGAAAGTGGGAGTGAAAGTGGGAACGGGAGCGGGAGCGGGAGTGGGAGCCAATGGCTCATGTATCAACTGCGGCAAAAAGGCGTTCAAGTCGACGAACTAGCGGTGTACCTTAGGGGCTTGCCCAAATGGAGTGAAGAACAAAAACAAAAAGCCATACTTACCCTAAACCAAGGTAGTATCTGGATTTTTAGCAGTTCTTTATCCGTTCACAACCTGGGGCGATTACTCCCCACCCAAGATTGGTCCAAGTGTCGTGCACTCACAACCCACAATCGAATCGCCCAAAGCGCTCTAGAGATGGGCTGGGGTGTTGTGCATGCGTCACGCCCAACAATAAGTGATGTCGTAATGTCACTAAAATATTTCAATTAACAAAGACATAATTTTGAACACTCCAACGCAAGATACTTTGCCTTCTAAAGATGCAAAGCACGGTCCAAAATCTCGTAGCACCTACCGGATCTTGGGCCTTTATATAATTAGCATTGCAGCTTTATGCACTGCCTCCTATTTATGGGTAAAGCTGTCCAGTATTGAGGAATTACTCGCTAAACAAACAATGCAGTCAAATACACAGTCTTTAGAGGCAAAAGTCAGCTCTAAAGATGCGCAAGAGTTAGCCCGGGAGACCGCAGCCAAATTAGCATTGCTTGACGCAAAAGTCATGGAGGTCGCACTCCAACGCACTCAGTTAGAAGATTTGATGCAGTCCCTCTCGCGAACCAGGGACGATAATTTGGTTGCAGAACTAGAGTCGATGCTTAGGTTGGGCCAACAACAAGCCCAGTTAATGGGCAGTGCACAACCCCTCATCTCAGCCCTTAAAACCGCAGAGCAAAGACTCTCCAAAACCTCTCAACCCAAACTATTAGCCATTGATAAAGCGCTAGTTAAAGACTTAGACCGAATTAAATCTACCCCTGTGCTTGACACACCCGTATTGCTTTTAAAGCTTGATCAATTGGTGCAAAAAGTAGAGGTACTGCCGTTACTGAACGAACCCCAGATCTCATCCACACTAGCCAAGGATGAGCAACGACCAGAAAGAGTTGATGAGTTGACAACAAAATCAACTCAAACCGCGAATAATAGCAATAGCACTAACAGTACTCCCTCCTCCCGCACTGAGCAACAATTCCCTTGGGCGCAATCGATTAAAGGAATAAATCCACAGAGTTGGTGGGAAACCCTCAGCACCCATATTTGGATGCAAATCAAAGGTCTTGTGCGCATTACCCGAATCGATCAACCCGAGGCAAGTTTGCTCACACCAAGTCAAGGTTATTTCCTAAAAGAAAACTTAAAACTACGCTTACTCAACGCCAAACTTGGTTTACTTGCGCATCAGATCAACTCCTTCAAATCCGACTTAAATGAGAGCCAAAAAGATTTAGACAAATACTTTTCCATGCAGTCCAGACAAGGACAAGAGGTTGCGACCCTATTGAGAGAGATTAAAGAGTTAGGCGCTCAACCTGATATTCCACAAATTCAGGACTCGTGGGCAGCCATAAACGCAACCCGTCTGGGCAATTAACATGAAAGCGGCTATTTGGTTATTAACTCTATTTGGTACTGCCGTAGCGCTCTCCATGGGTGCTGACCATCCTGGTGGATTGGTCTCCCTTTTTATCTCAGGCTATAGAGTAGACCTCTCCATAAACTTTGCTGTCATTGTTTTAATCACAAGCTTCTTAACCCTTTACTTCGCAATAAAGGCCGTCTCCTCACTTCTTGCACTACCCCAGGTGGCAAAGCGGTGGAGACTCCAACAACGCGAGCGCAGTATGCACGAGAGCTTACTAAATGGTTTGGAACAACTGATGACGGGGAGGTTTTTGCGATCAGCCCGCTCTGCAGCCATAACCATTGAGCATGCAAACACGCTTGAACAACAAACACAAAACACTGATTCTGCCCCAAAATATTTACACCAACTTCGCGCACTAGCCCATCTGATTGGCGCTGAGAGCGCACAGGCTTTAAGAGATATTCAGTCACGAGATCATCACCTTCAAGCAATCATCCAAGAGACCTCAAGGACGGGGGATTCGCCCTATGAGACCAAAGAGGCTGCAATGCTGAGCGCTGCACGTTGGTCACTAGCCGAAGCCGATCCCATTGCCGCTTTAACTTGGCTTGGGGAATTAAAAGGCGGAGTCTCAAGACGTACGCTCACCTTGAGATTAAAACTAAAAGCCGATCGACTTGCCAAGCATCACCTCGCAGCCTTAGAAACTGCGCGACTATTAAACAAGCACGGCGCTTTTTCAGATAACGCAGCTCAAGGCTTACTAAGGAGTTTGTGTGTAGCAAGCTTGGAAGATTGTTACGATCAACACCAACTGGAGCAAACTTGGCGACTTTTAGACGCACGCGAAAGAGCTCTTGCAGACGTCGCCATGCACGCAAGTGAGCGCATGCTCTCCCTGTCTGGCAACTCTCAAACTGCGTTGGCATGGCTTAGCCCTATTTGGAATTTACTTGTGAGTCGTCCAAGCGCACTATCGGAGTCACAACAAATCAGGCTCATTCAAACACTGGCATCACACTTAAAAGTCATCGGAGCTGATAAACACTGGCTCACCGAGATTGACCAAGCCCGTGCGATGAACCCTAGAAACTCGCTCCTCCAATACCTTGGTGCCATGGCCTGTATGTATAACGGGCTATGGGGTAAAGCTCAGCAATTAATGCATGAAGCCTCGCAGCAACTCACTAACCCTGTTTTAAAAAAATCCGCGTGGTTAATACTCGCAGAACTAGCGGTGCAACGTGGCCAAGAGGCGGAGGCAGTTGCATACTGGAAGAAAATTTCTCTAAGCTAAGCTCTTTGCAATGCGTTTAACAAATTAGTTTTTGAATTTTCGACAATTTTGTCATTACAAGCCCGTAAGCACGGTTTAAATTGCTCCTGCCTTTGCGTTAAGCCCTCCAGTTAATTAAAGTTTCTGGAGTACATTCAAACCAGAATTAATTTTACAAAAAATGATTTCAGGCCTACTCCAAATTCTTCTGTTTCAAGGACTTGGAGAAATCATCTCCAAGCTCTTACTTCCTTTCTTGCCTGGTCCCGTCATCGGACTCGTCTTATTACTGCTTTGGTTACTTTATTTAAAAGACGTTAATGCGTCCCTTGCAATGGTTGGGGATGCATTTAGTCGCTACTTGGGGCTGCTATTTGTGCCAGCAGCTGTGGGCATCATCCTATTTATTCCACAGCTCCAAAATAACGCATTAACTATTGTTACGGCGCTCATTGTGAGCGCTGTACTCTCCGCTTTTTGCAGCGCCCTCGTCCTCAAATGGCTAAGTCCAAAGGAGGGGCAAGAAAAATGAGTGAATCAAAATCAATTATTGAAATCTGGGTCTACCTCTCCGGCAGTCCCTTATTGGCACTCACCCTTACTTTAGCAGCCTATCAAACCGGACTTTGGTTTTATCAAAAGATGAATCAAAACCCCTTGGCTAACCCATTGATATTAACGATATTCATTATCACCACTGCACTGCACTTCATCGGAATGTCTTATGACAAATATTTTCAGGGAGCGCAGTTCATACACTTCTTGCTAGGCTCTGCTACGGTCAGCTTAGCCATTCCAATCTACAAGGGAATCAATCAACTCAAAGACCGAATGCTTCCACTGCTGGCATCCCTCATCACCGGAGGTCTGGTCTCCATTCTCACAAGTGTCGGCATTTGTATTCTTATGGGATGCGATAAAACTATTACGGATGCGTTTTACGCTAAATCTGTAACCGCACCTATTGCAATGGGTATTGCTGAGCGAATCGGTGCGTCCCCAACCCTTACGGCTGTATTTGCCGTTCTAACGGGGATTACGGGCTCGATTCTCGTGCCGCTCATACTCAATGCAATGAACTTTAAAATTTGGTGGCAAAGGGGCTTTGTGGTTGGAATCGTATCTCACGGGATCGGTACTTCTAGAGCTTTTAGCATCAACAACGAAGCCGGCACCTATTCAAGCCTTGCAATGGGGTTGCACGGTATTTTGGGGGCCCTTACTGTGCCGTTGATTTATCAAGTCTTTAATCACTAAGTTTTTCAAGTGCACAAAGCAAGATGCACTGACTCAAAAGAAATGGGGAGGACCGCTGATTCAAGCGATCCTCCCCAACTTCAATGCGAACAAGAACTAAGAAATAGCCTTGGTAGGATTAAACACCCACGTCAAGCTTTGCCAAGTCTTTGCGTGTTTCCACCAAAATAAGTGGTCCCTCATCATGTACAACAACCGGTGGCCTCTCCCTGGGAACGTGCACTGGCTTTGGCTCAGAAGCAATGATCATTTGAACGTGCGCAACGCGCTCAGGGTTGCTATTAACCCACTCTAGGCCAGAGGATTTGGACATTTCAACCAACTGCTGCACGGGTAAATCAAAGTGCTGAACCTTGGGCATTTCTGCTTTTGGAGCTTGAGTGGTACTTGTATGGATTTGGTTGTTATTTGCTACAACCGTGTTGAGATTTCCATCTACCGCTGATAGATTGGATTGAGATTGGTCTGCAAACAATGCTCCTTGAGTTGCTGACCCGTCCTCCGTTATCGACTTATCTTGACGCTCGCGACGTTCCCGTCCGTAACGATCTCTAGAGCGCCTATCGCGGCGCTCTTCAACGCGCTCCATATCAAGACCTGGCGCCTGGGCTGGTTGAGCATTTTGATGTAACTCACTGCCTTGTTCTTGCAAAGCAATTGCGTTTGATTGAACATTTACGTCTGATGCGTTTGGAGATTGTCCATCGGCACTGCGGTTGTTACGTCTGGGATCACGGCGTCTTGGACGCTCCGCTCTCTCGCCCTGAGCAGCTGCCTCGGGAGCTCTATCCATTTGTGATGAGTTGTTTCTGTTTTGAATTGAAACATCACCTGAGTGGGCTTGAGCGTCTTGCAAACCAAGTTCACGTTGTTCACGTGGTTCACGGGGTTCACGTGGTTCTCTTTGATCTCGTCCACCGTTTTCTCTAGGATCACGGTTGGCTGAACCTTGTTCACCTGTTCGTTGTCCGCGTTGGCCACGCTGTCCGCCTTGACCTGCTTGGCGCGACTGATCTGATGTACCAACTCTTCCTTCGCCGCGCTCAGCTCTGTCACCGCGTACTTGATTCCTGTCTTGGCCTCTCTCTGGACGATCGCCCCGCTCACCTCTTTCAGAGCGCTCGCCTCTGTCGTTTCGACGACCAGAGCCCCTGCGTCCATCACCCCTTGCTCCGCCTTCACGTGGTGTTCGGTTTTGATCGCGTCGAGCGTCTTTAGTCTTATCTGTTGCATCTGATTTCTCAGACTCAGCACTTGGCTTAGATGTAAATAGGTTTTTAAACCAACCCATAAATCCAG
>CAITYM010000133.1 GCA_903896615.1 uncultured Burkholderiales bacterium
CAGAAGGGGACGGTTGAATTTGAGGTTGGGCGACCACGCCGTCTTGGCTTGCCTTAACTTCAGGGACCGCTGAAAGTGGAGCCAATTGCGATGCAATTTGTGCATGGGAGACCGACACCCCTAACAGGTAATAGACGCAGAACACCCTGATTACCTTTAGTGCAACGGGGCTTATCGCTTTTTGTATTTGCATCGGTATATGTTTTGTAAAGTCATTGTTCATAATCTTTGCTAATCAACCGATTAGCGCGTCGCAGTTTTACGAATCTCTTTTTCGTCTTCCCACTCGATGTCCCCAGTCTCGTTATTGATGAGACTTAGATGGAAGTTGTAAAAGACATCCTTTACATCTTTGGTTTGTTTAACGATAGATCCGATGAAGCCTTCAACGCGGAATTTTGCTCCGTTCATGTTGCCCATCTTGGTCTGATTCTGGGTGGAGTACAGCCCAGACTGAGTCTGACGCTTTAACTCGTCTACTTGGTTTTGCATCTCTGATGTACTGACCGTAAATCTAACTCTTCCGCTTCTTGTAAGTTGAGACCTGATCTTTGCAGTAATGGCGCTTGTATCAATGTACTCAGAAGTCTTATTCCTGACGTCGTAAACAGTCACTCTTGGTGGCTCTCTGGAATCCAGAACAACGCGAGACTCAAGCAATGATCGCGTCATAGCCTCGGCGATAGTTTGAAGATCTGTCGACCCAAAATCTGTATTGACTGTTTCCACCCCCTTTGAATCACCGTATTTAACGCTCGGGCTTGATGCACACCCAACGGTAAGGATCAAAACCCAAAAGGCGACTATCAAATTTATACGCTTTAAATTAAACATTTTTCTTTTACCTTAAAAATTAATCAGAACTTAACTCAAGTCGGAAAGTCTCCGCTGCTGGCCCCGGTGCAATACCGATCAATACGCCAGACTGGCCACTACCTACTGGAAGTGGCTTCCAGGCCTCATCTCCGTAGACTTGGAATGCATTTTTATCAATCCACATAAAACGGTACGAAATCGACTTTTTGGTGGACTTAACCAAGATCGTGGCTTCTGTCTTAAGTAAATTATTTACCTTGACACTGCGGAGATCAAGGATTTTTACCTCATCAGTATTGCGCATTCTCACCGTCATCTCATCAATTGAAGGTGTTGAATTACATGCAGAAATTAATACAACCGCTGCGAGAACGCAGGATTTAATCAGTAATTTTTTAAACATAGATTTGATTGATGTAAGTTATTGAAGTGCATAACTGTTCTTCAAAACAGTGTTGGATAGATTAAATGGGGTATCACGGTTTGTTATTTTGTAATCGCTCATTGCGCCAGTCGCGCCCATTGTTGACACAAAGGCGCGTCCTCCAAGAATCCTGACATGCACAATTTGGTAATCTTGTCCAAACTGCAAAGGTACGGAGAAATTCCCAGATGGGGTGGGGATAGAGAAGTTATTTTCACCCTTCGAGACTGATGCTCTACCCATATAGATCGTGCTAGGGAGTGTGGACCATTGTCTAACGTCAGCACTTCCTACGGATAAAGCCATCCCAACCATTAAGGATGCCAACATTCCAGCGTTTTGGTTGTTATTCTTAGCCGCAGCCGCTTGGGCGGCCGCTTGAGCAACGAGTTGTGTAACTGCTTGCGTGCTCGCCTTTATTAAGTACCCAGGCATATCGTCTTTTAGTTGTCTGCGTGACATAGCATCTAAGTTTGCAGCCTGATACAAAATGACACTTTGAGCACCTACATTCACAGAGCCGGGGTTATAAACGGGGGAAGGGTTCTCTATAACTGGCAAGTTGAAAGTAACTATCTTTGGTCCCTGAGGGGTATTGAAGGTCAAATTGGATTTGTGGGAGTTGATCCTAGGTATTGAGCCCGTTTCAACTATGACTAATACGTCTGACTTGGTCCGTCCTCCTCTTCGAACAGATTCGACGTTTTTATCTAGTAGGCCAAGACTTAGCTCGAACAAACCGTTATTGGGTTTTAGTTCAAGCGCAGTTCTGTAGCCAGGGGCAGCCATACCTGCGTCCCCCTGTTGCTCAAAGATAAATCCTGCTAGGTAATGGGCAGCTGCATTTTGGTAAGCATTTTTCAGACTACTGATTTCAATCGAATTAATGAGATTAACTGGATAACCGTTAATATTGTCAATACGAGTATAGGATTGAACCTTATTTTTACGGAATTCAGATTCTTTTGCGCTTAGAGCGGCTACGCTTTTCTCGTGCAACTGGTTAATGATGGTTTCACGTTCGGCCATTTTTTTAGCTTCAACAGTGGCTAAATCCCACCGACCAGCCAGTACGTGATTTAAAGCTAGCTCATAACTCAGAAGACTTTTCTCATAATCCTTAGGCTCGTATGTAGAGTTGGATCCAATGGAGGCGAAGAAGTAGTTCAAGAAATCACCCGTATTCTTCGCCAAGTTAATACTTACCTTCGCTTGCCAATCCTGAACGACGGAATCTGCCATAAGTAGTGAAGATGAACTCTCACTTAGCTTTTGAACCCCAAGATACTTGGTGATCTCACCTTTGTCTAAGTAGTAAGGAGTGTCTTTTTCCTTTTTATTCTTATTAGCGTCCTCCAAAATAGTAAGTGCTGTAGAAATGTCTCCAATTCTTAAGGCATTATTGGACTCATTTAGTGCCTTCTGGTTTGCGACATTCGCACACCCCACGAAAAGGGATACGACCATGAGAATTGGAAATATATGATTTTGTTTTGGCATTTTGGTAAGTAGTCGGAGGAAAATAATTAAAACTTATATCCATAACTGATTCCACCACCGGATAGCGAATATCCATTGTTATGAGCCCAATTCATATAATCTAGTTGGATATACTGCTTTTTGTCATCAGTGAAATAGAAATTAATTCCACCTCCATAAGCCAGGTAGGATCCCGTATACCTACCTGCATAGCTGGTGCTTAAGTTGACCTCGTTAAGTCCCATTCTTGCAAACACTTCAACGTAGTCATTCAAAGCATATTTAGGCTTCAAGAAGACACCGTCAAAATTAAGTGTTGTCGAATAATCTGTGGTGCTCGTCGTAGCACCCAGGAGCTCCAATCCAAAATATTTATTGAGATTACCACCCAAGTAGGCTGTGTATGTGGATCCAATGTTGTATGAATATTTTCCGTAATTAATGTTGAGTGATGAGTATCCTGCTTGGACATACACTTTCCCCGTTGCATCAATCGCAGAGTCTGCATTTGACTGGGAGCTTAAAAAGAGAAAAGAAAGCAATAGTAGAGTTTTATAGGCTGAGAACTTCATGATCAATTGAGAAAGATATATATATTTAATTTACTCTTCTCATAATATTATGAAAGTTATCAAATCTCAAATCTATTGAGTGCACTTATTGCATGCAATAGATTGCATCTATATATTGCACGCATCAAAAGAATATGCAAATCTTGCATATGAATTCAGAATTAATGCGTGCAAACTATGCACTCAATACATATATATTATTTAGATAACTACAAATAATTAAAGTTACGATGCATGCATGAGCAAAGAGCATCAAAGCATTAAGAGACTTTCCACATTTTTATACGAACTAAGGGAATGGGAAAGCATCAATTTAAATCTCGGCAAAAATCAAATTTGCTTCGACCTGTTTTTATTTATTGCCAAGAATCATTATTCGGGTTTAAGCATTAACTCCAAAACCTTGCATAACTCAATCCAATACAGTCAAAGAAATATTGCTTACACCGTCAGTAAATTTAAAGCATGGGATTTGATTTACTTTGAACAAAATCCTGTGGATAACAGAATCAAAAATATATTTCCAACGATCAAATTTTGCAAACTCTTTGAGAAATATGCTGATTTTATAAATTCAAATTTAACAAACGAACTTCGGCATTATTAATTACTACCCGTTAAAAATTCAAAAAACTTCCAATGAAAAGATTGAAATTATTAGTATGCATGACAATACTCACCTTACTGAGCGGTTGCAACACACCCGCCAAGGTTGATAAAGTTGATGACCAGACTCAAATTGATTTATTTCGTTTCGAATCTAATCCAAACACAGCAAAAGTTTATATCTTCACTGGAAAACTTATTGGAAGCCTATTTAATTCCAATCATTCCTTTCCAGCAGACATTTACGTGAACACAACTCAGATAGGCTCTATTAATAAAGAGAACGTTATGTATTTTGAGCTTAAACCAGGGAATTACGACTTTTCCTGGGTAGCCAGAAATTCTGATCTTATCGTTAAACAAACGGTCCCGTTGAAATCTAACTTTGACGTCTTGCCTGGGCAAATACTAGTTTTGCGAGGCGATTATGACCAAGGCGGATCCCATTTCGGTTTAATTGGAGCGATGATTAATCATCCAACCTCGGTGATTGTTATTGCGCAGCAAGAGGATGTATTGAAAAAGAAGGCGGTAACCCCTCAAACATGCGACCCAAGCCTGTGTATTAAGTAGCCCTATTACATCTATATCCCTATGCTTCCAATTAAGCGTCACTGTTTACTGTTACTCAGAGCTGGTTTTTTAAGCATTACGTTAATGCTCATCTCTTGTGGCGGCGGGGGCGGAGGAATCGCAACTGCTATTAGTGTGGCAGAAACTATTGCTGGAATTTATACTGGGGTATCTGATGGTGGGGTCATATCGTATTTTGCTTCAATAGGCGACGGTGTAACCTACTCCCTTGATCTTAGTGCCGATACTTTAACGTCAGCAGCATTAGCAGCTGCTCCAAGTGTTGCAAGTAATGCCTTTGTTGCCTCTAACGCCAACATCATCAATTTCGGAAGTCAATCCTCAACAGCTTCGACCATTACAGGTACCGTAAACTCATCGAACTCTATCACCACTGTAAATCACACCACTGGAAATCCAGTTAATTACACCTTAAATACCAACTTTAATTCGACAGCATCCATTGCCTCAATAATCGGAAACTATACGGGCTGGGGGATCACCAAAACTACGGCTGCGCAATCCTACATCGTTGCTGTAAGTGGATCCGGGGCGTTTACGGAGTCCATTCCAGGATGTGCGCTCTCGGGGAACTTCAATATAGTACCAGGGTATAACTATTACTCGTTGACTGCTACGTTTAGCGGTTTAAGTTGTGCTCTTGGTAACGGTACAACAACCACAGGTATAGCTTTTTTAGATTCGACAGGTCATTTAGTTGCGTTAGCATCTAATTCTAGTAAGACAGATGGATTTTTCTTCTACGGAACACCTACTGGTGCAGCCGGTTCAGCCACAGCTTCTTTTCCAGTCCAATCTGCAGTTAAAAACTATAACCAGTCCTCCCCAATCATTCGCTTTAACGTGACGGGTAGTTGTTTGGGATATTTCTACGCAACACAAGGTGCGCCAGTATCAAATACTTTTAACGGGATTGCAGGGTTTTCACTCTTTAGAACTCTGAATCAGTATTTATACAATTGCACGCCTGCCTCAGTTGTTGAGACAGATTACAGCTACTACGATTCAAACTATACTCCTTTGGGTTTTTTAATTTCTAGTGACACTGCAACTCCAGCAGCTCCGTTTGGAATATATTTAATACCCGCGACTATACCCGTGTCTGTTCATGTGGGGGACAGCGGGAGTATTGGTACAGTTACTTTATACACAGATGCCACAAAAAGTACACCCGCAGGCACACGCGTTGAGACTTACTCAGTAGCAGCAGAGACGACTACAACTTGTTTATTTTCCTTAGTGATAAAGAACTACGATACGAATAATAATTTAACTTTCTCGGAAACTGACACCTACCGAATATCCACTGCTGGTCAGGCACTACTGCTGAAGATGTCCATAGCTTATTCAAACGGTGTAACACTCAATATGTACTAGCGAAGCAAGTGATCTCCCTTACTTGACGATTCCTCTCAGAGTTCAATGGCTGCGTAACTCGCAACCCCATTAAGTGCGTAGTGAAAAATGGGAACTCAATACGCAACTCGACCAGTACCCGTCAAACAAAGACTGAACTTATCTTCAACAGTTTCACCGTCAATGGTTAAACTAAATTCACCGTCTAATTCCCCCCAATCAACTACAAAATCATGAAGCTGGATTGTTTTTACGGCTTCATAGGCTTTGATGTTATCTTTTAGCCAATCGCAAAGTTCTTCTTTACGTCGCTTGCGGACTTCCTCGGCATTTTCAATCATCAGATATTCCTAATTGATTTGGCTTTACTTTAGTCTATCTAGCAGTGAACTGAATGTATCCAGAAGTGAGCATATGGTCATGATCCAAATAGCAACATCAACGTTGTTGGATTCTTTAATTTTGTTATAGATTCCTTGCATATGATTTTCCTCAATGGTTGTGATCAAAGCTTAAGGATAAAAAGACTCTGGCTCACCTAATGAGCTATGCGATCATTATCAATTTGGATGCATGTATGTGTTAACAGTATTTGCGCATAACCACTGTAAATGCATACATTAATGTTGTTATTTTTATAAATTTATTAGCTAATTTAATGAGCTTTTGAGCTACTAGCTCATCCTATGATCTTGCTGCATTA
>CAITYM010000134.1 GCA_903896615.1 uncultured Burkholderiales bacterium
GTCAATAACACCATAAAGTGTTACGTCAGCGTGAGCAGCACCTAAAGCTGCAACAGAAGCGAGCGCGATTAGCGTTTTTTTCATTTATTAATCTCCAAGTTTTGTACTAATAAAGTACTCTTATTTGAGATTAATTACGGATTTTCCAATAACTTTATATTAATTATTGACACTCTATTTGCTCACTGTCGCACACCACCCCGTGTACGAATTAGTAGGGTTGAATCAAAGGTGTTTTGCACCTGTGTGCACTGAGCAATCATTGGCACGAGCATGGCGAAGTCAAGTGGGTTAGAAATATTGTTTGAAAATAAATTCATAGACTAAATTGGTGTGCGACAGTACGCTTGCGATACGATGAATTTTTTGGCAAGCAATGATGAGCAATTTTTTAAAGAGCGTAATCGCTCGCTTCCCATTCCACAATCCATCTGCTCAATCCCCAACTACCCCACCAAGTTACGCATCTTCTTAACCAATGCTTCGCGTTATTGGCAAGTCAAGTGCTTTTTTCAAGGCAAGACAATTTGTCGCAGTCTACGCACAACGAGCAAACGCGATGCCATTGCACTCGCCAAACAGTTTTATGAAACTGAGATATTGCGTATTGGCATGGACTGGTTGACAACAGATCGTCATGCACGCAAAACACACAGCATTGATCTAGTGGGTGACATGCTAATAGCCAAGGAACAAGCAAGAGCCAATCGTGATGAAATTGCACAATTGAGCGTGAAAGTAACTTCAGCACTGTTACGCAAGCACGTGATACCTTATTTCAAAAAGACACCTGTTGAGAAGATAACAAGTGCCCAAGTCAATGCTTTTTACAACTATCTCAGCAATCTTCATCTCAGCACCATATCAATCTCTCAATATCTCACTATTGTCAAGAAGTCATTGGCGATTGCTCTAGAGAATCAGTGGATAGATGTGCTGCCCCATTTCCCCAACGTCAAAAAGACATCCACCTCGCGTGGTGGCTTCACCCTTGGCGAGTACTGGCAAATACTGCGAACTGCCCAGCGTTTGAGAAAGATAGTGCCGCCTGTAAAGCCAGTCACTCACCGCAACACCAAGAACGGCATCTACACTGCCACTGACGGTGTGCCCTACGAGATGGTGTGGTTGATTAGGTTTATGGTAAACAGCTTTGTACGCCCAGTTGACGTCAAAGTGATTCAACACCAGCATGTGGAGATTGTGAGAGGCGAACACACATACCTGCGACTGTCACTGCCAGAGACTAAACGGCATAAAGCACAAATCATTACACTCCCCGCGGCAGTCCAAGTGTATGAGAAGCTGCGTGATTACTTTGCCGTGCGTGGGTTAGCCAAACCCACAGACTATCTGTTCATGACGCAAGTGTCCAATAGAGCAGATGCAATGCCGCTCTTGGAGGGTTACTTCAAGAAAATAATGATTGATACTGGACTGCGTTTGGGCTCTCAAGGGCAAAAACGCACGCTATACAGTCTAAGACACAGCAGCATTACTTTTAGACTGCTTTACGGCAAGGGCATTGATATGCTGACACTGGCAAGGAACGCTCGCACCAGCATAGAGATGATAGACAAGCACTATGCCAGTGAACTCACTGCGGAGATGAATGTGGGTATGCTGCACAGTAGACGCTGAACACAAATGCAATCACTTGGCTGCACTGGCTTTGGCAATTTGCTTTTGTGCACGGGCTATCGTCTGCCGTTTGCGCTCAGCGGATAACGCCATTGCGGCAACATCCTTTTGCTTCTTGAGTGCTGCCATTCTGGCTTTCTCAGGTGTGATGGGTGCAGCTGCGGCTTGGGATTCAAATTCATAACTTCTCATACAAGTATTTAGTTGCCTACGTTGCCAAGCACTTATATCTGGTGTCGTGTCACGCACGACATCTTGTGCATCTGTTCTAAATGGAACAGGCTGAATTGAATACTTTCCCATACTCAATTAGCCCGTCACTGCCCTGTCGTGTCAAACACGACACCATCACTTGCTCTTAAATCCGCTCCTGAGCGTGTTGGCGGCAGCATCTATTTGAGCATCTAGTTCGCCAGCTTCAACTGCCACTTTGATAGTCTCCAAGGTCTTGATGAGATCACTGGCACTGGCTACTTCAACGCTGGGTTTACCACGGGCTAACTCAATGGTGTAGCTGCCATATTTAACGCTCACGCAGACTTTGCCATTGTCTGCAACAAACCACCAGGGCTTGACACGTTTGGGCAATTCAACTTGACGACGCAGTCCAGTCTCCCTGTCAACCACTGTTCTGTACTTGATGGGTTCAAAGGGCTTGCCTTCCTGTTGGGCTTTAGCAAACTGAATTTGTTCCCATAACTTGGTTGACAACTTGTTACGACGGTGCAGTACTGGTGCAATGCTGCGAGGTTTTTTGCTGGCTACCAATTTAAGTGATGCTAAGTTGCTCATTCGTTTCTCCTATTAATTTAATGAAGCATCGCAACTTTATGCCCTGATCGCTGGCTAGAGCAAGATCTTTATGCCAACTCTGTGGCATCTTCCACTGATCAATATCAATTTGCCCAAAATCACCTAATTTCAACTGTATTTTTATATTGAAATCTTTGGAGTGGACTAAATAACTATGACGCACAAATCAACACACCGTATTTGTGACGCCATTTATTACTACTGAAAATGAGTTGTGCCCTCAATTAACTGGCACCCTAAACCTGGTCATTGGTGGTCGCAGGGACGGAAATTCTGAGCAGTAGCAGAGACTTGTTGTCACTACCCGCGAAGGATGACGTTGGAGTTTGCAGTCCAATTGACACAAGAATTGAATCAAGCATAAAGTTGGCAGACACAGAGTCTGTAGCAACACGAGCAAGCCCTGCGTACACGGCAACTTGCAGACGCTGTAATGGTTAGCACTTTGGCTATTACAGAAGTTGCGTTTCTATGTTGCACATAAAAGGAGATAGCGAAACCGCCCTTTACCTGTTTCAGGTTGTGCAAAAGTGCTGTGGTAAAGAACTCAACGAACACAAGTTTGTGAGTAACCCACA
>CAITYM010000135.1 GCA_903896615.1 uncultured Burkholderiales bacterium
ACTTCAAATGATACGGGTTTGTCTTTGATAACTTTTAAGATATCTTTGCAAAAGTGTGCGTAGTCCTTAATTCCAGCCTTTTTCATGAGCGTTGGGTTCGTTGTCAAACCTTTGATATAGGGCTTTGCATACATCTCAAGCATCTGGGCTTTATCAGCGCCGTCAGCAAAGATTTGAACACTCAAGTCTTCAAGAGTTTTAAGTCCATTGCCTATCCCGTCACTATCAAGATACCTATCTACATTGCTATCTATGTGCCTATCTTTATGGCTCTTGTGCAAATTCGAATCTCTTGTAGTCATAACGCTCCCAACAAATACGGCAATGCGCCCAGCAGGCTTATTGCCTTGTGATCAAACGACTCTGGCCTTCTCTCGAGGTAGTCGTAATCGATAAAGACCGTTTTTACACCAGCTGCATGGCCCGCTTCCACATCTCTCCAGCGGTCGCCGACCATAAAGCTTTTGCTAAGGTCAATACCCAACTCTCTTGCTGCGTCCAGTATGAGCCCTGGTTTTGGTTTCCTACACGTGCAGTTGTCAGCAGTGTCGTGGTAGCAAGTCCTAAACTCATCTATCCCTAGGCTTGCTTGCAAAAAAGAATTGATCTGCTCAACTGTCTCCATTTGTATAGTTCCCCTTGCCACATCGGGTTGATTGGTTGTGACAATCAACAAAAAATCATTCTCTTTCAGCGCTCTTAGAGCGTCTTTAACGCCTGGCAAGATCTGAATCTCTGCCAGACTTGTCGGTGGGTAAGGCTTACCTTCCCTGATAAAGGCTTTGTTGAGCACGCCGTCCCTGTCAAGGAAGATTGCCTTTTGTAGCCTGATTGATTGGTTTGATTGGTTTGATTGCATTTATTGCATTGATTGATTTTTGTGCTCTATCTGCTTTATCTGCTTTATCTGCTTTGTGCATTAATAGGTAGGCTTGGATAATTTACGCAAAATTATTTATATTGTTAATATGTATTGATCATTTGTATTGATCAATTACTTGAATCATTAAACAGTTGACTCCCACTTGGTTGGATTTGCTTTTAGTTTGGGATGGGATACGAGTAGATGCCAAATCACTGCCTGAAACGCTTCTGAATGAGGCGTTACATTGTCCGGGTTCACGGTAGGTATTACCAAACACGCATCTGCCACCTGCGCTGTATAACCACCGTCTCGCCCAACAACTCCCGTGATCTTCGAGCCAACGCCTTTTGCGTATCGTAACGCTTCAACCAAATTGGGACTGATGTTCTTCTCTAAATTTCCTCCACCAACGGACAAAATAAAGAGTGCATCCTTAGGCGTTAATTTGCTCACACGAAGCCACTCTACAAACACCGTTGCCCAGCCCTCATCATTGGTCCTTGCTGTGAGCTCTGAGACATTGTCTGTAGGAGCGTAGGACTCAATCCCAACAATTTTTCTGAAATCGTTGACGGCGTGTGAGCAGTTCCCTGCACTCCCGCCCACACCCAAAAAGAAGATTCGACCATCCTGCGCTTTAACCTGCGCCAAAAGATCAGCCATTCGCTCAATCTGGTTTGAATCGATTTGCTGAAGTATTTGAACCGATTCATTCAAATGTTGCTGCGCGTAATTCATCAATTGCCCTTTTTTATTGTCAATGCAGTTTTAACAAAGTTATTTTAGTTTCAAGAAGTAATCGCTCGCCTCTTGTAGTCCTTTATGTGAACCAATTTCATAAAACCGCTCAAAGACTTCGTATCCAGCCAACTGACCTTTAAGGGAAGCGCTATGGAATACATCCGCTAAATCAAAACGCTCACCTAAGATGTAAGCATCCAAAACGCCCGGAGTCAAAATAGATAAGCCGTAATCTATGTGAGACATCTCAGGTTTTGGGAGGGTTTTGTTGTATTCAATCAAATACCTACCGTCAAAGAGTACATTGCTTTTGTCCCACTGGTTTTGGTTCTTAAGCACGGTCATGAGCGCGGGAAGCTTGGACGCTTCAAAAGCACTTTGAACTAGAGCAAATGGGGTGGGGAGGTAGGAGTCTCCGTAAAGTACAAAGAAAGCTCCGCTAGCTTCTCTAGCTCCTCCAGTTCCTACCGTTCCTCCAATTTCGCCCATTCCACTTGTTTTGCATAACTCATTCGGATATTTGGCAAGGGCGTTCTTGATCGCCCCGCCAGTTCCTAATAGTTTAGTTCCCTCCAGTGCACTCGCCGGATGAGCTGCCCTTGCAGAAATACGGGAGTCCTCAGGTTTGTTCAGTGCCTCCCCATCTTGTACGAATAACACTTGAAGTCCGAAACGAGCGCCATCACCAATCACTTCACAAATCATTTCACCCAAATAGCCAATGCAGATCACGACTGTTTCTATACCTTGGGATTTCAGATACCTTAGTTGTCGGCACACAAAGGGCTCCCCCGCAACCTCCACCAATGATTTGGGGATAGTCTGTGTGATCGGTCTAAGGCGTGTGGCCAAGCCACCCGCCAAGATGAGAACGGGTAAAGGCGGTGAATGCAACAGGTGAGTCGAC
>CAITYM010000136.1 GCA_903896615.1 uncultured Burkholderiales bacterium
CTCAAGATATTTGATCCAGTGGATATTGATGTCAAATCTCTCGCACAGTATTTAAACTGGCTGAATACACATGCAACGCGACTCAGCACACACACTAAAAATACCTATAAGGATCAAGCCACGCAGATACTGCGCATTGCTTCCGTTACAGGAGGCTTGTATTTACAACGAAAACAGCCCAGCGTCTTTGGACGCAATTACTACTCTGGCATTTCAGTTCAGAATGTAAACAAGGAACTGCGCAGAGCCATGCTTGGGGACTGCTTTGAATACGACATCAGTTCCAGTGCAACAAGCTGGAAGATGGGATTTGCAACAGAAATCATGACAAGTCAATATGCTGGACAGAATCTAAGAAAAGTGTTTAGTGCCACGCTGTATTATTTGGAGGACAAAAAGGCTTTCATACAAGACTTAAGACAAAGCATCTTTGAGGATTTAAGCAAAGAACGCGAAGACTTCCAAAAGGGCTTGTTAAAGCAAGCACTCAACGCAATAGGCTTTGGAGCACGACTTAGAACTCAAGGCTGGAAAGATTCAAGTGGTACATGGAACAACCCTGCACTAGTAGAAATACTAAAGAACCCAATTGAGCGAGATCGCTTCGTTAACAATCAGTTTGTGATCAAGTTCATTAATGAACAAGACATTATTGATCAGTTTCTAATCAACCAAGTTCAAGCCCATCATTCACACTTACTAGACTTACCTGAAGTACAGACTGAGAGCGGGCGTCCTAGCAAATCCAAAATCATTGCATTGCTGTACCAACACGGCGAAACACAAGTCATGGATATAGTTAGACAAGTGGCTGCCAGCAGAGGTAGAACGCCACTGGCAAATGTCCATGATGCGATCTTTTTTAAGAAAAAACTTAGTGGAGAGTTGAAGTTTGATATTGAGTATGAAATGCGTTACCTAACAGGCAATCCATACTGGAAACTAGCAAAGAAGGAAATAGAAGGTTATAAGGCACCGCTACCTAAGCCTGATATAGATACACGCACCAAAGAGCAGATTGCTGCAGATTTTTTAGTGATGACTCATAAGCTATTAGCAACCCTTTAATTTACGCCAAGTTTGCAGCGTTGCGAAGCATGTCTGGGTTCGTGTCGATGTACTTGGCAGTTACTTGGATCGAGCGATGTCCCGCCATCGTAGCCAGTATTTTGATCCCAATTCCCTTGCTAGCCAATTTTGTGATGAATTGACGTCTTAGAGTATGGCTAGATGCACCGTCAATTCCCGCTTTCCTAAACAACCAATACAAGTGTTGTGTCATCACTGCTGCAGTGAATGGCTTGCCACCAGCAGTTACAAATGCAGGATGCGTGGGCTCATAGTCGCCTCTTAGATCAATATACGTCTGTAATTCTTCACGTAAAGCGTCAGACAGATAAATTGTCCGCGGGTGACGCCCCTTGGTTTGATCGCCACTCAACTTGAACTCTGCATTCACTCGTTTGTCTGCATTGAGTAACTGCCCCAAGCGAATTGCAGCTAACTCTGAGGCACGTAGTCCAGTTTTAAAGCCTGTGAGTAGGA
>CAITYM010000137.1 GCA_903896615.1 uncultured Burkholderiales bacterium
GGAAGACAGTGAACCACTGTCTTGCGCCCATATATTTTGAGTAAAGCTACAAGAGTAGGTCAACACCAGAGCCAAAAGAGATCGACGTGTGGTCTTTGAGATTTGGAGGTTTGCTGTCATTAGTATCATTTTATTGTGTCTGAGCGTTGGAAGACGGTTATTAGAACAGTGCTTTGTAATGATTATTCACGTTCTTTTTGAATTGATTTCACAATAGTTCTTTATGAGAAAATAAAGTTTAACATTAAAAATTTGTTACCCTATCATTAAGGTTGATTAATAGACTCGGGTCAATTTTATGCATTCAGCAAATAGTCTTTTTGAATACGACACCAATGCCAACCTGCTCACCCGAGACGGCGAGGTCAATTACTACGGATGTATATTGGAAAGTAAGGAATCAGATTCTTATTTCGACAAGCTATTGACAACCATTCCATGGCAACATGATGAAGCAGTTATTTACGGAAAACACATTGTTACAAACCGAAAAGTAGCTTGGGTTGGGGATACAAACTATTTTTACACCTATTCTGGAACAACCAAACAAGCCACCCCGTGGACGCCTTTATTACTTAAGTTGAAGTCCAAGGTTGAAGAATTAACAAAGACGTCTTTTAATTCTTGCCTACTCAATCTTTACCATAACGGCTCTGAGGGCATGGCGTGGCATAGCGATGATGAGCAATCCCTTGGAAAAAATACAACCATCGCGTCCGTTAGTTTTGGGGCTCATCGCAAATTTGCTTTTAAACATAAGGCAACGAAAGAGACCCGGTCAATAATCTTAGAGCACGGAAGTCTTTTGATCATGAAGGGAGAAACTCAAACCTTTTGGCAACACAGTCTTTTTAAAAGTTTGTTAGTTCAAGAGCCAAGAATTAATCTTACTTTTAGAACAATAATTAAGGACGATAATTCAGAACACTAGTTGAAATTATTCACACTTAGTCTAAATCATAGTCCTTTTTTAAACAAGGTTTTGGGAAAGTACATAAACGCCCCTTTTGGGAATCATGAAAGAATTATCCTGGTTATTAAGCGTGAACATATTCAAAAATGAAAAATGAAAAATGAAAAATGAAAAATGACTACTGCCATCTACTGGTTCAGAAACGATCTGAGGTTAAGTGATAACCCAGCGTTCACAAGTGCGTGCAATGACTCAAAATTTCTCTTGCCCATTTATATTCATCACACGAACCTTGAAGGTGTTAATAGGCCTAACTATCCCCAGGTCAGTAAGCAACGCAGGGACTTTTTAGAAGAGTCTTTACAAGATTTAAAGGGTCAACTTAAAGCCTTAGGCTCAGATTTATATGAGTTAACGGGCGATTATTTGGAAGTGTTTCAAAATCTTCGTGAGCAACTAAGTACGAATGTCATTTACTGTGAGCAAATTGAGATACAGCAGGAGTTAGATCAAGTCGTAAACTTACACGAGGCGGGTTTTGAAATCAAATCTATTTGGCAATCAAGCATGATAGATCCCCGCTCATTGCCGTTCAAGCTTCAAGATATGCCTGGTGTTTTTACACAATTTCGCTTATTAGTAGAAAAACATAAATTAAAATTTACCGCCCCTCTCAACTCACCACTGCTGGTGAGTCCACTCCCGAAGGTTGGTGGATTCTTCAAACAGCCAACGACTTTGGGGGCGTCAATTGGTGACAAATTATTTTACGGAGGGGAGAGAAAAGCACAAGCCCACATAGACCAGTACTTTGAGCGTCGCTTAGTGGACACCTATAAGAAAACGCGCAATGAGTTAATCGGCACCGATTACTCGAGCAAGTTCTCACCTTGGCTCGCACTTGGGTGCTGCTCAGCGAGGACAATCGCCAAAAAATTAACGGAGTATGAGCTTCAGTTCGGCTCCAACGAAGGAACCTATTGGCTTTGGTTTGAGTTACTTTGGCGTGATTATTTTCGGTTTTTAGCCTTTAAAAATGCCAGTGATCAAAATCATACTTATTACTTGAGTAAAGAAATGGGGGATAAGCCACGGGATGAGCTGAATGTTGAGCTCAACAGCGTGACATTTAAGCGCTGGTCGATGGGCAACACAGGAGACTCATTTGTTGATGCTGGTATGCGTGAGCTGTTATCAACAGGTTACCTGTCCAACCGGATGCGTCAAGTCGTAGCAAGTTATTGGATTTACAACCTAAAGGGGAACTGGGAAGTTGGTGCCGCTTGGTTTCGTTCTCAACTGCTTGACTTTGATGTTTACAGTAATCAAGGGAATTGGCAATACATTGCTGGCAAAGGATCAGATCACCAAGGCGGAAGACAATTCAACATTGCCAAGCAAACCCAGGATCATGACCCAAACGGTGTCTACCGAAATATTTGGTTGACCAAATGAACAGCATCAAGGGTCAACTGTGTGCTGCTTTTTGTATCTTTTAAATACTAGGTGAGTGGTTTTAATCTTATTGAAAAATATAGTTTTCATACTGTAGCAAAAGCATGACAAAGTCCACCGTGATGCAATTACAGATAGCCTCACGTTCCCAAAGGATTATTAAAAAATGAGGCTAATGTATCAAGGCACTACGCTAGTCATACATTAAGTCAGCAAAACATACAACAATGACGATGGGAGCAATCGCCAAGAACTCAGTTTGCTCTTTCTTTTACAGTCTCCCGGCTTAAAACGAGCAAGGACACTCCACCGACCAAACTCCTGCGTCTCCAATGATCTGTGGGTGCGCATGTGCGCTTTGAAGACTTTGCTGATGTGAAGTCTGAGCAGTTTTCTTGCCTGATTTTGCGCTCTTCGCGCTTTTATAGTACTTGCCGTACTCATTAATAGGTAGCCATACCTGCCTGATCTCAGGCGGCTTCATTCCTAAATGTGCGTAAGCGCCGTTTGCATAGACAACTCGTCCACCCACCATCGTCAGTTCAGACTCTAAATCCTTTATAGCGTCCACCTCGATACTAAAGAAGTCCGCGCTAAGCATAACCAAATCAGCAAGCTTACCGATCTCTAATGTGCCCTTCTTATTCTCCTCTCTAGAAATCCAAGCCCCGCCTTTTGTATACAGACCTAGGGCCTCCTCACGGCTGAGTAAATTATGATCTCCCTGAAGCTTTGCTCCGCCCAGGGTCTTACCCGTGATAAGCCAATGAACCCCAATCCACGGGTTGTAACTTGTAGCTCTATTACCATCGGTTCCCGCTGCCAAAGGTATACCCATCTCGCGTATGCGCTTTATGGGGGGAGCGTCTTGGCTGACCCGCTCGCCGTAACGTTTATTAAAAGCTTCGCCGTCGAGTGACATTCTGTTTTGAATGTTGATACTGCCCCCCATCGCTGCCACTCGCTCCAAAGACTGCGCTGATATGGTCTCACAATGGTCAAGCCCCCAACGCAATCCGTTGAGGGGGACTTCGCGGTGGACTTGCTCAAGAACGCTTAACACACGCTGCGCTGTTGCATCGTAACTTGTATGCATGCGGAACGGCCAATTGTTTGAAGCCAAATACTTGCCTACAGCACTGAGTTGACTCTCCATAACTGTAGGGATGACTTGTGGGTCTTTGTCAAAATTCGTTACATCCCCCGCCGCCCAAACAATATATTCACCCGCACCGATCATCCTAAAGTAATCATCCCCCTGGCCAACTTGCACCATCTTTGCCCAGTTCTGGTAGTTCTCCAACTCACGCCCCCCCGCTTGAGCAAACAATTCGTAACCTATTCGCAGCGTTAATTGCTGGTTTTGAGCCAACTCTGCAATCGCCGCATAGTTATCAGGATAGTTTTGCCCACCACCCCCAGCGTCGATGACACTTGTTAGTCCCAAACGATTGTTTTCTCGCATAAAGTGTTGGGTGGAGAGAATTTGGTCCTGTGGTGAGAGCCTTGGAATCTTAAGCCAGGTATTAACAAGCGCTGGCAGACCAATCGTTGCAACCAGTAACCCGGTTGGATTGCCAGCCCCGTCTTTCTCAATCAATCCTCCAAAGGGATTGGGGGTGTCTTTGTTCCAACCTAAAACTCGCAGTCCAGCCTGGTTGATCCATGCACGGTCATACATGTGCATGATCATTGCTGGGGTATCCCCAGTTGCAGCATTGATTTCCTCCAGTGTGGGGAACCTTCTCTCTTCAAACTGCGCCCAGGTCCATCCGCCAATGATTTGGACCCAGTGCGGTGCAGGTGTTCGAGCGGCCTGTATTCGCAACATCTGAAGTCCTTGCGCGAGAGACTGGACACCGTCCCACCTCACCTCCATGGAGTAGGTCAATCCGCCTCTAATGAAATGAGTGTGCGCATCAATCAGACCAGGAATGATGGTTTTCTTCTTGGCATCAATGATCACGGTACTTGGACCTCGAAGTTGCATTACTGCATGATCATTGCCCACTCTTTGGATCAAATCACCTTTAATGGCAATAGCTTGGGCCTTAGGATTTTTAGGGTCGAGGGTATTAATTTTTGCGTTGTGGATGATAGTGTCTGCATAAAATCCTGAACCCGTTGTGGCATTTAAAGCGGCCGAACTCGACTTTAAAGATGATTCTGCAAAACTGCTGGCTGTGCCAATAGCAGCACCAGCGCCAATTAAATTCGTCAAAAATCCACGACGCCCGACACTACCCGCACTTTGCACACTCCCAGTGCTCCCTCCCTCCCCTAAGGAGCTGCTTTGACACGAAGGCTCAAAACAGTTGATTTTGTAACAAGCGTTATTGAATAGGCTGTGAGAGTCGGTATTTTTCATTGTCGGTTTTAAAGTGTTAACAGCAAGATATGAACTACAAGGTCACTTGATTTAATGATACCCATTTACAGGCAACAAGGGGCTACATGGGACTTTAAAAAACAATGAACAAGGGTAATCCCCTGGTGAGATGCAAGGCGCACGCAGGAGTCCCATTTTTTTCTCCTAAGCGAGAACGCAAAGAAATGGGGTTTCAAATAATGGGAGCTTTGTTTGAGTCCTTGAGGGCTCTGTCAAGGTGAAACCTTAGATAGTCTTAAATCTTAGATACTTAGAGCTTAGATACTTAAAGCTAGGCTAAGCTAAGTTAAGTTAAGTTATATAACTTATGGTCATTGCTTTCATTTAAAGAAAAGTTTGAACCAAGATCGATCAAAGATCAATTAGCTGTAATATTGTTTTCTTGAGCCAGTTGTCGCCAAAGCGGTATTTCGGTCGCAATGATTTTAGAAAATTCTTCCGCCGTATTGCTCATAGGTATAACAGACATTGAAATCATTTTTTTCTGAACATCTGGCATAGCAACTATCTTTGCAACGACTTCTTGCAAGCGCTTTATGATCTCAGCTGGTGTTCCAGTCGGCGCGAGCAATCCAATCCAAACAGAGGCTTTCAGA
>CAITYM010000138.1 GCA_903896615.1 uncultured Burkholderiales bacterium
GACAATGTCTATTCAAAATTGGAGAGCTGCGATGAACAGGTTTGAAATAGAATTCGGTGAACGCTTGAGTGTTCACCGATAAACCCGCCGTTAATTTACACAGATTTATTTACAGGCTCTTATTTGAAATCAACGCTCGAAGATTCAATAACGATTTATTTAAAAATTCAGTCCCAAAATCTTATTGAAATACATACTGAAGTCGTAACTCAGCAGGACTTGGCAAAAACTATTTCTTCAACCATAAGATCGAGTTCAATTTCCATTGCCTTTGGTCTTTGTTTGTGTATTGTTGCTTTTATTTTCTATC
This sequence comes from uncultured Burkholderiales bacterium, assembly GCA_903896615.1. GTDB lineage: Bacteria > Pseudomonadota > Gammaproteobacteria > Burkholderiales > Burkholderiaceae_C > Limnohabitans. The sequence continues at coordinate 311 of CAITYM010000138.1, forward strand.
TTATAGAAAGAAGTCGCTTAATTCTAAGTTATGTGTTTTATCAAGCATCAATGATTCTTTATCTTGCTACAAATAACGGAATCTTATTCAATATATTTAATGGGAATCGTTTGGAAGTATTGCAGCATACTCCAGAGTTTTTCTTTTGTTTGCGGTCAATATTCTTTTGTCTTCTTTGTAGAGAGATATTTATTGGTTATCAAGTTAGTAATGTATATAAGATATTAAATAATTACCTTATTGGTTTATTAGCTATAACAACAATCCTGACTTTTTCACATTTAGGGTATAAGTTAGTTTTCTTTAATATTTTGTTGCAACTGTTTAATACGGTACTCAATTTCTATGCATTACTGATGTTGGAAATACCTAAGCGAATTAAATACACTGCTTTCTTTGGAAATACGGTTTACTCTATTATGTTGACTGAGGGGTTTTTATACGCTTCTCATTTTCTAGATACAAATAATCTTGACTTTCTTATTCATAATTACTTAGATTACCGTTTAAATGGAGTATCCATTGGTATAGTTATATTCTCTATTGTTACGTTTCAAATTCTTGAGAAAATCAAAACAAATCAAAAGATAATAAACGATGCAGCCGCCAACGCTTTTAAAATTGATATATTAAATGAGCAATTAATAGAGCAAGAACAAATGGTTGATTTATTAACTCATGAAATTAAAAATCCGCTGAATACTATAAATTACGCCGTTAAATTTGTCCAATCTGATGGGGTGCAGCGTGATGAAATCCAAGACAGAATTAAGAAGATCAGTCATTCCGCTAGTCGTATTGATTCCATTGTGAATCAAGTCTATCTTTCAACACGAATAGAAAGGTATGAGCAGAATAATAAGCCGGTAAATGAACTCATTAACTTCAATGAATTAATAACTGAGGTTGTTAGTGACTATGAATTTGGTAACTCCTTTGAAATAAATACTAACAACGCCCTTTTCATAAGAAACAGCCGTTTTTTATTAACTAGTATTGTTACTAACTTGGTAAGCAATGCTGTCAAATATTCCACCTCTGGCTCTACGATTTTTATTTCAATTGGTACGTTATTGCTACCTGGGGATTCGAATAAGCAATCAAATATTGTTAAAGATACGCACTTATATTTCGACATCTCGAATCAATTAGACAATGTCAACGTACCTGATTCGGATAAATTATTTAAACGATATTACCGACATAATAATTTTTCAACCAAACCTGGCATGGGGATTGGATTAAACATTGTGAAAACTGCAGTTAATATTCTTGGCGGGGCTATCTCCTTTCGGATTGAATCCGACCTAATTACCTTCAGAGTTGAAATGCCCTTATGAGACCATATTCTATAAACACGAGTAACCGCACGTCTCAAGCCTTTAATGTCGTTCTCGTTGAAGATGATTTGCATTTGAGGAAAGAAATTGCCGAGCATTTGAAGGGCAATGGTTTTGTGGTGTTTGATGTCTCTAGTGCCTCTGCATTAGATGACTTGGTGACCCCTGATCTCATCGATCTATACGTACTTGATTTAAATCTACCTGGTGAGAGTGGTCTTAGTCTGTCAAAGCGTATAAGGTCAACTCATCCTTTTGTCGGCATAGTTATTATTACCGCTAGGCTAGGACTGAACGATAAGCTCGCAAGTTACTCCCACGGAGGAGCTGATTTTTATTTGAATAAGCCTTTCTCTCCTGAGGAGTTAGTTCTGATTCTCCAAAACCTGGGCAGAAGGGTCAAGAAAATTGATGTTGAAGGCGGTTGGTCCCTTAGTTTGAGGGATCGAATTCTTTTGAGTCCTGATTTAAGCCATAAACTTCGATTGACTGGACGTGAGAAAACCCTATTAGTTGCCCTTAGTCAGGCCAAAGACAATACGCTTGAATCTGGATATATCTCTGATCTCTTCACTAACCCAGATGTCGATGACTTTATGTCCAAACATGCACTAGAGGAACTTATTGCACGATTAAGACGGAAACTTAAAACAGCACAAACTGCTGATGCGGAGCCGGCTATTAAATCTGTCTGGGGGGTTGGGTATCAGCTTTGTATTCACATTAATGTTGAATATTAATATCCGTTTGCTAATTCACTATTTCTTTAAATCCAATTCCCCCTAACCGTTTCATAAGGCTGGAGGTTACACTAGTTAACTTGCTTGTAATATAGGATTAATGGTGGAAACTGTTACTGAAGAATTCAAGAGGATAGGTTCATGGATACACAACCAGTGGAGTATTGACCCTGATCGTTTTGCAGTTGTCATCTCGGATTTCACTGTACTTGAATTAACAATTGAGGACAATGGTTTCCTGGTTAAGTATCAATTCTGGGGTGATGAGAGTCGTGTCAATGATAGCCCGCAGTGTTTCCTATTTGAGGATCAACAATCCCGGGTTGATTATGATATTTACATACCTTCCAATTTGCAACTCTGTACTTTTCTGACACGATTTACTTGGAGAGATTCACAGGGCTTTGCAAATTTGAGTGATGATTACGATGAAGAATCCATAGATCCGCATGTGGACTGTATCGCC
>CAITYM010000139.1 GCA_903896615.1 uncultured Burkholderiales bacterium
ACATTATGTTGGGAGCTGATGCGCTTTGCTAACGCAGCCATACCTAGTGGATCAGATACATCAACGACAAAGGAGTGTGAGGATCCTCCAAACTCCTGTACAAGCGAATTAATTTCTTGTTCAGCAGATATAAGTTGCTGTTTGTTAATGTCCACAAGTAACAAATGCATTCCGTGTTGAGCGCCCAACTTTGCGCACTCAAAACCCAGGCCAGAAGCAGCGCCAGTGATAAGTGCCGTTTTGTTTTTAAAGTTTTTAATCACAGAAAATAATGTAAAAAAATACGAGTGCTTTGAACAATTCGATCACAAAACCAACCCTTAAGTGTTGAGCGAAGTATTTGCTTGATCTAACATGAATTTCAATCTCTAAAACACTGGGATCAGTCTGTGGCAATTGGGGTACTTAAATTCAAACCGTTACCTGTTGACTCGTTAATCTGAGCGGGGCTGCGCTGCATGTAACGAAATGTACCTGTAGCATGTGCACACAACTCTCCCTCAATGTTGTAAACACTGGCCTCTACAAATGCTGTCGAACGGGTACGGTGAAGTAACCCGCCTACAGCTTTTAAAGAGCCCGTCGCTGGTCTTAAAAAACTGGTTTTCATCTCCACCGTGACCACACCAAGAGATTTTTCTACGCTCCTTGCAGCTGTGGCCATACTGACATCAAGGAGGGTCATAAGGGAGCCACCGTGTGCAACATTAAAAGAATTTAAGTGCTCTGCTCTTGGCGTATAGGTGATCTCGGATGCGCCGCCCTCAAAGTAATTGAGTCTAAAGCCAAGCTCCTTGACAAAAGGGATTAGGATACCAAAGCCGTTGTAGGGATCTGTCTCAGTTGAAATATCAGTCATTGAAGTAGTTTTCCACTTTCGATTAGTTGGTGAATGAGTGGAGCCGGTCTCCAAAAGGCAGCGTCATCAAGGGGATTTTTAGCAAACTCTTGCATCTTCTTCACAATCAAGTCCAGACCCAGTTGGTTCGCATAGTTCATGGGGCCACCCGTGTGTGCCGGAAATCCGTACCCTGTCACATATACGATGTCAATGTCACTAGCTCTTGCTGCGATCCCCTCCTGAAGTATGTGAGCGCCCTCATTAACGAGGGAATAAATTAAACGCCCGCAGATTTCCTCCTCTGGAATATGTCGCACAGGGACGCCCCTTTGTTTCCTAAACTCCTCTATCAAGCTATCCACGACCGGACTAGGGATTGCCTTCCTATTACCGGGTAAATAATCATACCAACCTGCATTGGTCTTCTGCCCCATACGCCCATGCTCGCAGATAAGGTCTCCAATCTTGCTGTACTTCAATTGAGGTTGCTCTATGTAGCGCCTCTTCCTAATCGCCCAACCAATATCATTTCCAGCAAGGTCATACATTCTAAAAGGTCCCATGGCAAAACCAAACCGCTCTATGGCTTGGTCAACCTGAGCGGGGGAGCACCCCTCCTCGACAAGTAAGAAGGCTTGGCGAACATACTGCTCAAGCATTCGGTTACCTATGAAGCCATCACATACACGGGCCACAACCGCAGTTTTTTGAATGGTCTTTGCCAATGCCATTACGCTTGCCAATACATCTATCGCAGTTTTATCAGTCCTGACTACCTCTAGGAGTTTCATGATGTTTGCAGGACTAAAAAAATGTAACCCTACAACGTCTTGTGGCCTTTGCGTAAAAGAAGCAATGGTATTGATATCAAGCGTTGAGGTATTGGTCGCCAAAATCGCACCAGGCTTGGCGAATTCATCGATCTTTTTAAATACAGCCTCTTTAACACGCATCTCCTCAAATACCGCTTCTAAAATGAGATCGACTGTTTTTAAATCCCCAAAATCAAGGGAGGTTTGAAGACAGTTCATACGCTTGTGTAGATCTGCCTCCTTTAATTTGCCCTTTGATACTTGTGATTCATAATTTTTTAGAATCCCTGCTTTTGCTCGGTCTAAGACTTCAGCACTGTTGTCAATTAATAGGGTTGGAATGTTTGCATTTAAAAAGTTCAAACTGATACCGCACCCCATCGTTCCCGCGCCAATTACTGCTACGGTACGTACTTGACGCAAAGGAGTCTCAGGTGTGACATCATCAATTTTGGTGCAATTACGCTGCGCTACAAAAAGATGCCTCAAGGACTTACACTCAGGTGTTTGCATCAATTCCAAAAATACTTTTCGTTCATAAATCATGCCTTCATCAAAAGAAGTCGTAACGGTTTTTTCTACCGCTGTTACACACTCAAATGGAGCAGGCAAATGTTTAGAAGTCTTCGTCAAATTTTCCCTGTAAGACTCAAATATTTTCGTCAGCTCAGTCTTACCTAAAAGCCCTTGGTTCGTGGAATTGCTCAAATTATTTCTAAGCATCGGCAGTGGGCGAACTTGTGAAATGGATGTTGCAAACTCACAAGCACTGCGAACAAAGTCCTCTAAGCTTGGAGAGTTAAATATTTGATCAAAAAGCTTTTGCCCGCCCAGCTCAAACAGTAATTCACTTTTTCTAGCCTCTCCGCTGACTATCATCTCCAAAGCCGCATCCACTCCAATAGCTCTTGGTAGTCTTTGGGTACCCCCTGCGCCAGGGATAAGGCCCAACTTCACTTCGGGCATTGCCACCAATGCACCTAGGACTGCGACCCTGTAGTGGCAGCCTAAAGCCAACTCAAGACCACCCCCCATCGCCAAACCGTTGAGAGCAGCGATCACAGGCTTTGAAGACTTTTCAATCGCATCAATCACACCCAACAAATTGGGTTGTTGCATGGCCCTAGCCGTACCAAACTCTTTAATGTCCGCTCCCCCTGAGAAGGACTTGCCCGCTCCGACAATAACGATTGCCTGAATATGCTCATCCATTTCAGCTAAACGTAAGTTTGCATAGACGGACTCTCTGGTTGAGAGCCCAAGGCCGTTGACGGGTGGGTTGGCCAAGGTTATGAGTCCAACCTGTCCTCGAACCTCATAGGAAGCGGTCATAATTCAATATAAATCAATAAGTTACAAAAGGTTTTTAAGGTCAATTTGAGATCAATTTAATGTCAATTAAGGATGCTTAAAGTTACTATTTTGTGGGCAGGCTGTATGCTTTTAACTGCTCGCGAAGTTTGGTCTTAAGCATTTTGCCAGTTGCACCAAGCGGAATGCCATCGACAAAGATAACATCATCAGGCACCTGCCATTTTGCAATTTTCCCCTCATAAAATCCAAGCAAATCTGCCTTGTCTAACTTCGTCTCTGGCCTTAGAACCACAACCACTACGGGACGCTCATCCCATTTGGGATGAGCGACACCGATGCAGGCGGCCATCAAAACACTTGGATGTGACATCGCTATATTTTCAATCTCAATTGAGCTAATCCATTCACCCCCGGATTTGATAACGTCCTTGGATCGGTCTGTTATTTGAATAAATCCATCCGGATCTATGGTTGCTACATCACCGGTTGGAAACCATCCTTTAACCAACGGGGATTCTTGATCGTTCCTGTAATAATTTTCAATCACCCAAGGACCTTTGACGTACAGGTCTCCAAATGCAATTCCGTCATGAGGTAATTCTTCCCCTGAATCCCCCAGAATTTTCATTTCGACACCAAACAATGCCCTTCCCTGCTTGAGTCGTACCTTCATCTGTTCTTCACTGGAGAGTTTTAGGTGCTTGTTTTTGAGCGTACAAACTGTCCCAAGAGGACTCATCTCGGTCATACCCCAGGCGTGCAACACTTCGACACCGTAGTTCTCCTGAAAAGCATGAATCATCGCAGGTGGACACGCGGAACCACCAATGATGGTGCGCTTTAATGAGGAGAATTTAACACCCAGTGGCGCCATGTAGTTCAAAAGCATTTGCCATACAGTGGGCACACCAGCCGCAAAGGTAACGCCCTCAAGCTCCATCAGTTCATAAACAGATTTGCCGTCCAAACCCGGCCCGGGAAACACAAGTTTAGCCCCTGCCATTGCGCAAGCGTATGGGAGCCCCCAGGCATTAACGTGAAACATGGGGACTACGGGCAAGATTGAATCGCGTGCGGAGATTCCAAACACATCAACTTGACATGTCGAGAAAGCATGCAACAGCGTGGATCTGTGGCTATATAAAGCAGCCTTGGGATGCCCTGTTGTGCCGCTTGTGTAACACATGCTGGAGGCGGTGTTTTCGTCAAATTGCGGCCAAGTGTAACTCCCCCCCTCCTCAGCTTTAATCCAGGACTCGTAGCTTATGACTTTTGGCAACCCAGGGTCTAGCGGTAAAGCAGCCTCTTCACACAAGGCAATCCAGTATTTAACGTGTGGGCAATTTGCGTGAATTGCCTTAATAATAGGTACAAAAGTCGTTTCAAAACACACCACCTGATCCTGGGCGTGATCGATGATCCATGCAATTTGATCTGGCAGAAGTCTGGGGTTTAGTGTGTGCAAAACTCGTTCCGACCCACTTACTCCGTAATAAAGCTCTAAATGCCTGTAGCCGTTCCAAGCGAGTGTGGCCACCCTTTCCCCAGCTGCTATTTGCAAGCGATCTAAGGCTCGAGCGACTTGTTTGGATCTCTTGTAAATAGTAGCCCAGTTGCTCCGGTGAATATCACCCTCAACGCGGCGCGAGATGATCTCTGAGTCGCCGTGGTTTTTATTAGCAAATTCAATTAATGAGGAAATAAGTAAATGATCGCCTTGCATTAATCCACGCATAATTGAGTCTCCGCTCTAAATATGATTTAAAAAGTACCCATTCGACTTTAGAAGCTAGATTGACGCAACCCAACTTTTTAAAGCGCAACGGCAACTTCCATTGTGCCTAACAAATTAGCACGAAAGACCACTTACATTCCCCTATATTTTGAGCTCTTAGTGGCAGGGGACAAACCGCAGAATTTAACCAAATCCCGTTTTTTTTTAGGCTCTTGCGAATAGAGTGACAATAGCCATATGGATTCACCCCTTAAAGCATCTTTAAACCTAGATTGGATTAACCAATTTGCCCAACTCGGAGAGACTTTTTACACTCGTCTGCGCCCGACCCCACTACCTGGTATTCACTGGGTAAGCTGTAATCACGAACTAGCGCGTTCGATTGGACTGGCTGAGGGATGGGATAAGCGGCCCGGCGTATTAGAGGCAATGAGCGGAAGTGCCTTAATTGAAGGAAGTGAGCCCTTGGCTAGCGTTTACAGCGGTCATCAGTTTGGACACTGGGCAGGGCAGTTAGGGGATGGGAGAGCGATTTATCTGGGCGAGGCGCAAACTCCAATTGGCAAGTTCGAATTTCAACTCAAGGGGGCGGGTGTAACCCCCTACTCAAGATCGGGGGATGGGCGTGCCGT
>CAITYM010000140.1 GCA_903896615.1 uncultured Burkholderiales bacterium
CTTAGCAACCTTGCGCTCCAAAAGCGCATTGGTACCCACTGTCGTACCGTGAACAATGGTTTTTATGCGCTGAACGGGACTTTGTGCATTTGAGGTGCCAATTTGCTCAAGTGCTTTCATGAACCCTTCTGATTCATTTCCCCTGGTTGAAGGCACTTTAACAATACTGGCTTTGCCGCTTGATTCGTCTAAGATGAATAGATCCGTGAATGTTCCGCCCACATCCACGCCAACCACTAGGTTAGCGTCCAGGGTTTGAGGAGTACTTGTGTTCATCACTTAGATTCTCCAAAATTTTGTTTCGCACTCATCGCGTTGTGCTCAGCGTCTTTTTGTCTTGCACTGGCAGATCTTTTCGCTGGATCCCCCCACCCCCCTCCACCAGGCGTTGATAAGCGCACACGCTCACCCCGTTTAAGTTTTATGCCTTGCATCTTGGAGACCATTGGTGGCTTTAAGAATTGACCATTGTTTTCATACTCAAATACATTGAGCATGCCGGGTTTACCGCCAACGATTCCTTGGGGGGGGTACTTACCCCTTTCACCAAAAACAAAAGCTTCAGCGTTTTCCTCTAAGAGCTCTATCTCATAAACTGCGCCCATACCACCTTTGTACTGACCGTCTCCTCCGGAGTCATTACGCAGTGCCCACTGCGTAAAACGCACAGGGTACGCAGCCTCTAAGATCTCAAGTGGGGGGATGGTAGCGGTTGAGATAGGTGCGTTGCCGTGGTTTAAGCCGTCGCCGTCGGAGTAAGCGCCGTGACCACCACCAAAAAAACTGAACATCACCCAGCGTTGACCCTTTTGCAGGCCCTCGCTTCTGTATCCAGTAATAGAGAGTGCGTTGATGGTGCCGTAAGCATGTGCCATTGCAAGGTTTGCATCTGCAAGCGAAGCAGCGCCGAAAATGATGTCAATCATCCGCAAAATAGTTTCTGTATAACCACCTACCGGTTTGGGTTTTGAGGCGCTAATGACCAGTCCGTTTGGAATAATAAATTCAACCGCATCTAGTACGCCTGCGTTGGCGGGAACGTTAGGGAAAAGGTGTTTTAGTGCAACGTAGCAAGCAGCAACTGAGGTTGCTAAGGAAATATTGACCGGTCCAGAGCACTCTGAGTGTGTTTTAGAGAAATCAAGTGTTAACTTTTCCCCCTTAACACGCATCTCTAAACTAATCAGAATAGGCTCATTGCGTACTCCGTCGTTGTCTAAATAATCTTCAAATGAGTAAGTTCCGTCTGCAATCTTTGATATCTCAGATTTCATTAAAACGCACGCTCTTCTTCTGAGCTCTTGCATTGCAAAGTCAATCACAGGATCCGTAAATTCATCAAGCAGGGCGTGCAGTCTTTTCTCACCCAAATCAAGCGCAGCCAGCTGCGCGTTCAAGTCTCCCCAAAGACTACTAGGTAAGCGCGTGTTGGCACTCAATATAGCGAGCACATCTTGGTCTAACTCCCCGCTCTTCACGATTCGAACGGGAGGTATTTGAACAGCCTCTTGCCAACACTCTGTCGCACCTGGGTTGTAATTGCCCGGGACTGCACCACCGACATCGTGCCAATGCGCAGCTGAGGCTAGAAAACAAAATAATTTACCTTCTCTAAAAAAGGGCCTAACCAATTTAAAGTCATTGGCATGCGTTCCGCCCTCATA
>CAITYM010000141.1 GCA_903896615.1 uncultured Burkholderiales bacterium
GTACACCATGCTGATGACTTATCAACAATGCAAATGCAACAATTTGCTAACTGGACTAATCTCTCTGAAACTACTTTCCTATTGAAACCCTCAAATCCATTGGCTGACTACAGAGTACGAATATTTACTCCTAGTGCAGAGTTGCCGTTTGCTGGACACCCTACTTTAGGTTCTTGTCACGCTTGGATGGCAAGTGGGGGTAAGCCTAAATCGAACGACTTTATTTTCCAAGAGTGTGCCGTCGGGCTTATTAAAATTCGCATTGAGGGTGATTTATTGAGCTTTGCAGCTCCAAATCTAATAAGAACAGGTGCACTTGACGAAATGACCAGAACTCAATTAGCTGATGGTCTCAATATTATTCCAGATGATATTGTTATGCATCAGTGGGTGGACAACGGTCCCGGTTGGTGCGCAGTCATGCTTAAGTCAGCAGATAAAGTGCTTTCCCTTAAACCAGATCTCGCCAAGTTAAAAGGATTTAAGGTTGGAGTTATAGGACCTTATCCCCCAAATAGTGAAGTAAATTTTGAGGTTAGGGCTTTCATTGTCCCTTATGGAATCAATGAGGATCCCGTAACTGGTAGTTTAAATGCTGGAATTGCCAAGTGGTTAATAAATGCAGGTTTAGTAGGCGAGGGCTATGTTGTCTCACAAGGTACTGCTCTGAGAAGGAAAGGCCGGGTATTTGTAAAAAGGGTAGGGGAAGATATCTGGATAGGTGGTCACGTTACCCATTGCATTGAAGGTATGGTCCATATTTGACGATCTATTTTTCAGAAAATAGGGTAGCAATTAAGTCCCGAAGCCAGATATTTCCAGGTTCTTGATTATATTTTGAATGCCAAAATAAGTTAATCGCTATCTCAGGCAGTTTAATGGGCAACTCAGATGTCGTTAAGCCAAAAGGCGTTTGACATTTATCTGCGAATCTTTCTGGTACCGTTGCAATTAGATCTGAGCTTTGAAGAATATGTCCGACTGCTACAAAATGCGGCACGTGTAGGGCTATATTTCTGTGAATTCCTTTGCGTTCTAATAATTGATCTAATTCGGCGTGTCCTGTATGTGCTGATGTTACCCCGACATGATTTAAAGTTTTATATTGATTGATTGAAATTGGTTTTTTAGCCACTGGGTGGTCTTTTCTAAACATGCAGACATATTTTTGTTTAAACAGCCTGCGTTGAAAAAACCCTGTTTTTAGGCTTGGAATCAATCCTATAGCAATATCGACGCTTCCTGACTCCATTTCATCCCTTAAATTAGCGGCATTATTTCTTAAAGTGCTTATCTTGATATTTGGAGCTAACTTTGCAAGAGCGCCGATAAGTGTTGGCATGAAATATATCTCGCCAATGTCCGTAATTGACAGGGCAAATGTCCTCTGGCTAGTCTGGGGAACAAATGAATCCCTCTGACTCAGTACACCTTGAAGCGTTCCTAGAGCATAACTCACTGGTTCGGCTAAATAAAGGGCATACGGAGTGGGCTCCATTCCGCGCGTTGTTCTTACAAATAATTCATCTTTAAGGATTGCCCTCAGTCTTTTTAAGGCGTTACTGGTTGCGGGTTGGGTTAACCCTAATTTTTCTGCTGCAACTGAGACCCTGCGGTCAATCAATAATTGGTTGAATATTACCAATAGGTTTAGATCTATTTGCCTTAAATCCATCGTTGACCCCATTATTCATAATTGTGATTTTACTTATATGTTTAAGTGTATTTACATATAAAGATAGAGTCTTTAGAATTAACTTACTTAATTCCAAGGTTAATTGTTAAATGAAACTTTTCCCCAGTCCTACTAATTTTCCATTGTGTTAGAGACGGTCAGAGCTTATTAGGATTTTTAAACTCAAATAATATTTTAATGACAAACAGTTTTTTCTCAAGCAGGTTCAGTCATTTTTGATGAAGTTGATGAGCGGCGCTTGAGCTTAATACTGAAAAATTTAAAAAATGACGTTTTGATATTGATTCTTAAGTAATTGTTTACTTAAGATAGAAATCTAAGAATAGGACTATTGACTGATTCAATTGAGCCCCGCACGGACAATTCAGAAATTCATACTGATACCCATTATTCATTTTTAACTTATCCCTATTTTTTAAAACACTCTTTTATACACAAAAGGACATAACCAATGAAAAACACTTCGGTTTTTCCAATCAATCCTAAATGGGAAGGGGAGGGAAGTAGTCGAATCCCTTTTTGGGCCTACACAAGAGAGGATTTGTATAAAAAAGAGTTGGATAAATTTTTCTATTCCAACCACTGGTGCTATGTGGGTTTAGAGGCTGAAATTCCAAATCCAGGGGACTATCGGCGTACAGTAATTGGTGAGAGATCAGTAATCATGGTACGTGATCCAGACGGAGGAATAAACGTTATTGAGAATGTATGTGCACATAGGGGAATGCGTTTTTGTAGGGAACGAAAAGGAAATGCAAAGGATTTCTTTTGTCCCTACCATCAGTGGAACTATAGTTTAAAGGGTGATTTACAGGGGATCCCTTTTAAGCGCGGTGTTAAACAAGACGGAAAAATAAACGGCGGTATGCCTAAGGACTTTAAGGTTGAAGACCACGGTCTAACAAAATTGAAAGTTGCTACCCGGGGTGGAGTGGTATTTGCATCCTTTGATCACGATATTGAGTCGTTAGAAGATTTTTTGGGGCCTGTTATTTTGGGTTACTTTGACCGAACATTTAATGGACGGACACTAAAAATACTCGGATATCGTCGTCAACGAATCCCAGGAAATTGGAAGTTAATGCAAGAAAATATCAAAGATCCTTACCATCCTGGACTCTTGCACACCTGGTTTTCTACATTTGGCCTTTGGCGTGCGGATAACAAGTCAGAACTTAAAATGGACTCTAAGTTTCGCCATGCTGCGATGATATCCACTAGAGGACAAGGTGGTAAAAATGAAGAAGTTGTATCAGGTGTTAATAGTTTCAAAGAAAAAATGACACTAAATGATCCAAGACTTTTAGACATAGTTCCTGAGGATTGGTGGGGTGGCCCCACCGCAATTATGACGACTATTTTCCCAAGCGTCATCCTTCAGCAACAAGTCAATAGCGTATCTACGCGTCATATCCAGCCAAATGGCCATGGATCTTTTGATTTTGTTTGGACTCATTTTGGTTTTGAAGACGACACACAAGAAATGCAGGATCGTCGGCTAATTCAGGCAAATCTTTTTGGTCCTGCGGGGTTTGTTTCAGCAGACGACGGAGAGGTTATCGAATGGTCTCAAGAAGGATTTGAGCAAAAACCAATCCACCGCACAGTTGTTGAAATGGGAGGTTATGAAATTGAAAACACAGATCACATGGTGACAGAGACTTTAATTCGCGGGATGTACGATTATTGGCGAAAGGTTATGGGTGAATAAAATGATTGACTTCAAAACTTATTTCGAATTATTAAATCTTTACAGTGACTATGCCATGGTCTGTGATTCCAATGAATGGGAGAAATGGCCAGAGTTCTTTGTTGATGATGCAAGTTATAAATTACAGCCTAGAGAAAATTTTGAGGATGGATTGCCTCTGTGTTTATTGGCACTGGAGAGTAAGGCAATGATCAAAGATCGAGTCTATGGTGTAAAAGAAACGTTGTATCACGATCCATATTATCAACGCCATATAGTTGGAACGCCAAGAGTCCTGTCGGTTGAGAGTAATGAACACGGCGAAATTATTAATTCTGAAGCTAATTACACTGTAATTCGCACAAAATTTGATGGTGAATCAACTATTTTAAGCGTTGGGTATTATCGTGATTTAATTATTCGAACCGCCGAGGGATTGAAGTTTCGCTCTCGATTGTGTGTATATGACAGTGAGATGATTGCCAATTCGATTATTTACCCAATATAGGGAGAACTGTGTGCCACAGAACGGGGTACCTCAATGCCTACAAAAAAAATCTTCTTGTTAGAGAAGTTTTAGCATTTAAGGTGACTGTTAAAGAGGTAGAGTTGTTCCAATTAGTGAGAATATATCCGCCAAAGATAACACACGCACTCACGGTCCTGCAAGTCTAAGTGACGGCTTTCTTGATGCAAATGAGGGTGAGTGCCGACTCTACCCCGTGAGATCCAACGTTTGTACCCCAGAAACACTTTGCGTAACGTCAACGCAAAATGTATTTATTCATACTACACGCCTTGGTAATCACAGGATGCTTATCAACACTTTTTGAAAATTCACTTCTTTAAATAGTGTATTTAAATTCCGAGACAGTTAATAAGTTCAGGGTTTTCAAGCAGATTATTGGAATTGCCCTGCAAGTGGACAAGCCCTTTTTGCAAAACAATCGCGCGGTTACTTTTTGATAAGACCTTGTGCCAGTCGCGGTCCACAATCAACACAGCGAGGCCATTTGCTTTAATCTCATCAATAACTCGCCAAACCTCAGCAACGATGAGTGGAGCCAATCCCTCAGTTGCTTCATCAAGAATAATCAAATCAGGGTGAGTCATCAAAGCGCGCCCAATGGAGAGCATTTGCTGTTCCCCCCCTGAGAGTTGATTGCCCTGGTTATTTAGGCGTGCGGCAAGGCGTGGAAATGTGTTTAGTACCCGCTCTAGCGTCCAGTCCTTTTGACCGTCCCGGCCACTACGAGCCGCCATGACCAAGTTTTCACGAACAGAGAGATTGCCAAAAATTCCCCTACCTTCCGGCACATAAGCGACCCCTTGGCGAGCGACTTCGTGGGGAGGCACTTTTGATATATCACGCCCAAATAGGCTAATACGCCCATCCCTTTGGGCTACATGCCCTAGTAATGATCGTATAAGAGTCGTTTTACCCATCCCATTGCGCCCAAGCAGGCCGACAGTCTCCCCCCTGCGGATATCTAGGCTTATTCCGTTGATAACGTGACTGCTACCGTACCATGCATGTACGTCATGAGCTTGCAAAATAATTTCATGATTACTTTGCATCAATGCTCTCCCAAATATGCTGTGCGTACAACTGGATTATTTCGAACTTCGGTGGCATTTCCTGACGCAATCACACTTCCATTGACCATGACTGTAATGCGTTCTGCAATTCGAAAAACTGCGTCCATATCGTGCTCAACTAATAAAATGGCGTGTTCTGGCTTTAGTTTTTCTAGCAAATTAAGCATTCGCTCAGTTTCCTCTGCTCCCATGCCGGCTAATGGCTCATCTAGGAGCAAGATTTTCGGGGCAGTCGACAGGCACATCGCGATCTCAAGTTGACGTTTTTGACCATGACTCAAGTAATCGGCTTGACAATCGAGTACATCACTTAAACCCACAAGGTTCGCAGCTTCCCGAGCTAGGCTTAGGGTTTTTGAATCATTTTTTGCATCTCTCCAAAAAGCCCACACATTTTGAAATTGAGATTGGGCTGAGAGTCGACAATTCTCGAGAACTGTAAAACTTGGATAGATGGTGTTGCGTTGGTAACTGCGACCTAGTCCCGCTCTCGCTCTGCGCTCTTGGGACCAGTTAGAGACATCCTCTCCCAATAATTCAACATATCCCGCAGAAGGTTCGATCTCTCCTGATAACAAATTAATGAGCGTAGATTTACCTGCCCCGTTAGTTCCAATCACTGCGTGCACACTACCTCGCTCCAACACCAATGAGACATCGTTGACCGCGATAACACCTTCCCAGCGACGAGTTAGGTTTTGGCATTTCAAGAGAATGTCTTTATTCATGCTGGTCCAGACAAGGGAAGGGCAGTTCTACTGTTTGTTCGTCCTATTAGACGCTCAAGAAATTGACGCGGGAGTGCAACCAAGCCATTGGGCATGAAGGCAACGCAAATAATGATGGTTAAGCCAAGTCCAAGATGCCAGTGTTTTGCGAAACTTCCAAACACAATTTCTGATTGAAATAACTCCTGTAAAAGCGCAAATGCAAATGCACCAACTATTGCGCCGTGAATTTTGCCTAGGCCTCCTAAAATTATCATAACTAGAACTACACCGCTTAGATGCCACCCAAGAAGCTCTGGATTAACAAATCCGTCTTTAACGGCAAACAAATAACCTGCCCAACCAGCAAGCGCACCTGATATGGTGAAAGCAGCCAGTTTATAGGGGAAAACCGAGAAACCTGTGGCTATCATGCGTTGTTCATTCACCCTAATACCTGATAGCGCACGTCCAAATGGTGAGCGAAGTAGTTGCGATAGGAAAAGAAACCCTAACAAAAGACTGAGCCAAATAAATCCGTACATATGCATTGGATTTTCTAAGTTGATCAAACCCCAGTTTGGTTTGATGTACATGTAGATTCCATCTGTTCCTCCACCCAGGGGCGTATCATGCACTATGTAATATGCCATCTGAGAGAACGCTAAGGTGACCATAATGAAGTAGATTCCTTGAGTTCTAAGCGCTAAAGTACCGACCGCTATGGCAAAGATACCTGCCATAACTACAGATTCAAACAAACTTAACCAAAGTAGTGAGGCGCTACCATCTGCTGGCGCTAATAAAACAGCAGCATAAGCACCAATTCCAAAAAAAGCAGCTTGTCCAAAGCATATCAATCCTGTGCTACCAACAAGTAGTTCTAGACTGAGCGCAAGTAATGCATAGATCATGATCTTTGCAACTAAGTCCGATCCGTAAGAGCTACTAATAAATGGCCAAATTGCCAATAGACCAAAAACAATAATCACAAATATTTTTTGATAGCGCATAAGTTAGATTTTGGTTTAAATTTAGACTTTAAATAAGCCTCTTGGGCGCCATAAAAGTATGAATGCCATCAATACATAAACCAATACGCCAGCCATTTGAGGCAGTAATAACTTTCCAAATGTATCAACTAGGCCAATGAGCAGTGCAGCCAGCATTGCACCTTTTATGGACCCAACTCCTCCGATGATGACCACTACGAAACAGATGATCAATACACCATCGCCCATTCCTGGGTATACACTGGAGATGGGCGCTGCAATCATGCCTGCAAATGCCGCTAGGGCAACTCCCGCGGCAAAGACAATCCTATACAGCAGCGTAATGTCGATCCCTAGGCTCTCAACCATTTCTCGGTTGGTCGTTCCAGCTCTGATCATCATGCCTAAGCGGGTACGCGTAAATACGAACCACATTGCTAATGCAAGAAGTAGGCACACCGCGCTTATGAATAGTCGGTAAAGGGGATATGTCATCATGTCACTCAATGGAAGAGCTACATCTAAATAAGAAGGGATACTAACCCCGTGAACATCATCACCTACAAGCATACTGCGGAGTTCTTCAAATACCAAAATGAGCCCGTAGGTCATAAGTACTTGCTGCAAATGTTCGCGCTTGTACAAGTAACTAAAGAAGGCCCACTCAAGGATGTAGCCCAGAATAATTGAAAAAATTAGTCCGACACCTATGGTACTAAAAAATTCACCCCCAAAGCTTGCAGTTACCAATGGGGCTAGCGCGTAAGCTAGGTAGGCCCCAATCATATAGAAGCTACCGTGTGCTAAGTTGATCACTCCCATAATTCCAAAAATGAGTGTCAAACCAGAGGCAATTAAAAATAGCAACAGCCCGTATTGCAATGCATTTAAGCATTGAATTAAAAAAGTAGCAAAATCCATTAAGTATTCAGAATTGGTTCAATGAAATACGAGCTGTTGTTCTATTAATCTACTAGAGCAAAGTGGGTTATGAAGATTACATTTTGCAACCCAGACCTGGATCAGCCAAGGCTTTGTGAGCTATGCTTTCCATCACATTTTCTTTACCGACTACTTTTCTAAGGTAGATGTCTTGAATGGGATTGTGACTGTTAGATAAAGTGAATACGCCTCTAGGACTATCAATCTTTGCTGTGCGTAGGGCTTGTTCGAAGACTGTTATATTTTTAGCGTCCCCCTTTGTGGCATTAAGTCCGATGCTGAGCATTTGAGCCGCGTCAAACCCTTGAACTGCATATACGTCTGGCTGTAGTTTATAAGTTTTAGCATAAGCTAGGCGAAAGCTTTGATCGCGTTTGTTGTTTAAGTTGTCCGCGTAGTGTAGTGTGGTCAACAGTCCATCTGCATCAGAGCCTTGAGCTTCAAGGGTGCCATCAGTCAAAAAGCCAGTTCCGTAGAGCGGGATCTTTTTCTTTAAACCAGCTGCAGAGTAGTCTTTAACGAATTTAACAGCTCCTCCACCCGCAAAGAATGTAAATACCGCATCAGGTTTAAGCGCGGCAATCTCAGTTAGTAGTGCTTGAAATTCGACGTTAGGGAACGGCAAATTCAAGTCTTTAATCACTGTTCCGCCATTTTGTTCAAAACCGTCTTTAAATCCCTTTACGGACTCCTCGCCAGCAGCATATTTCCAAGTTATGGTCACAATTTTTTTATGCCCTTTCTTGGCTGCTATTTCACCCATGGCATATCCGGGTTGCCAATTCGAAAAGCTAGAGCGGAAAATGTTTGGGGCGCACATGGGCCCCGTTACCGCATTTGCACCGGCGTTTGGCACGATTAGCAGAGTGCCTGACTCTTTTGCCGCTTTGGCCATCGCCATCGCTACGCCGCTGTGGACTGTACCGATGATGACATCAACATTGTCACGTTTGATTAGTTTATTGACATTATCAGTTGCTTTTGATGGATCACTCTCATCATCAACAGAGACATACTCGATTTCACGTCCTGCAATTTTCCCGCCTTGCTCATTCACGTATAAGCGAAAACCGTTCTCTATTGCTGACCCTAAGGAGGCAAATGTACCCGTCGCAGGGAGCATAAATCCTACTTTTAGTTTGCCTTGATTTTGTGCAAAAGTTAGAGGGGCTATTGCAAGCAAGGAAGCAGCCAAAGCAAGCGTGCCGATTTGTCTTCTTTTCATGTGTTCTCCTAATTGTTATAAATATTGAGTTTTGAAAATTTATTTATTTTGATTGTGCGAGTCGAAAAAATCTAAGCATATTTTGTTTAGCAATTCAGGCTGATCACGGTGAGGTGAGTGGGCGCAATTTGCTATTTCAAGAAGTTGCGTTTGGCTCGGGGGGAGCTTTTGCGCTATGCCTCGAATTTGTGCCATAGTTCCGTATTCGTCATTTTCACCTTGAATGGCTAATACCGGGCAGGTAATTGCCCTGATATCGGCTTCAATGCTCCAGTTTCGAAAGCTAGGGTTTAGCCAGATTTCGTTCCAACTCCAAAATGCTGAATCTACGTCATCATGATAACGACTTAAACGGTCACGTAAATTAGTGTTTACGAAGGCTTCACGGGCATTTTCTATGCTGTGCAAACAAACATCTTCGACCATGATGTGAGGTGCAAGCACTATAAGCCCAGAAACTGGATACCGCGAGGCGTGTAACAGCGCTATTGATCCCCCATCACTGTGTCCAAAGAGCCATGGTTTTTCGTCTATGGCTAGTTCGGTAAATAGTGCCGGTAAAACTTCAAAAGCTTGCCGATGCATGAAATCCTTAGCCCACACTTTCTCAACTCCACTAGGTGAGGAGCGACCGTACCCAGGTCTAGAATACATTAAACCCCTAACTTTAAGTGACTCACACAGTTGTTGCGGATAGTCTCTCCACATTGCAACAGATCCCAATCCCTCATGCAAAAAGACAAATAGAGGCGCTTCGGTTTTTTCACGGTTGAGCCACTGATATTCAATCTGAATTTGTTGATTCTGCCAGTTTATTTTGACAAAAGAACTTTCAGCCATTTGTGCTACTGCTCTTGAATACGAAGTTTAAAGCGCTGAATTTTGCCCGTAGCAGTTTTAGGCAATTCATCGACGAACGCTATCAGTCGCGGATATTTATAAGGCGCTAATTTATCTTTGACAAATGCTTTTAGCTCATCCTCAGTTACCGAAGCCCCTGATTTAAGAACTACAAACGCCTTGGTTTTAGTAAGCCCTTCCAGATCGTTTACGCCAATGACAGCGGCCTCTAACACACTAGGATGTTGAATAAGGGTGGCTTCTACTTCAAATGGACTGACGTAAATTCCGCTTACCTTTAGCATGTCATCTGAGCGACCTCCGTAGGTATATGTGCCGTCCTCATTTTGAACATATTTATCACCACTTTTCGTCCAGCCTCCTTGGAAAGTCTCCCTACTTTTTTCACGGTTTCCCCAATACATAAGCGCTGATGATGGGCCTTTGATATACAAATCACCTTGCTCACCGACCTTGGCCGGTAAGCCGTCATCTCCTCTGAGTTCGATCTCATAGCCTGGAACCGGCCAGCCCGTGGTTCCGTATTTAACCTGCGTAGGCCGGTTAGACAAGAAAATATGAAGCATCTCAGTAGAGCCAATTCCGTCCACGATATTTACACCAAAGTGTTCGGTGAAGCGTTCTCCAAGTTCAGCCGGGAGTGCTTCACCCGCTGAGGAGACTAAGCGCAAGGCTACTTGTTGTTTATCTGGTAAATTGGGGTGAGACAGCATACCGGCAAATCCCGTGGGTGCGCCGAAAAATACTGTCGGACGGACACCTCCGATACCGCCCGTCATCCTTTTGAAGGTTGCGTCCGGCGTAGGGCGCTCTGGCATCAAAATAGTACAAGCGCCAACTGTCATGGGAAAGGTAAGTCCGTTGCCTAAGCCGTAAGCAAAAAATAGCTTTGCAGCAGAGAAACAAACGTCATCTTCGGTGAGGTTCAAGATTCCCTTTCCGTAAAGCATCGATGTCCAATAAGGATTGGCATGAGAGTGCACGGTACCCTTGGGACGACCTGTTGATCCAGAGGAATAAAGCCAAAAACCTGGATCATCTGCTTTAGTTTGAGCAGACTTCGTTAAGGGTTCGCATTCGTTTAGGAACTCTTCAAATTCGACTTCCGACGGATGCAAGGGAGCGAGGGGTTTAGACACAATGACTTTGACAACTTCGTGGTCAGATCTGCTCATTGCGGCGGTCAAGGTTGGAAGTAGGCTGCCCGAGACCATTACTGCCTGAGCTCTTGAGTGTTCCAGCATATAGGCGTAGTCATCTGCAGTCAGTAACGTGTTGACAGCCACGGGGATTAAGCCTGCGTAGATGGCACCTAAAAAACTTACAGGCCAATCATTGCAGTCATGCATTAATAGTAAGACGCGCTCTTCGCGGCGCAAACCAAGACTTCGCAGGCTAGCTGAAAGAGTGCGTACGCGGGTGTCTAACTCACCGTAGCTTAGGACTCCTGAGTCATCTAAGAAGGCAGGGCGTTTTGCCCTTTTAAGGTTACAAGTAAGTAAGAAATCTGCGAAATTGAATTTTTCTGGTGGCGGCGCAACGCAGTCGTACTCAACGTAATTCGTGCTCATTGGAGTTCCTAAAAAAAGCAAGCCAGTTTGGCATTATTCAATTGCTACTTGGTTTGAGTAGCGACAACACTGAGGTGCTTGCTTGTACAGCGGCTCGGCGGTGATAGAAATTAAGAGCGCGAAGCCCCCCAAGCTCCTCCCCACCGCCTGCTCTTCCAGGCCCCCCGTGAAGGGACTGTGGCATCACATTACCGTGCCCCGTATTCAAGGTGGAGATATCGGGCGAAATAACATGTATACGACCATGACTGTCGGTAAGTTCGGGAACTACTTTTGCCAATTCGCCGTGGTCATGCCCGTAGACCGATGTCACTAAAGATCCTTGGCCTCGTCGAATCAGTTGGAGTGCGTGGTCTAAATCGTTGTTTCGGTAGGGGACAATCGTAGCTACTGGACCAAATACCTCAGTGTCGTGAACTCTGTCGGCGGCATCACTTCCGGTAGCGCTTCGTGTACCGAGTAAGGTCGGTCCGGTGCAACAAGAAGTCGTGGGGTCGGCTTCAATCAGGGTGTGTTTGCTTGCACTGTGTAGGACCTGTGTTTGCTCCTGTAAAAAAGCCAATCCACTTAGCACTGAGTTAAATTGTTCGCGGTTAACAACTGCTCCCATTCGAACGCTTTCATTGCGTGGATTGCCCACTGTTATTTTGTCCAAGCGAGCAGAGATTGCCTGAGCAACTGCTTCGTATAAGCTATCAGGCACAAATATGCGACGTATAGCAGTGCATTTTTGTCCAGATTTAACAGTCATCTCTCGCGTAACTTCTTTTACGAGTAATTCAAATGACTCGTTGGCGCTACGCTCACTTGGTAGTAATAGTGCTGAGTTAACGCTATCTGCTTCGATGTTCACGCGCACCGATTTTTGGGTCACTGCAGGGTGGGAGCGAATGATAGCTGCTGTTTCAGCTGAACCTGTGAAAGAGACCACATCAAAGGGCTCTAGTTGATCCATCAAGCCAGCGGAACTGCCGCAAATAATTGACAGTGCACCCACGGGAAAAATGCCTGCATCTATTACATCTTTGACCATGCGTTGTGTGAGCCACGCCGTTGCTGTTGCAGGCTTGACAATAACAGGTACGCCGGATAATAGAGCTGGAGCAGCTTTCTCCCATAATCCCCAAGAGGGGAAGTTAAAGGCGTTAATAAGCAGTGCTACGCCGCGCGTAGGAGTCAGCAAATGTTGTGATTGAAATAAGGGATCTTTTCCCAGCAGGGCTAAATCTCCGTCGAGCAGAAAATGACTTGCGCTCAAGCTAGCTCCGAGTTTTGCATAAGTGCTTAAGGTATAAATACCACCGTCCACATCAACTGCAGTATCATTTTTAACTGTCCCGCTATTTTTAAGTGAGATGTCGTAATAAAGGTCTTTGTTGGCCTGCAATACTTTTGATGCTGCTCCAAGCATCGCTGCACGCTCTGGGTAGGTAAGGTGACGCAGGGCAGATCCGCCGTTGTTTCTTGCAAATGCAAATGCAGTTGCAAGATCAAGGCCAGTGGAGTCAACACGAACTAATTCAGTACCCAATACAGGATCAATCAAAGAATATCCGGTTCCATGGCCGCCTTGCCATTTACCAGCCGCGTAATTAGAGAGGAGTTCTATCATGATGCCCTTATTTATTTTGTAAATTCAATTGCGCCTTGAGGAAGAAGGTACAGCACAATTGCACGTCCCGAACTAACCGTTGGGCTGTGGGAGCTCCCTGGGGGGCATACAAACCAACCACCGGGATGCCCGTCAAACTTTGCTGATGCATCTATAGGCATGATTAAATCAATTTCACCGTGGGGGTGAGTGTGGTGCGGTCCAGCAATGTCTTCCATGAGAACTACATCAACCGAGAACCCATTTAATTCTTCACAAGGTTTGAAAATGCGACCGAATCGTATGCCGCTCATCTCTCGAGCACATAGCCAGCCCTCAGCAACCCCGTTTTCGCAAGACTTTTTGAGTTCTCTATAAACACTGGTGTTAGCTCCCAGGTTTGTATTTAGCCAGTCCTGCAGACCCACATCAATTACGCGTTGGTGGATTTGATTCGTTACGACAGCAATTTGTTTTTTAAACAGATCTTGAGCCAAAGTAATTTCTGTATTTATAGGCGTAGTGCTTGTCATAGTCTTTAACATGTATTATTATGCATACACGTAGATTAGCATGTTTTAAAAAGCACGTCTAGCATTATATTGCATGTTTTCGGGATAACCCCTATTTTGAATGGTGTAAGCCAAGATGATTGAAGTTGATGGAGTTAAAAACCCCTTTTTGGTGGCTTTAGGAGAACGAGTGCGTGCGTTAAGAGCCAGAAGGGGGCTTACTAGGAAGGTTCTAGCAATCAACGCTGAAGTGTCCGAGCGTCACTTGGCAAGCTTAGAGTACGGGGAGGGCAATGCATCCATTCTCGTGTTGCAGCAAGTAGCGGGCGCATTGCAGTGCTCACTGGCGGAGTTGATTGGGGATGTGACCACTTCGTCCCCTGAGTGGCTGTTGCTTAGGGAGATGTTAGGACAAAGAACAGAGGAGGATTTGCGGCGTGTGCGGGTGCAGATTGCTCAAATCTTCGGCTCTACTCATGATGATGCTCGAATCAACCGGATTGCCTTAATTGGGCTGCGCGGAGCTGGTAAAACAACTTTAGGCCAGCAATTAGCGAAGGATTTGGGTTACCCTTTTATTGAGCTTAGTCGGGAAATTGAAAAATTTGCTGGTTGCAGTATTAGTGAAATCCACAATCTTTACGGGACCCACGCATATCGTCGCTACGAGCGAAGAGCTCTAGAGGAGGCGATACAAATTTACCCTGAAGTTGTAATCGCAACACCGGGGGGGATAGTGTCCGATTCTGCAACCCTTAATGAGTTGTTATCTCACTGTTACACAGTGTGGCTTAAAGCAAAACCAGAGGAGCATTTATCCCGAGTTGTGGCTCAGGGTGACATGCGTCCGATGGCTGGGAGTGCTCAAGCCATAGAGGACCTTAAGTTAATTTTAGAAGGGCGAACTCCCTTTTATGCAAAGGCAGATACAACCTTTGATACGAGCGCTCAATCCCTAGAGGAAAGCTATAAGGCTCTGAGTTTTCAGTTTAAAAAGTTACTAAATCTGCTTGTTTAGTCTAAGGATTGATCATCCTGTGTTATAGGTGTTTACCCTTTGTGGAATAGTATTGCATCTTAAAATCATTTTTTGCAATATAATGCATAAATCACGAAGACTTCATTTGTCCCAATTTACGGGCATAGATGCCAGATTCCTAACTCCGGAGACCAATTTATGAACCAACCCACACTCGTTAATTACCAAATTGAGCCGGGACAATACAAACACTGGTCGGTTAAATACGAGGGGGAAGTTGCAACCCTTCAACTGAATATTAACGAGGACGGTGGAATTCGACCTGGCTACAAGTTAAAGCTTAACAGCTACGATCTCGGGGTTGATATTGAGTTATACGACGCTTTAAACCGTATTCGATTCGAACATCCTGAGGTGAAGAGTGTCGTAGTAACGAGCTTGCGCGATCGCATCTTTTGCTCTGGTGCAAATATCTTTATGCTTGGCTTGTCGACGCATGCTTGGAAAGTGAACTTTTGTAAGTTCACCAACGAAACACGTAACGGGATTGAGGACAGTAGCCGCTTTAGTGGTTTGAAATTTGTTGCTGCTGTAAATGGAGCTTGTGCTGGAGGGGGGTATGAGTTAGCCCTTGCTTGTGATGAGATCGTATTAGTAGATGATAGGTCGTCTGCAGTGTCTTTGCCTGAGGTACCACTTTTGGGTGTATTGCCTGGAACAGGTGGACTGACTCGTGTTACGGACAAACGCAAAGTCCGTCATGATCATGCTGATCTATTTTGTACCAGTGTTGAAGGTGTAAGGGGTCAACGTGCTGTGGATTGGCGATTGGTGGATGAGGTCGCAAAGCCAGCTAAATTTGATGAAGCGGTTCAGATTAGAGTTAAAAATATTGCGGCCAACTCTAAGCGTCCGGGTATTTCCGCTTTGGGTAAAGGTGTGCAATTAACTCCCTTGAAGAAGAATTTGCAAGCAGACCGACTAACTTACGAATACGTTGACATTAGTATTGACCGTGCTAAACGAACGGCGACCTTGACTGTGCTGGCCCCTAAGTCAGAGCTCCCAACAACCATTGATAAGATACTCGCATCTGGCGCAAATTGGTATCCATTGCAAATGGCCCGTGAACTAGATGATGCAATCTTAAGTCTTCGAACAAACGAACTTGATATAGGGACTTGGCTGTTAAAGACAGCAGGCGACAGCAAACTTGCGCTGCAGAGTGACGCAATTTTGGTCGAACACAAGGATCATTGGTTTGTTAATGAAACCATTGGAATATTACGCCGTACGTTGGCGCGTATTGATGTTTCTTCCCGTTCTTTATTTGCGTTAATAGATGAGGGATCTTGTTTTGTAGGACTATTGGCAGAAATTGCATTTGCAGCCGATCGATCTTACATGCTTGTATTGCCCGACGCGGCTGACAAAGAGCCACACATTGCGTTAAGTGAGTTAAATTTTGGGTACTTCCCCATGGTCAATCATCAGACTCGCTTGCAACGACGCTTTTACGAAGAGGCTGAGCCGCTTGAGAAAATACGCTCAGTCGTTGGTCAGTTACTTAATGCTAATCAGGCTTTAACCCTTGGGTTGGTCACAGCTGCGCCAGATGATATTGATTGGGCCGATGAAATACGTCTCGCAGTTGAGGAGCGATCAGCAATGTCTCCTGATAGTTTGACTGGACTAGAAGCCAATCTGCGCTTTTGTCAAAAAGAGTCAATGGAGACGCGTATTTTTGGTCGATTGTCGGCTTGGCAAAACTGGATTTTTAATCGGCCCAATGCGGTCGGAGAAAAGGGTGCACTTAAGGTCTACGGCAAAGGCGAGAAGGCTGTATTTGATCTCAACCGTGTTTAAAGTTTAATTTCTTAAAGGAGTTTATGATGTCAGCAATTAATTACAGCGACAAAATCCCAAATAACGTTAATTTATCAGAAGACAGAACGCTTCAAAGAGCTTTGGAGCATTGGCAACCGAACTATTTGCAATGGTGGCAAGATATGGGCCCTGATGGTTCACAAAACTTTGATGTATATCTTCGCACTGCTGTTAGTGTTGACCCCCAGGGATGGGCGCAGTTTGGTCATGTAAAGATGCCTGATTATCGTTGGGGTATCTTTTTAAATGCAGCAGAGCAAGACCGAAAAATTCATTTTGGTGATCATATTGGTGAGGCAGCATGGCAAGATGTGCCTGGCGAACACCGCGCAAATCTGCGCCGAATCATTGTCACTCAAGGTGATACAGAGCCCGCCTCCGTTGAGCAGCAAAGGCATCTTGGTTTAACTGCACCTAGTCAATATGATCTGCGGAACTTGTTCCAAGTTAACGTAGAGGAGGGTCGTCATCTATGGGCAATGGTTTATTTATTACATAAGTACTTTGGTCGTGACGGAAGAGAAGAGGCTGAAGCGTTACTAGAGCGCAATAGTGGTAATGCTGATAATCCCCGCATATTGGAAGCCTTCAATGAAAAAACGCCTGATTGGTTAAGCTTTTTCATGTTTACATATTTTACCGATCGAGACGGTAAATTCCAACTATGTGCTTTAGCTGAAAGTGCCTTTGATCCATTGGCACGCACTACTAAATTCATGTTGACCGAAGAAGCGCATCATATGTTTGTTGGCGAATCAGGGGTTGGACGAGTTATTCAGAGAACTGTTAACGCTATGAATCAACTTAAAACTGATGACGTGGGAAAGTTGCGTGCTGAGGGTGTAATTGATTTACCAACCATTCAGCGTTATATTAATTTTCACTTTAGCGTGACTATTGATTTGTTTGGTGCTGATCAATCCTCTAATGCTGCTACCTTCTACAGCTCTGGGCTTAAGGGACGCTACGAAGAAGGAAAACGCGTAGATGACCACATCTTAAAAGGAAATACATATAAAGTACTTGAGGTACATAACGGTCAATTGCTTGAAAAAGAAGTGCCGATGTTAAACGCTCTCAATGAGGTGCTTCGAGATGATTACATTACTGACTCTAAGGGTGGTGTTGATCGTTGGAACAGAATTATTGAGAAAGCAGGTATCCCTTTTAAACTAACTGTTCCTCATAAAGCCTTTCACCGTAACATCGGAACATTGGCTGGTGTTAAGGTCAGCCCAGATGGAAGAGTTGTTAACGAGCAAGAATGGAACCAAAAAGTAGAGGAGTGGTTACCAAGCGATCAAGACCGTGCCTATGTTGGTAGCCTGATGGGGCGTGTAACTGAAACCGGTAAATTTGCTAATTGGATTGCACCGCCAGTTATGGGTATCAACCGTCAGCCCGTGGACTTTGAATATGTCCGTTTCAATTGATTGATTAAAGCATTAGCCGCCATGAACGCTCCTACCGAACTTATTCAACAGCATTTGATTGATCCCGAAATTTGTATTCGGTGCAATACCTGCGAAGCAACTTGTCCGGTAGGTGCAATAACCCATGACAGCCGCAATTACGTAGTCATTGCGGACAAATGTAATTTGTGTATGGCATGCGTACCCCCATGCCCGACTGGATCTATTGATAATTGGCGTACAAGGCCTAAGGCATCTGTTTTCTCAATAGAGGAGCAGTTATTATGGGATGAATTGCCAGCGGCTTTGTCTGATAGCGAATTGCAAACGTTGGGTGCTGGCAATTCAATTACCAATAGCCAACAAAGTCAAACCAAAACTCAATCAAATGCTGTGGATGCATTTGGATCACAAGATGTGGCCTTCAACTCTGCTACGTACGGGTCCAGCTTACCCCCCTGGTCTGCTGCCCATGCCTACACGAACCTGTATGGCCCCAAAGCACCCATCACTGCAACTATTGTTGGAAATGTTCAAGTCAATGATGCGGGCACCGCGAATGAAACGCATCATATAGTTCTCGATTTTGGAGCTATGCCCTTTCCAGTGTTAGAGGGGCAGTCTATTGGAGTTATCCCGCCAGGTGTTGACGAGCAAGGCAAATCACATTTCGCTCGGCAATACTCAATTGCGAGTCCTCGAAACGGCGAACGAGCGGGCTATAACAATTTATCGCTGACTGTTAAACGAGTTACCGAGGATCATGAAGGTAAAGCAGTTAAGGGTGTTGCATCCAATTACTTGTGCAATTTGAAGGCAGGTGATAAAGTGCAGGTAATTGGGCCTTTTGGAAGTAGTTTTCTAATGCCTAATCATCCTAAGTCAAATATAGTCATGATTTGTACGGGTACAGGAAGTGCTCCTATGAGAGCTATGACAGAGTGGAGACGTAGATTGCGTCAGAGTGGTAAATTTGAAGGAGGCAAATTACTTTTATTCTTTGGGGCAAGAACTCCAAAGGAATTGCCTTATTTCGGCCCATTACAAAAACTACCTAAAGATTTTATTGATATCAATTTTGCATTCTCGCGTGATAATTCTCAACCCAAAAAATATGTTCAAGACTTAGTTCGTGAACGCAGCACTGATTTGGTTGCGCTCCTTAAAGATGCTAATACTTACATTTATGTATGTGGACTAAAAAGTATGGAGGAGGGTGTATTACTTGCCCTGCGCGATGTAATTAATAATGCCAATTTAAATTGGGAGAGTCTAACGAAATTGCTCAAACAAGAAGGTCGACTGCATTTGGAGACTTACTGATGGTCAAGCAATTTGATACGATTCATATTACAGAGCGTTCCTCAGGAGTTGCTCAAATTACGATGGCTCGCCCTAAAGTCTTTAATGCTTTTGATGAGGTCATGATTGGTGAGTTGGATGTAGCCTTTACAGAATTAAGCCACGACTCTAGTGTGAGGGTAATAGTTCTGGCTGGAGAAGGTAAGCACTTCAGTGCTGGAGCAGATTTGCAGTGGATGCAACGAGCCAGTAAAGCCACTCTCGAATGGAATGTTTCTGATGCAAGGCGTTTTGCAGAAATGTTGAACCGCATTGCAACTTGTCCTAAACCCACATTAGCTCGGATACAAGGGGTTGCATTAGGTGGTGGTGTTGGGTTGACATGCGCTTGCGATATGGCAGTTGCCACTGAGGATGCTTCTTTTGCAGTTAGCGAGGCAAAATTTGGAATATTACCCGCTGTCATTGGCCCCTATGTCGTCAATGCAGTTGGCAAAAGGATGGCACGCTACTTGGCGCTGAGTACTACACGAATCAACGCCCATTCAGCATTATCGATCGGTCTGGTGCAGCGCGTAGTACCTCAAGAATCATTGGATTTGGAAGTTGATTCATTAGTTCATGATTTGGTTGCAGGAGGACCGCAAGCACAGCAAGAGATTAAAAAACTTATGGATCAACTTGCTGTTTCAACGGTAACACCTGAGGTTCAAGAGCTTACAGCCCTGACCATTGCCCGTGTTCGCGGTACTGATGAGGCTAGAGAAGGTTTCGCTGCATTTTTAGAAAAACGTCCCGCAACGTGGATTCCAAAAAACTAATGGTTTTCAGCTACTCACTTCCCTAAAATCCATTGGAATTTTTGTATTTGAACCACTACAGAAGCGATTAACTCATCATCAAACTGGATTAAGTCTTCGATTTCTCTTTGTCTTTGATTTTTCGGTTACGAGCATCCCAATTCCGCTCAAGATTATTAATGAGAGCTTCGCTATAGTGACAATATGCTTGCTCTCTTGTATAGACGGCCATGTATTTTCTGAAATTGTCTAAAGGTTCTTGATCAATTCGAAAAGATTTTCTATTTCCCGAAGCACTCACAACTCCGGAGGCCGTGATAGATTCTATTGTCTTTGCAATCGTTTCATCAATTTCGTTTGGCCCAACGACGTAATCGCAAATCATTCTGCCCTCTGGGCTATCGCAGTCTATCCTTTTCTCCATCATGATCGCTTGGCGTGCAATTCGGTCACCCACAAACCTGGGTAAGCGCATATTTGCGACGCCTGGGATGATGCCCTCTTTACGCGCGGGTAGGGTTAGGTAGGCGTCATTTGCGGCTATATTGATATCAGTCACTAGTAGGTATTGACACCCTCCGCCAATTGCAAACTTATCCACTGCCGCGATCCAAAGCTTTTCTGTTGTACGACCAAGAATTTCACTAGGTGAGTAATGAGGACTTGCAACGCCGCGATATATTTTGTTAACAATACCCATGTCTCGTTCGATGTACCAAAGGTATGGGATTTTGCCGTTATATAGTCGAGTCAAGTTAATACCACTACAAAATACCCGACTTCCAGTGTATTTGCCTTCCTCTACCAAATCGCCTCGCATAACGGCAATACTACTATTTGGATCTAGGACGGCTAAATCTGCGGCTATCTCAGTATTGTCAAGCGTGAAATCATCCTCCGCATTTAAATACTTTCCGTTTTTAAAATATAAATAGCAAGTTTTATCGCGTCTTTGTAAATTAACTCCCTCTAGCTCAAGATGACCGGTTCGTTCAAACTGTTCCTTGAACTCTTGGGTACGGGGATTTGGCAATAATAATGTATGACACAGGTGAAGTCCGCATTCCTGATTAGCGAGTACATGGCTTAGGAAAATGCCCTGATTGATTTCGTGTCCCTCTTTCTGGCTCTGAAGTAGATCATTTTCTTTTGAAATAATCTCTTTACTGACTGTTAAACCAGGAACCAATTCGTTGGCAGCGAAAAGTAGTTCTTCTAATCTAATGAATTTTTGAAGGTTGTGGGTAATTTTTTTGTAAACAGTTTGTACATGTAGGTGTAAAAAGTCATCCCGTCTTGCCCTTGAGATCTCTAAGATGAATAGGGCAGCCTTGTGTTCTTCGGTTGTTCTTTTAAATTTTGGAGGTAACTTTTCTAATAGTTGATTCGCAGATTGCCAGAACTTGATACAACTATCCGCGTCCTTCTCATAATTTCCAGACAGAGGTATCAATTTCTTATTGAGCTCATTTACCAAGGTCTGATCTAGTCCTAAGGATTCAAGTGGAGATTTCATGAAAATATTTTTAAAAGTAGAAAATGAAAATTACAAAAAGTAAGCGTATTCAAAGCAAATTTGTATCTAAGGATTAAGCTGAAATTCATTAATGACTATCTCGCGCATTTTGAATTTTTGAACTTTGCCAGATGCTGTGCTTGGGTAGTCATCTACGAAACGTATGTACTGGGGAATTTTGTAGGAAGCAATATTTCCTTTGCAGCGTAAACGAAGGCTTTCCTCATCAAGAGTGTGGCCTGGCCTCAATTTGATCCACGCGGCGAGTTGCTCACCATATAGCGAGTCAGGGACACCAAACACCTGTGCATCTGCAATTTCTGGTAGCTGATGTAAAAATTCTTCTATCTCCCTGGGATAAATATTCTCCCCTGCGCGAATGACCATATCCTTAATTCGCCCAACTATACAAATGCAACCATCCTCTCGCATTTGAGCTAAATCACCAGAGTGCATCCACCCCTCTTCATCTATTGCTTCTTTTGTCGCTTCTGGATTTTTCCAATATCCAAGCATGACGGAATAACCCCTTACGCAAAGCTCCCCTGGCTTACCCAAAGCTACTGTTGTTCCGTCCAAGGGATCTATTATTTTTATTTCAATATGGGGGTGAACAATGCCAACTGTATTAGACCGTTGCTCCATTGTCTGTGTTGGTATACATTGCAATGACATGGGCGATGTCTCAGTCATTCCGTAGCTAGAGCAAAGTCCGACGATATGCATTTTTTCTATAGCTGCTTTAAAAACCTCTGAAGGGCAGGGAGCAGCGCCCATTAAGCCAGTTCTTAGAGATTTCATTTTATTACTATCGAAACTTGGGTGATTCAGGATTGCAATGTACATCATAGGCACGCCGTAAAAAACCGTACATTGCTCGAATTCGATGGCTTTGATACTCTGCTCAACATCAAAACTCTCAGTTGGGAAGACGACGGATGAGCCGTGAGCAAAAGCCGCAATCACGCCTACAACGCTGCCAAAACAGTGGAACATGGGAACCGGCAAACAAATAATATCTGCAGGCGTAAATCCAAATCGAATTCCTATTTGAATTGCGTTATTGACCATGTTGTATTGAGAAAGCGTGGCCCCTTTGGGTTGCCCCGTAGTTCCTGATGTGTACTGAATACTTGCAGCACTTTTTGCATCAATTGATTGCGCAAGTTCATCAAGGTATTTATCATTGGCTTGGGTTGGATAATTTAGAAATTCATTCCAACTTAATAAATTTGGAGGATGAAAGCTGGTCTTTTGAATTAAATCAAAATCAATAATCTGCTCTAAACAAGGTTGCCGTTTTTGTACGCTAATTGCAAAACTCAAGCAATCATAAGACCGGAATTTGGGAGTTAAAAAAAGTACCTTGCAGCCTGAATGATTTATCGTATATTCAAGTTCACTTTCTTTGTATGCGGGATTAATATGAACCAAGATTGCCCCGATTCTTGCAACGGCAAATTGCATTACTATCCACTCAGTCCGGTTTGTGCTCCAGATTCCAACTCTATCACCGCTTTTGATACCCAATCCAAGAAGGGATTGACTGGCTTTTATCACTAAAGCGTGTAGCTCAATAAAATTTAGCTTATGGTTTTGTAGGACACTGACAACTGCAGTATTTGAACCAAATTTCTGTTTTGCATTATCTAATAACTGCCCCATTGTTAGTTTTACTAAAGCGCAAGTATCATCCCCTTTCACATAAGAGAGCTTAGTGATTGCTTTCATCTGACGTTTCTCTAAAAGTTATATAGAAGCTTGATGTATACAAAAAGACTTTAAAAGCGCTCATACTCTGAAGTACTAAAGTCTTTACTGACAAAGATCCTTGATGTCCTTAGGTACCGGAACGATTTTTATTTTCTTTGGATCCTCAGGATGTTTAATGCAAAATGCTCTTGTCTCTAATCCAATGCACAACACCTCTGAACCTCTTTTTACTATATGCTCTTGTATAAATATTTTTTCACGCCACTCTTTAACACAAGTATGAATCTGAATCTGTTCTCCGTAAGTAGCAGATATTAAAAATTTCGTATTAATTTCAAGCAGAGGGGTTCCTATAATTCCATTAATTTTTGTTAATTCACGCCAAATTGGAACCCCGTTCTTTACGAAAAAGTTTAGAGACGACGAATCCATCCATTTTGAATAATTAGGAAAAAAAACAATACCAGCAGGGTCACAGTCCCCAAAATTTATATCAACGTTATAAACGATTGTGTGAGCCATAATTTCTTTAATTTGGTCAATAATTCACTACATCTTGCTCGGCAACCATAAGGCAATCGCCGGAAACGCTATAAGTATTACTAATCTACAAATGTCTGTAAGAATGAAAGGAATTACTCCTCTAAAAATTGTTAAAAAACTAACATCTTTTACTACGCTTTTTATAACAAAAACATTCATTCCAACTGGAGGGTGAATGAGTCCTAATTCAACTGTCATTACAATGATTACACCAAACCAAATCGGATCAAATCCAAGTTGTAATATAACTGGATAAATAATTGGGACGGTTAATATAATCATTGCCATTGAATCCATCAAGCATCCTAGGATTAAATACATTAGCATGATTAAAGCCAATACACCGTATGAACCTAGTCCTAAATTCGTTAATATAAGCGTGACTTTTTGAGGCACCTGGGTGATTGTTAAAAAGTAACCAAATAATAGTGCTCCAATTAAGACTGTGAAAACAGCCGCTGCGGTACGAGTTGCTGAAAGTAAAGCTTCCTTTATGGATTCTAAATTTAACTTACCCCTTACCACTCCTAATAAAAATGCACCTGTTGCACCAACACCTCCAGCTTCAGTTGGCGTGAAAAATCCACCGTATAAACCTCCGATAACAAATATAAACAATACTATTGGAGCCCAAATGGCCTTGATTCCATCCCTACGCTGAGCCCAACTTTGATCCTCACCCTTCGGTAGCCAAGATGGCTTAACTTTAACAATAATAAATATGGTGACCACATACATTAAGATTGCAAAAATACCAGGAATAACCCCGGCCATAAAAAGTTTTCCAATATCTTGTTGCGTTAAAATTGCATACACAGCCAGTACAGTCGAAGGAGGAAGCATTGCACCCAGTGTTCCACCAGCTGCTATGACGCCTGTTGCAAATGATTGTGGATAACCGTAACGTCTCATCTCAGGATAAGCTACAGAGGAAAAAGTTGCGGCAGTAGCAACACTTGAACCGCAAATAGCAGCAAATCCACCGCATGCAATAATGGTTGCTACGCCCAAGCCACCTCTTAAATGACCAATAAATGCATTAGCGGCACGAAAAAGTTCTTTGCTTACACCAGAGACAGACACAAAGGCCCCCATTAGCATAAACATGGGGATTACTCCAAAGGTGTAGTCCGTTACCGTTCGCATTGAAGTTTGACCGATTAGTTTTAGGGCTGCGTGGGGACCTGCCATATAACTGTACCCACACATACCTACCAATCCCATTGCCATACCCACGGGCACTCTAAGAATCATTAATAGGAAAAGACAAGCAAATCCTATGATGGCAATCCAGTCTGGTGAGAGTTCCATATTGAAATTAGTATGTATCAGTGATCATTATTCTGATCGTTATTGCGAATAAGTCTGTATGTTCTTATCGCTATTAACAAAACAGCAGAAATATCTCCACACCATGCTACGGCAAAGAATGGCCAAGTAGGTAAGTTAAGGTCGTATGTTAAAACGTGATCATCATAGGTGCCTTTTACTTTGTCAAATAGCATGAACGTTTGAACGCTCACTACAAGCAAAAGTACCAGAGTTGCAAATATATCAATTAATCTTTGAATCTTCGGTTTGCTGATGCTCCATAGTAAATCAACAGTTATGTGTGTGCCGCGATAACTAGTCGCGGCAATCCCCCAAAATATCAAAATACCTAAAAACATACGACCAAAGTCATAGCTATCAGGAATTGAGGTGTTGAAAAACTTTCTCAAAAACACAGACAAGAAGATATTGACTGCCACTAGACCTACAAAAATAGCTGCAGCCCATTCAATCAAGTCAATGATTTGGTCAAAAGGATTTTTTTTAAACTTAAACAAGTTAATTGCGATCTGAACAAGTGTCGGTTATTGAAGTAACGATTTGTACTTTGTCAAAGTTTGACGCAGACTGCTCATTAGGGCAGTGGGATCCTCCCCACGTTTTTTTACTTCATCAGCCCATTGCTTTTCTAGGGGTTGAGTAGCTTTTTTCCAAGTTGTAAGTTGCTCGGGTGTTAGTTTATAAACCTCTCTGCCAGGATCTGCCGAAAGTTTGTTGTGCCCACTAATTTCAAAGTCAGCCCATGCGGATCCTACTTTTTCTGCCCATTCGCTTGTGCAGTGACTATCAACTACTTTTTTCTGTGCAGGCGACATAGATTCATACTTATCTTTATTCATAGCCCAAATGAACGGAGTGACGTACAAAGGGGTATCCATGTGGTATTTAACCACCTTGTCAATGCCAAATAGGCTTAATGATCCCCATGGGAAAGTAATTGCTTCCGCCACACCTCGCTCAAGCATGTCTCGTGATTCTGGCGCTGAGGCTTGTACGTTGGTGCCTCCCAATAGAGTGATCATCTGGCCGATGGTCGCAGTTGCAGGTCGTACTTTCATTCCCTGTATATCAGTTGGTAAAAGTATCTTTTTACGTGAATGAAAGGTACCAGGGTCATGAGCAAAAGCGAAGCAAAAGTGAATGTCTTTCATCTCCTTTGCCGCATATGGTCTGTACCAAGCATCCATAGCTGCTGAGCCAGCTTTTGCGTTGCTAATTAAGAACGGTAAGGAGAGGGCAGAGAAGATTGGAAATCTACCTGGTTGATAGCCAGGATTTACATAAGAAAAGTCAGCGATTCCATCCTTTGCCATATCGTAATGGTCAAATGCTTTACCTAGTTGTTCTGAGGGAAATAATGTAGAAGTCAGTGTCCCACCAGATGCGGCTTTAAGATCGTCAGCCCATGCTTGTAGCGCTGGATTCAATGCGTGCTGAGCAGGCACCCAACTCGAGAGTTTTAGAGCAACAGGCTTATCGGTTGTTTGAGCTTGTACCTGGCCTACAGAAATAATCCCAAGTGCAATAGAACTAACAATTGTGCAAAGTCTCTTATTGATCCTGTTTTTTTTCATCACTGATAGCCTTCATCTTGGATAGTTAAAAAATTTATAAAACCCATTCTCCAAAAAGGACTTTGGGTCGCTTAGTTTTGAATTATCTATTTAATTTGGATAATTACATATATAGGTTAATACTAGGTTTTTATACAAATTTGCAGTTACTTTAAAACACCTACGCCCCTTAACTTGGCGCGACACTTGTCGGACGTTTCATCCACCTTATTGGCTGCTCCTTGAGTGGACGGGTAGGTGCTCCGATTCCTCTCATAAAAGCATCCAAGGGTTTGCCCGACTCATCTTTTAAAGCGTTTTGTCGGGCTTGTTTGACTATTTCTGCTTTTGTCAGGGTGGGGCTAACTATTTGTCCATTTGTAAGTGAATCTAGGATGTAATTCAAATTTTCATGAGCCCGAAGATTGGTGCTTCCATATCCTTTAATTAATCGACCGCAAGCGGCAACTTCTTGACCCAGAGCGATATCCTCCATGGTGGATTGAATTACGCAGTTTAGCCAGGAATTAATTTCCAATTGTTCAAAGTGATATCTCCTTCCCAGTTTTCTTAACCATTTGAGATTTGATAAAAGTTTAAGAATTAATGTGCCAGAGATGCTTGTTGTAATTAATTTTATCTTCAACTCTAGTGGAGACCGTCCATTTTTAATTCGCTTTTCTTCCCATTTCAATATTAAATCCCCAATGCGTTTTGGTAGCAGTCCAGCTAATTCAGGTACTCCAGGCTTGAAGTGATCATATACTCGGATTATTTCATCACTCTTTGCGTTTACATCTTTTTTGATTTGTTCAAAACGATTTTGCTTGATCTTAAGTTCTGCAACTCTGACAATGTCATCAAAAGCCATCCAAAGCGCAGTCCACCGCGCTGATTCATTCGTAATATTCCAATGATTGAGTGGATTATTCGATAACGTATTGATAGTCGATTGTGTGGCTTTCTTCTCAGCCGCATATACACTCTTGATTCTTTTTAAATAAAGTTCAGCGTAATCCTTGTTTTGGTACTCTATCAATCGAGAGTATCCTAAATTAAGGATTTCATGGGTTTCAACTGGAAAATCACTCAAGTCTGGTTGTATATGATTTAATTTGAAATGCTCATTGTTTTTTGATGCTGATTGAGCATCTATTGATTGAATCAATTTATCTACAAATTGAGTGTTTTTGGTTTGCTTTTCAACTGCATCCCATCCTTGGCTGAAGCCCTTAAGACTTGCAATTTGCGCGGCGGATAAGACTTCATTTGCTCCTTTGATCGCACTCTCATAGTCTTCCCTTTTGAAGGGCAAAAGCCTACTTGCCCCTATACACCCTAACATGACTGAACTAATGATGGTGCCTGATTGTTTGGCTAGAAGTCCCATATCGACAATGTGATGCGATTTAGAGAATTGTTGAATTAATTCAATCAATGAATGCTCAGGTACTCGACTATCTCCTAGTCCCATTCTTTCCAAAGTTGTTAGTGTTCGATTAGACGCACTTATCACGCAGGTTTGTTCGGGATTTGACATCCCATTACTGATTTGACGCCCTGTCTCAAGAAGTTCGGATGAAATTAAAAGATCGATTTGACCTGGTACTGGACTGAGGCCAAATATCGGATTGATTCCTACAACTTGAGTGGAGATAGGTTCCATCAACTCTATGTAATAAGTCGTTGCACCAGTCCTTTGAGCTACTCCCGGTATTGAGGTTGCCTGGACATGTGCTTTCGCAATTTTGGCGGCGTTGACAAGCCAGTCAGTAAGGACGCCACCGCCTTCTCCGCCGAGGGCGCAAATTAGTATAGTAAAAGGTTTTCTCATCATTAAGCTGTTTGGAGTAAGCGAATAAGAGGGGTGCGCAAAAAGTTTAGTAGTTTTTCTGCAAGTGTTGGGTTTTGAATGATTTCAGTACGGAAAAAAGAAGGGCAAAGAGTGGCTGCGTGAGCATTCTCTCCACAAAGTCCGCACCCTACACATCCTTCTATGACGCTTGCAACTGGGTCAAGTTTTAGGGGATCAGGATTTTCTTTCAAGGTGAGCGTAGGACAGCCAGAAAGCCTGATACAAGCGTGATCGCCATTACAAACATCAGCGTCGACACCGTACTTGACTTTCATTACGCGTTTGCCAGCTTTAAGCATTGAGGTCAACCAAGGTTTAATTCTTCGCTGGCGCTCTAACTGGCATTCTCCTTCTGCTATGATGACTTTTAGGCCGTTATAACTACTTGTAAATGCCTCTATCAATGTTTTGCGAACACGATCGACCTCGTAAGTATTCACTGATTTAAGCCATTGCACGCCTAAACCTTGGAGTGTATTTTCAATTGATTGGTTTGTGTGTACAAGACTTTGCAGTTTATCGGTAGCATCATTTTTTTCAAAGATACTAGGCGTTGACAGAATGTCTTGTGTACCTGTTGCTGATGTATAGCCGTTTTTGAATATCAGGAGTACTGCATCGTCTCCATTAAAAAGAGCACTTTGTACGCCTGTAAGTAAGCCGTTGTGCCAAAAGCCCCCGTCTCCCATAATAGAGAGAACTCTTCTTTGCATGTTCGGTGAGACTCCTGCGCGACTGGCTAAACTCATACCGTACCCTAAAATCGTATGTCCTGTAGAGAACGGCGGAAATGTGCCAAATGAATGGCAACCAATATCTGCAGAAATATGAATATCTCCAACTGTCCTTTGAGAAAGCTTTATTGCCGAGAAAACAGGCCTCTCGGGACAGCCGATACAAAAACCTGGAGGACGGGGTGGCAGGGCTACAGAGTCTTCAATTAGTTTAGAAGCAATTAATTTCTTTCTATCATCAAAGTTTTTAATTAATTGACTAGCTCCTACTAAAGCGTCGTGGCATTCGTTTACCAGGTACTTATTAACAAAAGTAATTAAACCTCGAATCATCACATCTGCGTTGTATTCGCCTGCATTTTGAAAAATATCTTTGCCGTGAATGGGCGTGTTGATATTTAATCGACGAAGTGCTAAGCAAATTTCTTGTTCGATATATTCTGGTTGCCCTTCTTCGATTATTATTACTGCATCTTTATTTGAGCAAAATTTTTCAATTTGATTTGGAACTAGTGGATAAACTACATTTAATACGTAGATTGGAATTTTTGTATTTCCATATACATCTGCTAGATCAAACTGATTAAGTACACGGATTAAAGTGTTATAAAGTCCGCCTTGTACAATAATTCCAAAATTGTGTAATTCCCCATCAAATAGTTCGTTTAAATTATGCTCAGTAATGTACTTTTGAGCAGCAGGTATTCTGCTTTGGTATTTAAGCTTTTCATGTATAAATGTAACGGGAGGATGCGCGAGTTTTTCGTAGTTAAAACTCGCTGGCTCATTTAATAAATGATTCGATGAAATTGTGGGGGCAATATTATTTTTAGCTTCAAACATTCCCTTCACATGGCATGCTCTAATTCTGAGCTCCATCATAGCGGGCATGTTTGAACATTCTGATAATGCAAAAGCATGCTCAACCATATTTACCATTTGAGCAAGATTTGGTCTTGGATCAACCAATATCATGCTTGATTTCATTGCGTAGGCATGAGTCCTCTCCTGAATTACAGAAGCACCTTCTCCGTAGTCCTCCCCGACTACTATTAAAACACCGCCAACAACACCAGCAGAGGATAGATTGCTAAGTGCATCCGCAGCTACGTTAGTACCAACGATTGACTTCCAGGTTACAGCTCCACGCATAGGGTAGTGAATGGAGGCACCAAGCATTGCTGCTGCTGAGGCCTCGTTGGAGCACGCTTCAACATGAACACCAAGTGTGGATAGATACTCCTTGGCTTGCACCATCACATCCAATAAATGCGAAACGGGGGCGCCTTGATAACCACCAATGTAAGAAACACCGGACTGAAGTAAGGCCTTGGTAATGGCAAGGATCCCTTCGCCGTGAAATTCTTCACCTTTACCAAGTTGAAGTAACTTTATTTCTTCGTGAAATGACACTTCCATAATTAACAATACCTAAGTAAAAAATAAAAATATTTGAATTTTAAAAATTTGCTCAATAATTACATATATTCATTTGTTTGCTAGGTGAAGAATTTCTGATCTTATGTATTAAGCATTGTTCTGTGAAATCGTACTTTAGTGTCTAAACAATGGCTTATATTAATTAACACATTCTATCTACAAAGAACTATTGAATCTGGGTAAGTCAAATGTAAAAAGCAAGGGTTTGTACTGCCTTTGTATTTTGTACTTAATCATTAGAGTGAAACTGAATTTAATTCTATTTAAAGATATTTGATAAGATCGTTTTAGTTCATCTAATCATTTGATTGGTTGGAATTAGTTATTGATATTTTGTTGAGAATTCTGTTTGCTGAATTTATAATGAATATAGAATAGCTATTCTTATAAAATTTTGCAAAACTGCACAAATTTATTAACTTAGGAATTACATTAGACTTAGGATTAATTTATGTTTTACCAACCTGGAATTACGCCCCATGGACTCCCACGGGATCCTTTTAAGTCCTGCGTTGTTCCTCGGCCAATTGGATGGATTTCTACGGTCAATCAGCTTGGACAAGATAATTTGGCTCCATTCAGCCAGTTTCAAAATGTGACTTTTGATCCGCCTATAGTCATGTTTAGTTCGAATCAGGATACAGAAGGTAATCAAAAAGATACTGCTCGCAATGCCGAGCGAACCGGTGAGTTTGTATGGAATATGGCTACCTATGATTTAAGGGAGGCCGTCAATATTAGCGCTGAGGAATTGCCTGACGGTGTCGATGAGTTCGTTCGAGCAGGATTAGAAAAGTTACCAAGTAAACTTGTTAAACCAATGAGAGTTAAAAAGTCTCCAATTCAGTTTGAATGTACTTATTTAAATACACTAAGATTCCCCGGGGCTTCGCCAATGGGATCTGTGGATGTAATATTTGGAAAAGTTATAGCCATTCATATTGACGATGAAGTTATAGACAAAAATGGAATGATAGATATTTTAAAAATCAAGCCTTTGGCACGGATGGGTTACTACGATTACACCTACGTAGACAAAAAGTTCCAAATGGTAATACCTGGAGGCAGCAAAGGGTTATTAGCCGGGCTAGAAGGGTCTCCCGATAAAGCAATTAATGCGCTTAAATAATAATTATTTCAATTAGAAATTTTGCAGCGCTTTGGTGAACAAATTGTATTTGATTACTTTTAGTCAAGCCCTAATAATCTAACAGCATTATTTTTTAGAATGCCTGGCATGACTTCAGGCTTAAAACCAGCAACTTCAAAATCTTTCATCCACCGCTCAGGCGTTATAAGCGGATAGTCGCTTCCAAATAGAATCCGATCTTTAAGTAATGTATTTGCATATTGGATCAATTGCTTGGGGAAATATTTTGGACTCCATCCTGAAAGATCAATCCATACATTGGGTTTATGAGTAGCTACGCTCAAAGCTTCATCTTGCCAGGGAAAACTTGGGTGCGCCATAACAATTTGCATATCTGGCCAGTCAATGGCTACATCATCAAGGTGCATTGGATTGCTGTATGCAAGTCGCAACCCACCTCCACAACGCATACCGCTACCAATTCCACTATGTCCTGTGTGGAAAATAGCTGGTAGCTTATGCTCATTGATAACATCATAGATAGGCCAAGCCATTTTGTCGTAAGGGTGATAGCCTTGTACGGTTGGATGAAACTTGAACCCTTTGACTCCTTCCTCTTTAATTAGTCTCTCAGCTTCACGAGCTCCCATTCTTCCTTTGTGAGGGTCTATGCTTGCAAAAGCAATCATCATGTCGCTATTTTTTTTTGCAGCCTCAGCAATTTCCTCGTTGGGTATGCGCCTTCTGCCGATTTGTGATTCACTGTCAACAGTAAACATTACCAAACCAATCTTTTTTTCTCTGTAATAGGCAATAGTTTCATCAATTGTTGGACGTTTGCTAAAACCAAAGTATTTGTCTGCGGCTCGGTCATATTCTTCCGCGTAATTATCAAATGGGCTTCGACAACTGACTTCTGCGTGAGTGTGAATGTCAATAGCGATGAGGTTTTTGTGATCCATCTGATATCTCCTAATTATCTTGTCTATTCTTAAGGGTAAATCCCAGTAAATTAGTTATTAAATATAACTATAGTGCATAACTAGATTGAAATCAACCCCTAATAAACCCTAGCTAATCTAAGCAACTCTACTATGCAAAATAATCAAGATATCCAATTTGAAATGCGAGAAGAAATTGCACTTATATCACTCACTCGCCCAACAAAGCGTAATGCCTTAAATGATGCATTGATAGCTTCACTCAAGCATATATTTGAAAATCTTCCTGAGATCACTCGAGCAGCTGTGATAACTGGTCAAGGCGAGCATTTCTGTGCTGGTTTGGATCTGAGTGATTTGAAAGAAAGAGATGCGGGGCAAGGAATGCATCATTCTCGCTCTTGGCATTTTGCTTTAGAACGCGTACAGTTTGGTCCAGTGCCCGTAGTCGCAGCTTTGCAAGGCGCAGTTGTTGGCGGTGGGCTTGAGTTGGCGAGTGCGTGTCATATTAGAGTTGCAGATGAAACAACATTTTTCGCGCTACCGGAGGGTACTCGAGGTATTTTCGTAGGAGGAGGTGGGTCAGTTCGCATTCCAAAACTTATCGGTGTTGCTCGAATGACAGACATGATGATGACTGGACGTGTCTATAACGCTGTTGACGCAGAGCGAATTGGGCTGGCTCAGTATTTAGTTCCAAGTGGCGAAGCCTTGAACAAGGCATTTGAGCTTGCCAAAAAAATTGGCTCCAATGCACCAATGACAAATTATGCTCTTATGCACGCCCTACCTAGGATCGCTGAGCAACCAGCCGATCAAGGTTTTATTACGGAATCCTTGATCTCCGGGATTGCCCAATCTACACCTCTTGCCAAGCAACGGGTTCGTGATTTTTTAGAAGGACGTGCCAATAAAGTTTCTAAAAGTAACTAATACTTAATGACAGTATTTGATAAATTTGAATTCAGTCGGAGGTATAGGATGAGCGTAACAAAATTTCGAGATATCAAATTCGGAGTAACCCGAGTAAAACTAAAACAAGGTGTGCCTGGTGTTGAGTATTTAAGCGCTGAAATACCCTTAGAGAAGTTTGCCGATCGAATGGCAGATCAATTGAAATTTTGGGCCTCAAAAACTCCAGAGCGAATTTTGTTTGCAAGAAGGATCAAACTCGCTGACGGTACTTCTGGGGATTGGAAGCACATCACATATGGTCAAGCATTCACATACGCAAGACATATAGCTCAAGGGTTAATTGATCGAAAGTTAAATGAGCAACACCCAGTATTGATTTTATCTGAGAATGACCTTGAGCACGCTCTGATTTCTTTAGGGTGTATGTTGGCTGGTATTCCGTTTTGTGCAGCGTCGCCTGCTTACTCAACTATTAGCCAAGATTTCGATAAACTTCGACACATCATAAGTACCA
Organism: uncultured Burkholderiales bacterium; assembly: GCA_903896615.1. GTDB lineage: Bacteria > Pseudomonadota > Gammaproteobacteria > Burkholderiales > Burkholderiaceae_C > Limnohabitans. The sequence goes on from CAITYM010000141.1 coordinate 33,913, forward strand.
TAACTCCAGGTTTGGTGTTCGCTGCAAATAGTGCTAAGTTTGCCAAGGCGATTGCAAACGCAGTTCCATTGAATACTGAAATTGTTTTGACTGAGGGTTTTTTAGATACGCATAAAACAACTTCATTTGAACAGTTGATAAATACACCAATTACACAAGCCGTTGATGAACATTACGAAGCTACTGGTCCAAATACGATTGTTAAATTTTTATTTACATCTGGATCTACCAAATTACCAAAGGCCGTGATTAACACAAACTTAATGTGGTGTGCGAATCAGCAACAAATGCGTCAATCCATGCCACTGTTGGCTGAAGCTCCTCCCGTTTTAGTGGATTGGTTGCCCTGGAATCACACCTTTGGAGGAAATCACAACTTTGGATTGGTTATTTATAACGGTGGAACTCTTTATATTGATGACGGTAAGCCTACGCCATTACTAATGCATGAAACTTTGCGTAATTTGCGAGAAATTGCACCTACTGTCTACTTCAATGTTCCAACAGGTTTTGAAGAAATTGCAAAAGTAATGAAAACAGATGATGTTCTTAGAAAAAATTTACTTAGCAAAGTCAAAATGTTTTTCTATGCTGGTGCTTCTTTGGCGCAGCCCATATGGGATAGCCTTTATGAAAGTCAGGAAAAGGAGATTGGGGAGAGGATTGCAATGACAACTGGCCTGGGTATGACGGAATCTGGTCCCTTCGCACTGTTTGTAACCAATCCTAATGTTAGAGCTGCAGATCTTGGTGTTCCTGCACCAGGGCTTGAGATTAAATTGGTCAAAGACAAAGATAAAACTGAAGTACGCTATAAAGGACCAAACGTTACTCCAGGATATTGGAGATCGCCTGAGGAGACTAAAGCGCACTTTGATGAAGAAGGTTTTTTTTGTACAGGTGATGCAGTTAAATGGATAGATGAGAAGGATATTCACCAAGGCTTGAGATTTGATGGACGAATTGCTGAAGACTTTAAACTTGCAACAGGTACTTTTGTAAGCGTAGGACCGCTGCGTGCAAAAATCATATCCACCTGTTCACCTTTTATCCAAGATGCCGTCATAACTGGTCTGGATCAGCACGAGGTTGGCGCTATGATTTTTACGACCCCTTTGGTTCGAAATTTAACCGATCTACCTTCATCGGCACCCATTTCTGAAGTTTTAGAGTGTCCTAAAGTATTGGCTTATTTTCAGGATAAATTAAATTATTTGTCTAAGTCTTCAACTGGAAGTGCAACAAGAGTTGCTCGCTTAATATTATTGAGTGAGCCGCCATCAATAGACAAAGGTGAAATTACGGATAAAGGATCAATTAATCAACGTGCAGTTCTAAAGCATAGAGAGAAATTGGTTCAAGGCTTGCACGCTGGGACATTAAGGAATATTCTTAATGCTGGTGATTGATTGATAAATTTATCAGGATATTATTTGTATGGATATTAAAGGACAAGTAGCAATTGTTACAGGTGGTGCGTCGGGACTGGGTGAGGCGACAGCGATTGAGTTGGCTCGGTTGGGCGCTAAAGTTGCAATATTTGATGTAAATTTGGAGGCTGCAAAAAGGGTCGCTGAGCAAACAAATGGGATCGCCTGTCAATGCGATATTACTAACTCCGAGAGTGTTGAGGCTGCACTTGAGAAAGCAACTCAAGCTCTCGGTCCTGCTCGTATTTTGATGAACGTTGCAGGTATTGGCACTGCGAAGCGCATCGTTGCTAAGGACGGAAGTGCAGCGCCACTAGAAGAGTTTGTTAGAGTCATCAATGTTAATTTAATAGGTGTCTATAACATCAGTCGATTATTTGCCGCCCACTGCGCAAGTCTAATTCCTGGGGAAGATGGTCAAAGGGGAGTAATGATTTTTACTGCCTCTGTTGCAGCCTTTGATGGTCAAGTTGGGCAACAAGCCTATAGTGCATCTAAGGGCGGGTTGGTTAGTATGACTCTACCTATGGCTCGCGATTTAGCTCAACACGGAATAAGGGTCTGTACCATAGCACCGGGACTATTTGCGACTCCCCTGATGAAAACACTTCCCGAGCCAGTTCAAGAATCCTTGGCTGCTTCAATTCCTTTTCCCTCTAGACTGGGGAAACCTTCGGAGTTTGCAGAGTTGGCCTGCCACATAGTGACTAATAATCACCTAAATGGGGAGGTTATACGACTCGACGGTGCACTCAGAATGGCGCCGCGATAGTTTTGTTTTAGTAAGATATTTAAACGGAGACTCAATCATGAAATTCAAATTACGCTTTTTTTCTATCGCAACGGCAGTTTTAATTTCCTCAAATGCTATTGCGGATATCAATATTGGAGTTAGCTTGTCCTTGACTGGGCCTGGATCTGGGTTAGGCATTCCCATGCAGAATCAATACAAGTTATTCCCCAAAACGATTGGTGGTGAAAAAATCAATTTAATTATTTTGGATGATGCAACCGATCCAGGAAAGGGATCCTCCAATGCCAGACGTTTTGTGACGGATGACAAGGTTGATTTAATCATTGGATCTTGCATAACAACAGTTGCTGCAGCCATGACCGATATTGCGTCTGAGGCGGGAACTGTTCAATTGGCTGGGTCACCAGTTGGGGTTCCAGCTGGAAAAGATAAGTGGCTCTTCCGGTTACCTCAATCCAATACCGTCATGGGGCATGCGGTAGTTCAGCACATGGTCAAACTAGGCATTAAGACGGTTGGATTCTTGGGCTACACGGATGCGTATGGTGAGCAATGGCTAAAGGAAATTACTCCCCAATTCGAAAAAGCGGGTATTAAATTAATTGCAACAGAGCGTTTTGCCAGAACTGACTCTGGTGTCACTCCACAAGCATTAAAATTAAACGCAGCAAATCCAGATGCTATTTTGGTCGTTGCAACTGGAAGTGGGGCAGCTATGCCCGAGCTCGGACTGCTTGATAGGGGATATAAAGGAAAGATATATCAAACACACGCAGCCGCTACTCAGGATTTAATGAGAGTGGGTGGTAAGGCCGTAGACGGCACTTACGTGGTTTCCGGACCTGCTGTCATCGCGGAGCAGTTACCTGATAGTCATCCCTCTAAGAAGGTATCAATTGCATTTGTGCAGCAGTATGAAAAAGAGATGGGGCCCAATACTCGCAATCAGTTTGCAGGCCATGCTTATGATTCAATCATAGCACTAGAAAAAGCAATACCCATGGCGTTAAAAAAGGCAAAGCCAGGAACCTCCGAGTTTCGCTCAGCACTGCGTGATAGTCTAGAGACAATGGGGAGAACTATTTTTTCACACGGCGTAATGAATTGGACTGCCAGTGATCACTGGGGTTATACATTGGAGACAGGTGTAATCTTAAAAGTCGTAGATGGTCAATTTAAGGTCGAAAGTAATTAATCTCTCAGGTTATTGGAGCGCCTATTTTTAGGCATTCCAATACACTTAATTTTTAGTGTGAGGCCATATCAATGGACTTTTCAATATTCAGTATCCTGATGCTAGACGGCATAACCAATGGGGCCGTTTACGGCTTACTTGGTCTTGCTACAGTTCTGGTATTTACTGTAACAAGGGTGATATTTATTGCTCAAGGAGAGTTCGTTGCTTATGGCGCGCTGACACTTGCAGTGTTCCAAACAGGTAAAGTTCCGGGAACAGTTTGGTTGTTGCTTATCGCAGCTATATTGGCCGCAGTAATGGAGTTCACCAATCGATTTCAACAAGGTGAAAATATTAAGAGTGCATTGACCGCATCAGTTCGACTTTTGATTTTTCCATTTCTCATCTCCCTTTTATCTCTTTGGGCTGCTCCGTTGCATCTGCCACTCGCCGTTCAATCGATACTTACAGTTGCAATCGTCTCCGCCTTTGGTCCTTTGTTGTACCGAATCGCCTATCAGTCCTTAGAGTCTGAATCCTCATTGGTGTTATTGATCGTATCTGTAGGCGTTCATTTTGGGATGAGCGGACTGGGATTATTGTTCTTTGGTGCTGAGGGTTATCGTAACCCTAGTTTTTGGGACCTTAATTTGGTCCTGGGTCCAGTTAATTTAAATGGACAAACGATCATTATTTTCTGTACAGCTCTGACTTTAATTGTGATGCTGTGGCTATTTTTTGAGCGCACACTATACGGAAAAGCGCTACGGGCCACCGCAGTTAACAGGAACGGCGCGCGCTTAATGGGTATTTCAACACATACAAGTGGACAACTCACGTTTACGATGGCCGCTATGATCGGTTCTATATCAGGACTGTTGATTGGGCCCTCAACAACAGTTTTTTATGATTCGGGATTCTTAATCGGATTAAAGGGATTTGTAGCTGCTGTTATTGCTGGGTTAGCAAGCTATCCAATTGCAATGATAGGTGCACTTGGCGTAGGTATTGTGGAGTCCTTTGGCTCCTTTTGGACTAGCGCTTTTAAGGAGGTCATTGTCTTCACGCTCGTCTTGCCAGTTCTTTTATGGCTTTCATTAAAAAATCGCCATTTAGATGGAGAAAATTAATGAAGTGGATTATTTTATTTGGATTCGTCGCACTTACTGTCGTACTTCCACTGCCTGATTTTTGGATATTTCAACTTAATTACATAGGGCTTTATGCACTGACTTGCTTAGGATTGGTACTCTTGACGGGAATCACTGGTTTAACTTCATTTGGACAGGCTGCGTTTGTAGGTATAGGTGCATACACTACAGCATTTTTGACACTGAATTTGGGTATATCGCCTTGGATGACCTTAGGCATCGGTCTCATCATTACAGCACTAAGTTCTATCATCTTGGGACTGATTACGCTTAGGATGTCTGGACATTATCTGCCTTTAGCGACCATCTCTTGGGGACTTGCGTTGTATTACCTCATGGGCAATTTAGAAGCGCTTGGTAAATATGACGGATTACTGGGGCTCAAGAGTTTGGCTGTTGGAGAATTCGAAATAGGGCAAGGCCGCTCATTCTTTGTACTAACTTGGATTATCTTGATTGCTTCAGTGTTTTGCCTTAACAACTTACTTGACTCTCAAGTAGGGCGTGCTATTCGCTCCTTAAAAAGTGGAACTCAATTGGCTGAGGCTATGGGAATTAACACATTTCGTTACAAGGTAACAGTTTTTGTTTTATCTGCTTTGCTAGCTTGTGTGTCAGGGTGGTTAATGGCCCATTTTCAAAGAACAGTAAATCCATCTGCATTTGGATTAAAAATGGGTATTGAATATTTATTCATGACTGTCGTCGGGGGAGTTGGTTATGTTTGGGGGGCATTGATTGGTGCGGGAATTATTAAACTCTTAGATGATCAGTTGCAAGTCTTACTTCCCCGCTTAATTGGCACAAGCGGAAGTTATGAGATCATCGTCTTTGGGATAATTTTGGTTTCAATTCTTAAGTTCCTGCCTAATGGGTTATGGTCTTTAGTGAGCAGATATTTCCCAATAGCAAGAAGGCAAGAAAATTGGGCTCAAGCGGATACATTGCCAGAACGAACTATGCCTGTCAAAGGGGAGACAGTTCTTGATGTGATTGGTATCACTAAAAGATTTGGTGGCTTACTAGCAGTCAACGAAGTTAACTTTCAAATACAAGCAGGCCAAATAGTTGGTTTGATTGGTCCTAATGGTGCAGGAAAATCTACGACTTTTAATCTAATTACAGGTCTATTGCCGCCCTCTAGCGGTGAGGTAAGGTTTAGGGGGGAGTTGATAAGTGGACATTCTTCACGTGAAATCTCCTTAAAGGGTGTGGCGCGAACTTTTCAACATGTCAAGATGATTCCCGATATGACTGTATTGGAGAATGTAGCGCTGGGGGCATACGCACGAGGATACAGCAGCGTGTTCTCAGCGATGATGCGACTTAATCTAAGCCAAGAGCAAAGTTTATTCAAAGAAGCTCAGAGGCAAATTGAGCGAATTGGTATCCGACACTGTATGCATGAGTTGGCTGGTAATCTGGCAATGGGCCAGCAAAGATTAATGGAAATAGCACGGGCACTTTGCGCCGATCCCTCGCTTCTTTTGTTAGACGAGCCAGCAGCCGGACTCAGGCATAAGGAGAAAATAGCATTAGCTAGTGTTTTACGCCAAATTAGTTCTGAAGGCGTGAGTATTTTATTGGTTGAGCATGACATGGATTTAGTTATGGAAGTTTGCGAAAACTTGGTCGTAATGGAGTTTGGAAACTTACTAATTCAAGGCTCCCCCCGGGAAATACAAGAAAGCCCACTTGTCCGTGCTGCTTATTTAGGGACCGAGCATTAAAGGTTAATCATGACTAATTCCATACTGGAGATTCGCCGGCTAAGTGCCGGATACGGTAAGGCCCAGGTCTTATATGATCTGAGTTTAAAAGCTGACAAAGGTGAAGTTATTACAGTCATTGGACCCAATGGTGCAGGTAAATCAACATTACTTAATTGTGTCATGGGGATTATTCCTAGTAGTGGCGATATTTTTTACAAAGATGCAAATATCAATCGTCTATCCCTTGAAGAGCGGGTATTGATGGGAATTGCATTAGTACCTGAGACTCGAGAGTTATTTGGGAGCATGAGTGTCGAAGATAACCTAGAGTTAGGTGGATTCCGACAAATGCGATTGGGTAATCGCCAATGGCGTCATGTGATGGGGGATGTTTATAGGCTATTTCCTAAGCTAAAGGAGCGAAGAAAGCAACTGGCCGGTACCTTGTCAGGAGGAGAGCGCCAAATGTTGGCGATAGCTCGTTCCTTGATGTCCCAACCTGAGGTACTCATGTTAGACGAGCCGAGTATTGGTCTTGCGCCGCTCATCGTCAAAGAAATCTTTTCAATCATACAGACGTTGCGTGAAACAGGGGTAACTATCATTTTGGTCGAGCAAAATGCGCGAGCCGCGCTAGCCGTCGCTGATAAAGGATACGTATTGGAAATGGGTGAATTTAGTCTTAAAGGTCCAGCAACAGACTTAGCTCAGGATTCGCGGGTGATTGAAACCTATTTAGGCGCCGCTAAAAGTCATCATTAAATTTATTTAAAGTCATGAATTCATACACTCCTCAAACCCAGGATATTATGTTTATTTTGGAAGATGTGCTGCACGCATCGCAACAAATTTCTGAAATGCAGGTATTTAAGGATGTTGATTCAGATCTGTTAAATCAAGTACTTGAAGAAGCTAGTAAATTCGTTAAGAATCAAATTGCACCACTTAATCAAATTGGAGATGAACAGGGCGCACAACTTAAGGACGGAGTGGTTACTATGCCGCCCGGGTTTAAAGTTGCTTATGAATCTTTTTGGCAGTCAGGCTGGGCTTCTTTAAGTACTGCTGAGCAAGACGGCGGACAATCTTTACCCGTAGTCCTTGATAGCGTCCTATACGAGTGGCTTTCTGCAGCTAATCATGGATGGACCATGGCGCCAGGACTCCTACATGGAGCCTATGAATGTATCAAGAATTACGCATCTCAGGAATTAAAAGATATTTATTTGAGTAAAGTTGGCACGGGTGAATGGTTGGCAACAATGTGTTTAACCGAGCCACATGCGGGTAGTGATCTAGGGTTGGTGTCTACTCGCGCTACACCGTTTTTGGATTCTCAGTATTTAATCAGAGGTACAAAAATATTCATATCAGGTGGAGAACATGATTTAACAGAAAATATTATTCATCTTGTTTTAGCAAGATTGCCAGATGCGCCACCTGGACCTAAAGGATTGTCCCTATTTTTAGTCCCCAAATATTACCCAGACTCAACTAAGAGTAAAGTTTACTGTGAACGTATAGAAGAAAAAATGGGGATCCATGCAAGCCCTACCTGTGTACTTAGATTTGACGACGCAAAGGGTTATCTCATCGGGGAGGAGGGCAGAGGCCTAAATGCTATGTTCGTGATGATGAATGCCGCTCGTCTTCATGTGGCTTTACAGGGCGTGGGGCTGTTAGATGCTTCCTGGCAAAAAGCAAATGCATATGCACGTGAACGAACTCAAATGCGAGCACCAAAGCTAGTTGGCGAAAAGAGTGCGTCTGCTGATTTAATCATAGAACACCCTGCAATTAAAAGAAAATTAGATACACAAAGGGCATGGATTGACGGATCCAGGGTTCTCGCCTATCAAACTGGATTGTATTTAGATATCGCAAAATATCATCCAAACTCCGCTCGGTGTGAGTTTGCAAAAGTTTGGTGTAGCCTAATAACTCCAGTCTTAAAAGCGACCTGCACAGAGCAAGGATTTAATGGTGCAAGCGAATGTCTGCAGGTTTTTGGAGGACACGGCTACATTCGTGAGTGGGGTATTGAACAAAACGTACGCGACGCACGTATAGCCATGATTTATGAGGGGACTAATGAGATTCAGGCCATTGACTTGTTGATGCGCAAAGTGTTAGGGGACCGTGGCTTGGGTTTGAGCACAATTATCGATGAGTTATCTTTAAGTTTAAATAATTCAATTCCAAATCAGCAAATCGTTCTTAGTATGTTCGAGAAGTTACAAGAAATCAGCAAAGCTGCAATTCAGGTGAATGAACTTAAGGGGGGTGCAGTAACCTTGAGTTGGATTTCAGGAGACTATTTAAGACTAACAGCAATTGCATTTCTATCCTGGGCATGGTCTCGTATTGAGGCAACAACACATCTTAATACAGAACGTTGGGGGGGGGGCGCAAAAGCATTAAAGGCTTGGGTGCAGCCCGAATTTAATATGCGATACAACATAATAAAAGAACAATTCGAAATTTTATGACTGAACTGATTGATACTAGTTATCTAGAATCTTTGATTGGCTATAACGCAAGGCGAGCAACGCTGTCAATTATTAGTTCATTTATTGAAAAGATGACTGAGTTCAATATTCGCCCTGTTGATTTCTCTATACTTTCTTTGATTGCACATAATCCAAATATTACATCGCGTCAGTTATGTAGAACCCTTAATATTCAGCCATCCAACATGGTGATATTTATTAAGGATTTTGAAGCCAAAGGTTTGATACAACGTAAAGCACATCCAACAGACGGACGAGCTGTAGGAGTGATCTTAAGTGTCAAAGGTAAGGCACTGATGAAAAAAGCCGAAAAAATGGCAACTCAATCTGAGATGAATTTTGTTTCTAAATTAACTGCAGATGAAGTTAAGGTATTGATTACTTTACTAAAAAAAGTTTACAAAACCATATAACTTAATACTTATCTGCTTTGCTTAAATGCATTGACAAGATATTATTAGTTAAGCTGATCTTCTTTAGAAAAGATAATGTGATACAGCTATGTTCGTTTTCAAATTTTTCCGTTTCACTACCTTGACGCACATTAATCAAGTAACTGCTTTTGAATCAATTTGATTTTACAAATTTCAGTTGTCTTGTATTTGTGTACTAAGTAGTTGAAGATGAGTCTTCGTTGCCCGTGTTCTTTGTGATTAAAGTTCCTGATAAAAGGATCTACCGGTTGCGAATTTATTTAAGCCGTTTTGAGTTGATAATGTATGATGCAGTTGCACTCAGGTCCGCGGCTAATGCTTTGCGAGCTTTGATTGGATCTCTTAGCTTTAAGGCTTTGATCATTTGCGCGTGATGTGATATTGCAGGCCCGGAAGTTAGCCTTTTGGGTTCAGACCGTAAATCAAGATTTAGCACGGGTCCGATCTGGAGCCAAAGACCTTCTATGATATTTAATAGGCTAGGTAACTTAGCTGCCTTGTAGGTGGCGAAATGCAATCTCATATTTGCCTCGATAGCAACGCTTACGTCGGGCTTTCTTTTGGCACTTTCCATTAGATAAATAGAGTGTTGTCTCTCAAGCTCTAATAATTCATCATTGGTTATTACGCGTGCAGCCTCCTCAACCGCAAGACCTTCAAGTGCCTGTCTAATTTGCAGCAATTCATTGAATTTATCTGTTGTCATAATCGGCACTCGAATAGATCTATTAGGCATAAACTCAAGAGCTCCCTCTGCGGCAAGTTGTCTGAGCGCTTCCCTAACTGGCATCTGGCTAGTTCCAAGTGCATCTGCTAAGGACTTAAGTGTTAGTTTTTGTCCAGGTTCGACTTTGCCGCCCATAATCAAATCTTTTAAATCTTTATATACTCTTTGAGACATAGTCTCATGTTCTATTTTTTGGATTTGAATAAAGTTATTCATGATCAGGGTAAACACCATCAATATTGGATTGACATAATTGTTGCATAGAAATATATTTGATCAAAGATCAAATAGTATTATTACTTAGAGATCCTCTTGATTTTGAGTCCATTGAGTTTCTTGACGTTTAGTTGACAATATTTTGTATCCAAATTAATTTGAGTCACTTGCAGTGTGATTTAGGATACACAAATAATATAGATTTGAATTAATGCAATGAAAGATATTCAAGGTGTAAAAGTAGCTGTCATAGGATCTGGCTTGATAGGCAGGGCATGGGCAATTGTTTTTTCAAGAGCTGGACTTGATGTTAATATTTATGACCAAAGTAAGGATGCATTAAATGATTGCTTGGAATTAACGAAGAGTTTGCTTGAAGACGCCGTAAAAGCGGGGCTAATTAGCGAATCAATTCATTCAATACTTAATAGAATTCATCTTGTTGAATCTCTAGAGCAAGCGTGTGAGGGGGCTTATCTTGTACAAGAAAATATTCGCGAAACATTGCAAGCAAAATTAGCTATATTTTCTGAATTAGACAAACTGGCGCCTAAGTCAGCCATACTCGCAAGCTCCACATCATGGTTGCCCACTTCTCTTTTTACAGAAAAACTGAGTGGCCGTGCCCGTTGTCTAGTTGCGCACCCAACAAATCCTCCATATCTGATACCCCTAGTGGAAGTGAGTCCTGCGCCTTGGACAAGTACTGAAGTGCTTGATAAAGCCATGGCGTTTTATAAAGCGGTGCACCAAGAGCCCGTATTGGTTAAAAAGGAGATTCACGGCTTCTTACTCAACAGGGTACAGGGGGCTGTACTGAATGAACTTCTTAATCTCTATGAAGAAGGTTATGCAAGCTCAGCAGATCTAGATAAAGTAATGAAGTTTGGACTAGGTTTGCGTTGGTCATTTATGGGACCGTTTGAAACCATAGATTTAAACGCGCCTGATGGGATTGCTGATTATGCTTCAAGATATGGACAGACATACGCAGAGGTCTCAAAAACTCAAAAAGATAATAATTGGAATGAGCAAATAATTTCAAAAATTGAATCCGAAAGAAGAGATATTTTAGCTAAAGATCAGTTGGAGGAACGATCTCGCTGGCGAGACAATCGTTTGATGAGTTTACGCAAACACCAGCTAAGTCAACCCAAATAATCAAAAAATTAATTTCTCGTATATCAGTTATTTTTAATCTTTAATATTTATAAAAGGACTATCAAATGCCTCGTAAAGTCATTATCACTTGTGCAGTTACTGGTGCTATACACACGCCAACAATGTCGGACTATTTGCCTATTTCGGCCCAGGAGATAACTGATGCGGCAATAGGTGCTGCTAAGGCTGGGGCCTCGATTGTTCATCTTCATGCAAGAGAGCATGCAAATGGAAAACCATCTCAGGAACCGGCATTATTTAAGCAATTTTTGCCTCAAATTAAGGCTGCCAGCGATGTTGTGATCAACCTAACCACGGGTGGAGCTCCAACTATGCCGATTGAGGAGAGATTAAAACCTGCACATTACTTCAAACCCGAGGTTGCTTCACTTAATATGGGATCTATGAATTTTGGTCTTTATGAAATGATTAAAAGATACAAAACATTTAAATATGACTGGGAGAGGCCTTATCTTGAGGGTAGTGACGATAGAGTTTTCAAGAATACTTTCAAAGATATTGCATATATTCTGGAGTCTTGTAGCGATAACCAGACTAGATTTGAAATTGAATGTTATGACATAGGCCATTTGTATACTGCCGCCCATTTTATTGATCGCGGTCTTATCAAAGCTCCATTCCTGATTCAATCCGTTTTCGGGTTACTAGGAGGTATTGGCCCTCATCCTGAAGATGTAATTCATATGAAACGCACCGCAGATAGGCTATTTGGGGATTCTTATGTTTGGTCAGTTCTTGGAGCAGGAAAGAATCAAATTCCTATCGCAACTATGTCAGCAGCGATGGGTGGTAACGTGCGGGTTGGTTTAGAGGACTCGTTGTGGGACGGTCCAGGGAATTTGGCTAAAACAAATGCTGCACAAGTTACACGTATGAGGCAGATTATTGAAGGATTATCGTTGGAGGTAGCTACTCCTGCAGAGGCCAGAGAAATCTTGAAATTAAAAGGCGGAAACAATGTTAATTTTTAATAAATTTTTAAAAATTACTCCTTCGTATAAAGTTTAACACTGTAAAAAAATGGAGAACAAAATGGATCGTCGATCAGTAATAAAAGTTTTGACTGCAACTACTCAAGTGGCAGGCCTTAATTGTCTTTCCAGCCTGGGGATTTCACCAGCAAGTGCTCAAACCAATACCGGACCCTATCCAAATCGGCCCATTAAGTTTATAGTGCCTTTTCCTGCTGGAATATCTCCAGATGTAATTGCTAGATTAATTAGTGATCGCTTATCTCAATCCCTTGGGCAGCCCGTGATAGTAGATAACAGACCAGGTGCTGGCGGAATGATTGGAGCAGAGGCTGCAGCGATCACTCCTGGAGATGGCTATAACATATTCTTTGCTGTCAAATCAGTTATGGCGATTGCCCCTCATGTCTACAGTACAGCTAAATATAACCCTTTGCGAGACTTTAAATCTGTTTGTCAGATTTTAACGGTGCCACACGTAATTACAGCTGCTCCAAATGTTCCATACAACAACTTAAAAGAATTGGTTGAATATGCCAAGAAAAATCCTGGAAAAATTGATTATGCTTCATTAGGAGTTGGTTCACAGCCTCATATTGCGATGGAAGCGTGGGCACAAAAGTTGGGCATCAAACTTACGCACATCCCGTACAAGTCAAATCCAGCAGCAGACGTCATGAGCGGGGTAGTGAGTCTTTCGCTGGAGGCTTCCACCACGGCTATCCCATCAATTAAAGCTGGAAAAATTAAAGGAATAGCAATATCAGGTAATAGTCGAATTGATTCGTTACCCGATGTACCGACTGTGACTGAGTTTGGAAGTACTTTGGATGTTAATGGAAACATTGGAAACTCTTGGCACGGTATTTTTGCCCCTGTAAGCACGCCAGACTCAGTGATTACGAGACTTAATACTGAAATTGTCAAAATCGTAAAGACTCCTGAAGTTCAAGAACGTATGCGGTCTTTAGGATTAACACCAACTGGTACTTCGGCTACTGCACTTGCCTCTGCTATGGCAACTGATTATGCTTTTTGGGGACAACTGATCCGTGATTTAGACATTAAAGTTGAGTGATCGACTTAAATCACTATGACTTTTATTGATCAAAATGATGCCCCAACAGTAGATGAAGTTCTACACATGATCACTACCATGGCCTTAATTAGGGAGTTTGAGGAAGTAGCTGCTCAATCCCTTTTTAGTGGCGAGGTCAGGGGGTCCGTGCATCAATATAGTGGACAAGAGGCAATAGCTGCTGGTGTTTGTTATTACTTAAATCAAAGTGACTTTGTTTCAAGTAATCACAGAGGACATGGGCACGCAATTGCTAAGGGAGTATCTTGCGAAAAAATGATGTGTGAACTCTTTGGTAAATCTGCAGGTACTTCAGGAGGCAAGGGTGGATCCATGCATATTGCTGACTTTTCCTGTGGAATGTTAGGGGCTAATGGAGTCGTTCCTGACGGGGTAACCATTGCAGTTGGTGCTGCACACGCCATAAAAATGCAGAGAAGGGGCGAGATAGTGGTCGCTTTTTTTGGTGATGGAGCTTTGAATAGAGGGCCGCTATTTGAGGCGTTCAACTGGGCGACGCTATTTAAACTTCCAGTACTTTTTGTGTGTGAAGACAACTCGTACTCTGTAACGCTTCAAACTAAAACCGTAACAGGCGGACCGGATCCGATTGAGAGAGTGCGTTCATTTGGAATTCCAAGTCATGAGGTCAACGGAAATAATGTAGTAGAGGTTAGCGCAGTATCTAAGAAGCTAATTGATTTAATTAGAAAAGGCTCAGGCCCACAGTTTTTACGTGCAAAGACATACCGATGGTTTGGTCATTTAGCTCATGATAAGGGCTTATACAGGGACTCTGCTGAAGTTGAGAATGCATTAAAGGATGACCCTATTAAGAATGCCAGCTCATGGCTGAAATCTAAGAATGTGAATATCGAGCGCGTTCAAAACTGTATCCAAAATGCAAGAAACGTTATTTTTGATTCGTTAACCATGGCCCGCCAATCACCGTTTCCTTTAGAAAGTTCTGCGTTTGAAGATATTCAGGATGCAAATCAGGAAGTCGATTTAGAACTATGAATGATTCCTCAAACAGTGCTGAGAAACAACCCTTTGCATCTTTTCAATCAATGACTTATGCGCAAGCCGGTTGTCTTGCTCTAGACTTAGAGATGCAAGCGAATCCATTGGTTTGGGCTTTAGGCGAAGACCTGGGGCCAGAGGGAGGAGTTGCTGGACAGTACAAAGGATTACAAAGTAAATTTGGCAAAGAAAGAATTGTTGACACGCCCATTTCAGAATCTATGATTATGGCTGCGGCAATAGGTTCTTCACTTATGGGGATGAGGCCAGTCGCCGAGCTGCGATATGCCGACTTTGCATTTTGCGCAGCAGATGAAATTATCAACCAAGCCGCAAAAATTAGGTATATGCTAGGTGGCCAAGTTAAGGTCCCAATGGTTATTCGACAACCCATTGGAATGCGTTGGGGAATGGCTGCCCAGCATAGTCAAAGCAATGAGAACCTCTGGGTTAATACAGCCGGACTGGTTGTAGTGGCGCCATCGACTCCGCAGGATAACTTCGATTTACTTCGCGCAAGTATTCAAAGTGATGATCCAGTTGTTTACATGGAGCACAAGGAGTTGTGGCTAGAAACTGCTGAAGTTGATACCCAAAAAGAGGTCGTTCCAATTGGGAAGGGTAGGATTAGGTGCTACGGGCAAGATATTACCCTTGTAAGTTGGTCTAAAACTGCTAATGATTGCGTTACTGCAGCTAGCGAATTGGGTCACTTAGGTATTGGTGCAGAAGTCCTTGATTTAAGAACTCTTTGGCCCTGGGATAAGCAAATGGTCTGGGAGTCGATATTAAAGACTAAGCGAGTTTTAATCGCGCACGAATCTACGGAGATTGGGGGATTTGGCGGTGAATTGCTTGCTGAAATCAGCCAAACTTTCTGGGGCAGGTTGAAAGCTGCTCCGAGGCGTTTAGGCAGTCCTCGCATTCCCGTTCCCTACACAAAGCCGTTGGAGGATTTGTGCAGGGTATCAGCGCATAAAATAGTGCATACAGTTAAGGAAATAATGCAAGTTTCATAAGCAAGTCAAAATTGAGCTAGTATGGTTTAGGAATGTCGTTTTGCATACTTATTTGCCAAAATGGAGCAAATAATCAATTGAACTTGATGGTAAAGAATGATTGGCAACATAATTAACCCTAGCGCCGGGTGGTTGCCAAAAATTAATTTTGCCATCGGAATTCCTGACGCAAGCGTCTTTTTGGAGCCGCAAAAAACCGCCGCTATTTCATCCTCAGTATTGAAGTTTAGACGCCTAGATATCCAAGTTGTTAGAACCAGTACGATGTAGAGCAATGCCGATACGCCAAGCAATACCAATGCAATCATTCCTAGGCCATTGTTACGCCAAAGACCTGAACTAACCGAATCACTGAAGGCAGAAAAAATAAGCATCAGTATTACGATTCTGTCTGTTGAGTTAGTGATTGCTTTATATCGATTATGAAGACTCTCTAAAAAGGGCCTTGTTAATTGTCCTAAAACCAGGGGTAAGAGAAGGAGCTTTGCAATTCCTATGACGGCTGTTTCAAATGAAATACCTTCTCCACTAAAGCCAACGAATAAGGCAATTAAAAATGGTGTGGCAACAATTCCGATTAAGCCAGAAATTGTTGCGTTAAAGATTGCCGCAGGAATATTTCCTTTGCCGATGGCCGTCATAGCAACTGAGGAAGAAACTGTTGAGGGAAGTGCGCACAGATAACACAAGCCCAGCAATAGGCCTTTGTCTATATATTCACCAAACATATAGTTGCCTATGAAGAAAATTAGCGGAAATACAATATATGTGGTCAACTGAACTAATATATGCACCCGCCATGTCGTGAGTCCTTGCTTTAATTTGTGGAAGGACAGTCCTAAGCCGTGCAAGAAAAAAACCAAAGCTATACCAATGTTTGATATTTTGTTAATTTGAAGTAAACCATCTGTTTTACCAATCTCTGGATTTATTGAGGCAATTAAAATTAAGGCAAACATTGCAAATAAAAACCATTGCTTATGTATAAAGCTTTTGATACTTGAAATCATATTTAGTTAAGGGATGTTAATTTTGGATAGGCTAGCCAACACTAATTTAGCATTTAGTGTTCTAACTAAAAAATATTAAATATTTTTTCCTCAGACTCGCCAATTCTAATCACATAATTAGCTCTATTTTGCAAAAGTGTAGACTGAATTCCTCTACCTCCCAGGAATAAGATCCATCCCTCCTTTTTGGATGGCACTTGATGCGTTTTTGGAACTTAAAAATGTAATAAGCTTCAATGCATTAGCCATCTGATTCGATTCCTTTGTCGCTGCAACTGCAAAGATTTGAAGCAGTTGGACCTCTGCTGGGAGACGTCCAATCATTTCTATGCCTGGTGCAAACATGAGTTCACTTGTAGGTAGTATCGCAAAATCTGCTTTTTTAGAAGCGAGCATTTCTACTGCCTGGCTACCTCTTTCAGACTTCACAACTGATATTTTGTCGGATATTCCCATTCTTGGGAATACATCATTAACTAGAAATATCCCGCTTGTACTTCCAGGTACGGATATTAATTTTGTATTAAGGAGTGCAAATTTTAATTTTTCAACAGTACTTATATCAGGCTTTGCCGCACCTTCAGGGACAGCTGCCGCTAACGGGGCAATCCCGAGGTCGCGGTCAGTGCCCGCCGATATGCGCCCTGATTCAATTAATTCTGTAAGTCCTTCTCTTGACAAAATCACAACATCAACATGTACACCTTTTTCAAGTTGAGATTTGATAGTAAGTGGACCATTTCCTTGTGAAGCACCGGAAAGGGTCTTGACGTTTATCCCTGTCGATCGTTCAAATTCGGGTAAGAGCAGCTTATAAGGATTAGTAAATCCACCTGACATCATGACTGTGAGCTGTGCAAAGCAAGTGCTATTGAGAGTCAGAACGGTTAACGCAAGTAATATTCTTTTCATTTGATTAATAAAGGTTTAAAGTGAACGGGTGATTATGTAAATGACTAAACAATTCTTAACATTTTAGAACTAGTAAATAAACCTGGTGATAAGAGTTTGGTATAGCGCTGCTATGAGAGTTTTACGACTTGTTTACCAAAATTGTTTCCCTTTAGTAAATCGATGAGCGCTTTGGGTGCATTTTCGATTCCGTCTACTTGCGAGAGCTTGTATTTCAAATGACCTTGTAAATATGCTTGTTTTAACTCCTTGATTATTGCAGGCCAAGTCTCCAACTTATCAGTAACTATAAAACCTTGAAATTTAATTCTGTTAATTAAGATGGATCTAAGGCAGCGATTGCCGTAAGGGTTAACGTTGTACTCGGATACTAAGCCGCAAAGTGCTATGCGCGAGAAAGGATTCATGAGAAGCAGTAGGGTTTCAAATATCTCCCCTCCAACATTTTCAAATAAACAATCAATTCCCTTGGGGAGGATATTTTTAATTTGATCTTTAAAGTCTGGTGCTTGGTGATTTATACAGGCATTAAATCCTAATTCCTCTACAACATAATTGCATTTTTCTACACTTCCGGCAATTCCAATTACATGGCATCCCCTAGCCAGTGCTAGTTGACCGACAACGCTACCTACCGCTCCTGAAGCAGCATCTACAACAACTGTTTCACCTCTTTTTGCCTCACATATATCGATCAATCCAGTCCAAGCCGTTACACCTGGCATGCCTAGCACTCCGAGGTAGGCGTGCTCAGGGATTTCTGACGTATCAATGGCTTTGAGCTCAGTGTCTTTACAAATCCCATGGGTTTGCCAGCCTAGTGTATTTAAAACAGTGTCACCGGGCCTAAACTTGTTACTTCTGGACTCTATAACGACACCTGTGCACGATCCCACCATTACTTGTCCAAGTTCAGCGCTGGGTGCATAGGATTTAGAGCCCGAAAGACGACCTCGCATATAAGGATCAAGTGATAAGAAGCGATTTTCAATTAATACTTCGCTTTCACCCGGTTTTGCAATCGGAACCTGTCTATATTCAAAATTTGACTCTTGCAGCCATCCGACGGGATAATTTTTAACGATGATTTGATGATTCATATGGATAATTTAGGCATTTAAAAATTGGGTCTGGAATCAACAAATAAAGGATCTGATGTTTACGGGAGTAATTGTTCTGTGAAAAATCTTTAAGACTCGCTTCCTAGAAATACTGCAGCATTACTTAGATATAACTGCAATTAAACTAGATCATTTTTACACTGTGATTAGCATAAACCGCGCTCTCTTTTCGCTCAAAGCTTCGGCAATTTGAGCCCATAGATCTCGTGAACTTGCGGTTTTCAACATTTTCCACGTAAAGACCAAACAATACTTTATCACCTACGATTTACTTCCTCATAATTTGTCTTTTAATTATCCAAAATGTTGTTAGTTTAAAGGGATATGCCGAGCTGGGTTGCTTTGTAAGTTTAAGGGGTTAAAAATATAGTGCCACAACAGTGCATTTGATTTTGATTAGGTTAAACCCTAGACAAGAAGCCTAACTACTCAATAGGTATAAAAAATGTACTTTCACGTTGTAAATCATACTTAGAATGATATATCTTTGATCACATCACTTACGGAGTATATTTTGGAGCTAAGTTTCTCTCGGGAGGAGGTGGAGTTTAGGGCTGAGGTAAAAGCTTTTCTACAAACTCATGTTCCAGTCAAGGCGGCAAAACGAGTCTCCTTGGGATTGCCGGTAAAACGCGAAGATGTGGTCGAGTGGCAAAAAATTCTTTACAACAAAGGCTGGGGCGCTGCCGCTTGGCCTATTGAGTTCGGTGGAACGGGATGGACTGCTACGCAGCAATTTATTTTTGAAGAGGAGTGCGCATTAGCCAATACCCCGCTTCAACCTGCCTTCGGTCTCAAAATGGTTGCTCCAGTCATAATGGCTTTTGGAACTACTTCGCAAAAAGCTTACTACTTACCTAAAATCATCTCAGGTGAAGACTGGTGGTGCCAGGGATATTCTGAACCTGGATCCGGATCGGATCTTGCATCCCTTAAAACACAGGCCCAAAGAGTGGGTCAGAACTATGTTGTTAATGGTCAAAAGACATGGACTACGCTCGCACAGTACGCAAATATGATTTTTTGCCTTGTACGAACAAACTTGGACGCAAGAAAACAGGAGGGCATTTCGTTCTTGCTCATTGATATGAAATCACCTGGAGTTAGCGTACGTCCTATAACGATGCTAGACGGGGAGCATGAGATCAATGAGGTATGGTTTGACAATGTTAAGGTTCCAGTTGAAAATTTGGTAGGTGAAGAAAATAAAGGGTGGACTTATGCGAAATACTTACTCGCTCATGAGAGAACTAATATCGCACAGGTTGGCAAATCTAAGCGAGAATTGAAGAGTTTAATCACGATTGCTAGTCAACACGATGGTGCTGGTCGCAGGTTAATCGAGGATTCTCGATTTCGAGACCAGATTGCCAAACTGGAGATTGAACTTAATGCCCTTGAGATTACAAATCTAAGAGTAATTTCAGATTACAACAAAGGCGGTATCGGTCCAAAGGCGTCTCTTCTCAAAATCAAAGGTGCTGAGATACAACAACAACTTACCGAATTGAAAATGCAAGTTCTGGGTCCTTACAGTGCTGCCCACATAAGGGAAGGTTTAGAGATTGATTGGAAAAAACCTGATGGACTGGTTGGATATCCTGAATATGGTCCTGCATTAAGCGGTGCTTATTTTAATTACAGAAAGACCACAATCTATGGGGGATCCAATGAAATACAAAGAAACATCATCTCAAAAATGATGCTTGATCTTTAGCGAATGGAGTCAAAAATGAATTTTGACTATTCACCGGTGCAAGTTGAGCTACGAAATAGTTTAACTAAATATTTTGAAAAAAACTATAGCTTTGAAAATAGGCAGCAATACTCAAGTCAATCGATTGGTTTTAGCGAGAGAGTTTGGCAGCATTTTGCTCAAATCGGACTTTTAGGGTTAACAGTACCTGTGTCCTACGGTGGTTTTTGCGAAGTGAATGAGTCTTCTTTGTTAAGCCTAGAAGCAAGTAATGCAGTAGATGCGATGTGGATTATGGAGATCTTTGGCTCTGTGCTATGCCTTGAGCCCTATATTTCTTCGGTAGTGATGGGTGTTGGGGCGTTACTGCAAGCTGGATCAATGAAACAAAAGCAAGACTTAATTCCTAAAATCTCAGCGGGCCAATTACGCATAGCATGTGCCATCTTAGAGCCTACTTCGCGGTATTCTTACGAGCATGTAGCTATGAATGCCAAGTTAGAGTGCAGGGACAGTAGTTCCAATAAATCATGGCTGCTTACGGGACTAAAGTCTGTTGTACTATGCGCAAATTCAGCTCATTTTTTCATGGTGTCCGCCAGAACTTCCGGTGAGAAGTCTGACACTCACGGTATATCCCTATTTTGTATACCAGCCGATACCCCAGGTATTTCCTTATCTAGTTACCCTACCCACGACGGCTCTCGTGCGAGCGACATAGCATTTGATGGTGTTCAAGTGACTGAAGATAATTTGGTTGGAAAAATAGATGAGGGATTTGATGTAATTGAGAATATGATTGCCCGTGCTAACGCCGCTTTGTGTGCTGAAGCTGTAGGTGTGATGAGCAGACTTTGTGATTTAACCTTGAGGTATTTGAAAACTCGCCAACAGTTTGGCGTAACTATTGGCAACTTTCAGGCACTTCAGCACCGAATGGCTGACATGATTGTTGCCACTGAACAGGCTCGTTCTATGGCCTTTTTGGCTGCGCAATCTTTTGCAAATTCAGATCGTAAGAAAAAGTTAAGGGATGTAAGTGCTGCCAAAGCCTATATAAGTAGCGCAGGGCGATTGGTCGCTCAAGAGGCTATTCAAATGCACGGAGGCATAGGCGTTACAAACGAATTAAGTGTCGGACACTACTTTAAGCGGATGACTTTAATTACGCATTCTTTTGGAGATTTCAATCACCATATAGGCGTTGTAAGTGATTACTTGCTTTTGCAATCAGTAAATCATTAAAAAAAGGAGTAGTAAAGTTGGTATCAAATTTTAAATATTATTGGGAAGACTTTGTAGCTGGACAAGCCAAAGAGTTCGGTGGGATACAAGTATCAGAGGAAGATATTTTGAATTTTGCGAAAGTGTACGATCCCCAGTCTTTTCATGTCAACAAGGAAGCTGCTGAGCAAACAATCTTTAAGGGATTAATCGCTAGTGGCTGGCAGACTTGTGCATTCATGATGCGAATGATTTGTGATGATTATTTGCTCGATTCCTCCAGTCAAGGCTCACCAGGGTTAGATTTCGTTAAATGGCTAAAGCCTGTCAGGCCTGGTGACACACTTAGGGTTCGCAGTACAGTACTAGATACGCGCGTTATGAATAGCAAACCTCATCTTGGTATTGTTAAACTGTCTTGGGAGTGTTTGAATCAAACTAATGAAGTTGTAACGACTATGCAAGGTAGTCTTATATTTATAAAAAGAAACTCCACGCCTGCTTGAGCACTAGTAGGTTTTTACTCAAAGGTTATTATTATTCCGCCTTGACCCCCGCATTAGTTATCACCTTAGACCATTTAAGGATCTCTTCGTCTAAGAATCTTCCCGCTTCAGTGGGAGTATTGCCGATGGGTTCAATAGCTAATTCTTCAAACTTCTGAGTTATCTCAGTGGATCGAATGGCTTTAGCTATTTCACCCGAAAGCTTGTTCACAATTTCTTTGGGTACTCCAGTTGGACCTAGAAACAAAACCCAAGTTGAGCCTTCAATTGCTGGTCCACCCGATTCTTGTATTGTGGGTATTTCTTCGATGCCTTTGACCCTTTTAGGTGAAAAAACTGCTATGGGTTTAATTTTTCCACTTTTTACAAAAGGCATCAGGGCACTTGGTGTGTCAGTCATGATTTGAATATTCCCTCCTATCAAATCAGCCAAAGCAGGGGCTGTACCTTTGTAAGGCGCGTGGATTGCATCTATTGAGCTTACTTGCTTGAGTAGTTCAAATGTGAGGTGAGAGGCCGAGCCAATACCCGACGAGCCATAAGAAACTTTATTGGGATTGCTCTTCGCAAACGCAATCATTTCTTTAACGTTTTTAAAGGGAGCGTTAACGTTTGCAGTCATCAATAAGGGTGTTATTCCAACTAAAGAAATTGGAGTAAAGCTCTTAACCGGATCATAGGGAAGTCGCCCTGCGTAAAGTGTTGCATTTGCTGCGTGAGCACCGATGACTGTAAGAAAGGTATATC
This sequence comes from uncultured Burkholderiales bacterium, assembly GCA_903896615.1. Lineage (GTDB taxonomy): Bacteria > Pseudomonadota > Gammaproteobacteria > Burkholderiales > Burkholderiaceae_C > Limnohabitans. The sequence continues at coordinate 56,513 of CAITYM010000141.1, forward strand.
CATCTGGCACAGACTTCGCGGCAATATCAGCACCTAGGATTGAGTTTGCCCCGGGTTTATTTTCAATAATAAAATTCCACCCTAAATCGTTCTGTACTTTTTGTAAGACCATGCGAGTGGCGCTATCTGTTATACCCCCAGGGGTATAGGGTATGATCCAGCGAATTGGTTTATTCGGCCAACTTGAGTTTGTCGCACTATTACTTTGAGCAAAGGGTAGAGTGTGAATAAGTCCTAACAGTAATCCTACCAATATGATTTTCTTGGAATAGATTCCGAATATGTTTAAATTTTTAGTTTTCAAGATGTGATTAAAGTCGTATTGAATATCTTTATTTTTTTTGTTTAAATTTCATTTAATTGTGAAAAAAATGTGACTAAATATTAAATATTGCACTTATTTATGAACTGGTGTTGACGCTCATGTAAGACTAGATTAACTCTTTATTTGAGTCAATAGAAAAAGCCCCTAGATCGATATCAGTTGATAATAATTCTTCTTTGTGTTAATTTGGATACTTGAGTATCTAATTTTTTCGATACTGCTGCGCTGCGCAGGGCGCTCAATCTGTTTCGGATTAATCTCCCACTCAAATATTTGGATCAAAGCCTAGTTCTGGTTCCAGTTTTAGGTCTAGGGTTAACAGCATACCCGATAATTTTTTCAAGGCTAAACTGCTTCATTATTTGCTTGAACGATTGGCTGGGCTTTGTGGTTACAGTTTGTAACGGCAAATCGAGCAATATGACCGTTTTAGTCACCTGGCTATTAGGGGGCGGCCAACGCTGTTAGGAGGGGGATGTGTGGGAGGAGAATGACAAATTTAAATCTCCCAGGTGTCGAATTTTTTGGTGTTTATTAGGTGAAAGCTAATAATTAAGTTAAGGCAACATTGTTCAAAATCTTCTTTAAAAAAAGACAGGATCTCACTGATCTAGAGCGAGCCCGTGCGTTGATAGGCGCTATTGATCGGGGCGGCATTCCATTAAATGCAGCTCGAGTCAACGCAATTGGACGCAGTCTGGGGCTAGAGGTGTCCATTTCTGCTCCAACGTCACAAACCATTGAGCGGATCCGAGCCGCATTAGAGCGAGCGGACAAATCAAATGTTTAATAAATTATTTCATTTTTAAAATCGGGCATCTCCTTAAGTTCGATACCTCGGGGTTTATCCTAGCATTGCAAAAGCGACCACCTCTCACTAAACCCCATTGACAAGCCCTACAGATCGGAGATAGTAAGGGGGTGGACGCGTGCGCAGAACTGTTGCGCCGTAAAGTTTAATAACTAAACTGGAGATTGTGAAATGTTAAAGTGTTTGAAGCCTATTCCGCTTGCGATATCTGTTCTTTTGGGGTTATCTTTGAGCAACGCCTTGGTAGCTCATGCTGAAGATAAACTAAAAATTGGATTCATCACCGATATGTCAGGGCTTTATGCTGACGCTGAGGGCAAGAACGGTGCTGTTGCCATTCAAATGGCAATTGATGATTTCGGCGGAAAGGTGCTGGGCATGCCTATTGAACTGTTAACTGCAGATCATCAAAATAAGCCGGACGTTACTTCTGCAAAAGTTCGAGAGTGGATTGACACGGACGCTGTATCCTTGGTTTTTAGTGGCACCAATTCTGCAACCGCATTAGCTGCAGCCGCTGTTGCCCAGGAGAAAAAACGGGTACATATTAATAGTGGCTCTGGCTCATCCGTGCTAACCAACGCTCAGTGTTCTCCCTACACAGTCCATTATGCTTACGACACTGTTGCACAGGCTAAAGGCACTGCGTCTGCGGTAGTTGATGGGGGCGGAAAGAGTTGGTATTTCCTAACTGCTGATTACGCTTTTGGCCAAGCTTTAGAGGCGGACACGACAGCCGTAGTCAAAGCGAAGGGCGGTCAAGTCCTAGGAAGCGTACGCCACCCCTTAAATGCTTCTGATTTTTCCTCCTTTTTGCTTCAAGCTCAAAGCTCTAAAGCACAGGTTTTGGGAATGGCAAATGCTAGTACAGATACGATGAATGCAGTAAAAGCTGCACAAGAGTTCGGACTTAACAAGACGATGAAAATTGCAGGTCTTTTGGTATTCATTACCGATATACATGCACTTGGGCTAAAAAGTACTCAAGGTATGTTGATGACGGTCAGTTGGTATTGGGATCTGAACGATGAAACCAGGAAGTTTGCAGCTCGCTTTTTTGAGAAAACAAAGCGAATGCCCACTGCTATCCAGGCCGCAGATTACTCAGCTACTATGAATTATTTAAAAGCAGTTCAAACTGCTAAGACTACAGATGCGGATAAAGTGATGACGACCTGGAAGGGTATGAAAATGAAGGATATGTACGGTTCAGGTCAAATTAGAGCCGATGGAAGCTATATTCATGACATGTACTTGGTACAAGTAAAAACCCCGGCAGAATCAGTCAAGCCCTGGGATTACTTTAAAGTGGTTAAAAAGATGCCAGGAGATGATATTTTTACAACCAAGGCTGAGAGTAAGTGTCCTTTATGGAAATAAATAGTTTTCCAGGTGTCGCGTAAAAATCGCGGTCTAAAGTAGCCGTCGGATAGGGTCATTGGCCTTATCCGGCCATCAGGAACGGAGTATATTAAAACGCAATTTTCTTGCTAAGCCTGGATTAAACCGCGCAAATCAGGCATCAGGATATACTCTGCTTTGTAGTCAATAAAATCTAACAACTCATGCAGTACTCTTTTTCAAAATATATCCTATTTGCAGTAATTTTTGCGGAGCTAGCACTTAACTTAAGCGGATGCGCGACACATACCAACTACGTTAAAGAGGCAGGGGACTACGAAACAGACAGCGCACAGTGCAAGGAGGAGGAGTTGGCCGCAATTAGTAAGAACGGCGACTTAGATAAGCCAAATGAGTTAAATACGCCAAAGGATGTTAAATACGTAAGTCCCTTTGAATCTTGTATGGTTTCAAAGGGATGGCATCCAGAGAAAACTGAATTTAGGTTAAATTATTTCAAAATGACTTGGTAATCAAATTAGTTCTTGGCTTTTGGTTTTACTTTAGATTTCTTTTGGAGTGCTTCAAACGAAGCAACTTCCTTATTTAATTCATCAAGTTGAGTGCTAAGTTCTTTGTTGGCTTGTGAGAACTTGTCAATCGATGCGTTAGCCTCATCATTTTTCGCTTGTAGTTCTTTAACTTTAGCATCAAGCTCCTTTATTTTTCCGCCGGCACTTTCAATTTCTTCTTTTTGTTGTGCCAATTCGGACTGTGCTTGACGTGCTTGGTTAAAGCAATAATAGGTCGTCCCTGCGCCTGCCAGGGCCAGAACAGTTGCAAATCCAGAGATAATTTTAAAAACTGCAGTAGAACTAATTTTCATAAAAATAAAAGGTGGTTACTAGGGGTAGATTAACTTTAAAAAGGGTTTCGCAAACACATGCAAAAAAATAACAGAGGGTTATTTTAACAACAAGGAATTGATTTTGGCATTTTTTGATTAATGTAACTGATTAAAGCTAGGTTGGGGCAAGTTAAAGGCTGGTTTTAGTTATCTAACCACTCACATAGTGGCCCCCACTGCTCATAGTCGCTTGGAAATGCAGATGCTTCAACATCAAACAAGGTTGTGCCTTGACTGGAGAAGCGACTGTAATTTTGAGTGTCCCGTATGTAAGTGAGCAGGAATATGTTCATCTTCTCAGCAAAGTCCATCAGTTGATGCCAAGCCTTGGTTCTAGGATTGACTCGCATGGCAATAACTTGAACTTTTTCTTGTTCCTTTGATTTCTTACTTTTTAAAAACTGAATGAAATCATAGGTTGCATGTATGTCAAAGAAATTAGGCTGTAGGGGGACAACTATTTTGTCAGCTCGCTCTATCAACTTATCTAACCTCCAGCCAGCCACACTGGCAGCCGTATCAATTACTAAATGCGTGGTATTTGCGGGAGGCTTTGCTGTTATGACCAAATCAGCCGGGTAATCCCACGTGTTGATTGCTGCAAGGGAGGGGGGACGAATGGAAAGCCATTTTTTGGAAGATTGCTGTATATCTGTATCTCCCAATAGGACGGTATGATTGCGGGTTGCAAAATAGCCGGCAATGTTCGTGGACAAAGTAGATTTGCCAACTCCTCCCTTGGGGTTCATTACAACAACGGACTTCATGAGAAAATTCGATACTTTATATGGATGGTCAACTCCGATTTGATTAGCAGTCGAAAATGAATGCTCAATGAGATCGGGGACCTATCTTCTTATTATCGGAGCCATCGGGGTTCTCTTTAATGTTTATTCCTGTATTTTTACCTCTTTCCAGAATGCGAAATACCCTTTAATTTGCTCCGCCTCTGGTCTGGGGTCTGGGTAGTACCACGCAGCGTCTGAGAGCATTTCACCATTTACGCACAATGACTTGTAACTGGCTTGCCCCTTCAGTGGGCAGCTAGTTTTGTGGTTGCTAAACGTGAAGTACTCTTGAATTATAGATTCTGGGGGGAAGTAATGATTCCCTTCTAAAAGAATGGTTTTTTCGCTCTGCGCAATTACTATATCTTTCCAAACCGCCTGCATGTAAACCTCCTTAAGTAAAGAAATTATTTTTTTATCTTCCGAATAAGGCTTGACTGTACCCTAGTATTGGTTTTTTTGATTTGGATCAACGTAATAAGCGGTCCTCTGATGGCGGTATCATTTGACACACGACTAGAATTCCTAATGCCATTTTTTCATTACAAATTGGGATACTCAGACACCAAAGTAATGTTTGATAAATTAAATCTCAATTATCAAGAGTAACAAGTTATGCAAAATGTGATCAAAATTGACCCTCAGTGGATGACTAGCTATACCTACGAGCAGATCACTATAGGGGATACCGCAAAAGTTGTGCGGACTCTAACGCTGGAAGATATTCAAGCTTTTGCCGCCGTCTCAGGCGATACAAACCCAGCCCATTTGGATCCCGCTTTTGCAGGGGCCTCTATTTTTCACGGAGTCATTGCACACGGAATGTGGGGAGGAGCACTCATATCAAGCGTACTTGGAACTTCATTTCCGGGGCCAGGGACTATCTATTTAGAGCAAAAGCTACACTTTTCTCGTCCTATACGCATCGGAGACACGGTAACGGTTAGTGTGACCTGTAGTACCAAGGATGATGTAAAAAAAGTGCTTGAACTCGACTGTTTGATCGTTAATCAAGACGGTGCCAAAGTTATGTCAGGGGTAGCCAAGGTTTTAGCCCCCTCCCAAGCGCTCAAAATGCCGCGAGTTCAGGCCTCCCATATTACCCTCTTTAATCCTGAAGCTAGGCACCACGATCTTTTGAATCTAGGCGTGAGTTTAGATCCTGTAAGTTGTGGGGTTGTTCACCCCTGCGATGAGGAGTCCCTAAAGGGCGCTGTTGACTCTCACAAAGCGGGTTTGATAAAAGCGATAGTTATCGGACCAGAGGCGAGAATTAGAGCACTCGCAGAGCAGTTTGGCATTGATTTGGAGGGAGTTAAATTTATAGATACCCCTCACAGTCATGCATCTGCTGCTCTTGCAGCGGAGATGGCCGCTAGCGGTGAAGTTGAGTGCTTAATGAAGGGAAGCTTGCATACTGATGAAGTCATACACGCCGTTTTAGGGCAAGTCAAACTGCGAACGGCAAGAAGGATGTCTCACGTTTTTCGCTTCGATGTGCCTATGTATTCCAAACCTTTGTTTATTACGGACGCAGCTCTCAACATCGCACCCAACCTCATGGAGAAAAAAGATATTGTTCAAAACGCAGTTTCTTTGTGTGAGATTTTGGGGCAAACACTGCCGCGCGTAGCTATATTGGCAGCTGTGGAGACGGTGAATATGGGTATGCCATCCACCCTGGACGCGGCGGCACTTTGCAAAATGGCCGATCGAGGTCAAATCACAGGAGCAATACTGGACGGACCCTTAGCGTTTGACAACGCAGTGTCTCCTCATGCATTGCAAATCAAACACATACAATCCTCTGTAGCAGGGCAGGCGGATATTTTGGTAGCGCCTGATTTGGAATCAGGAAACATGATGGCCAAGCAATTAGAGTACTTAGCGGGGGCAACTGCTTGCGGAATTGTATTAGGAGCACGCGTGCCGATAGCGCTTACAAGTCGGGCTGATACGGCCAATACGCGCGCCGCCTCAGCGCTACTTGCTAAACTTTGTGCGCACCATTACAGGAAACACCCACTTTGAGAGGCTAAGGGCTATTTAAGTTGTGAATTGATCTGAGATTATTTAGAGGGCAGTATGAGCGAATATTTTTATTGCCAAATCCTATAAACCGAAGTTTTAAAAATATGGCCGTTTTATCTGTCAACGCTGGTTCCTCAAGTCTTAAATTCGCTTTATACCCGCTTGATTCTGACGCTCTAGGGGAGCCACTACTGATTGGGCAGTTTGAGCGCCTTGAGGCATGGGATGTGTCTATAGACCATCACGCTGCTCCGCCAAGAATTGCAACTCTAAAGTACAACCTCCTGGGTAAAGCGTTTATTACACGTGAGATTCCCTTAACCCAGGAGCGGGACCCCTTTGACTCTGCTATCAATGTACTAAAGAGTTTGATTGACGAGAGTCTTGGTCAAATGGACAATTTAACAAGATCTTTGACTGCAATTTCTCACCGAGTTGTACACGGTGGATATTTATTCAAGTCAAGTGTAGTTGTAACGAATGAAGTTTTAGCACAGTTAAGCGCTTTAAATTCTCTTGCGCCCTTGCATCAACCTCACAACATAGCAGGTATCGAATCCTTTATACGCTCATTCCCATCGATACCACAAGTAGCTTGTTTTGATACGAGCTTTCATAAATCATTGTCAGCGCTTGAGACTACTTTTGCAATCGATCAAAAGTTAACGCAATCTGGCATTAAGCGTTATGGATTTCATGGCTTGTCCTATCAATACATTACCCAAAGACTCACACAGTTAACGAAAACCTCAAGTGGTAAAGTAATTCTTGCTCATTTGGGAAATGGAGCAAGCCTTTGCGCAACCAAGGAGCATAAAAGCGTTGCAACAACGATGGGATTTTCAGCTCTAGACGGACTCATGATGGGTACTCGAAGTGGATCTGTGGATCCTGGAGTTCTACTTTATCTCATGGATCAAGGTTGGAGCGCAAGGGACATAGAGGCCTCCTTGTACAAAAAAAGTGGTTTGCTTGGTGTCTCCGGCCAAAGTGCTGACGTAAGAACCCTAAGGTCTTCTAAGGAGTTTGGGGCTGTATTCGCATTAGAGCTCTTTACTCACCGCGTTGTAAAAGAGATGGGGGCGCTCACTGCAGTGTTAGGGGGACTTGATTTAATTTGTTTCTCGGGTGGCATTGGTGAACACGACAACGTTCTCAGGCGAGAGGTATGCAACCAATTATCATGGCTTGGTATTGAGATTGATGAGTCTACCAATCAGATCGCAACCAAAGATAAGGCAATGCTAATCAGTCAAAAAAACAGTCGCGTTCAAGTGTGGGTTGTCCCAACCGATGAAGGGCGGATTGCTGCCCAAGAGGCAATCCGACTAATTGTGAACACAAATTAAAGTGACTCAACTGAGAGTTTAAATGTTGTTCCCATACGAACTTGCATTGTATTGTTGGATACTTATATAGCTGTTTTTATGCAAATCCCCCATTAACTGGTTGAATTGCAAAAAAGTTTCCTTAATAAAAGCCGCCCGGTTAACCTCACTTACAGTGTCAGATACAAAAACACTCATTAATAAGCAACTACTGGACTGATCGCTTAGTAATGTATCTTGTGTAACCCAGTTTCCTCGATCAATGTACTCCACCAAAATGAGGGAGGATTGCGGATCCCCCATTAAGTACTTAGAGTCCAAACTCCTAAGAATTTTAGCGATTGAGGAAGTTGTGTTGTGGGATTCTCTTCCACTAATTTTTATATTAAATGTGGTCATGCCGCGCCTTCTCTCAATGTTTGATTACACTCGGATCCAGTCATTTTAAACGTTTTAGGGATTCTTACTTGTTTAATCGCTCGATCAAATACTTCAAATTATCCTGTGAAGCATTATTCATAGAAATAAATTGCTCGATAAGGGGGTATAGATCTTCGCCGTATATGGATTGCTCAAGGATACGCCCCTCCAACAATTGAGAATCGTTTATATGGTTCGAAATTTTGCAGCTAAATTTAATTTCATTTTGATTTTGCATCTAAAAAATTACCGTGTCAAATTAGTTTTGAATGGCCTACAGGGCTACCCCAGTCCAATAGGGGCAGGTGTAAATTGCGTAATTTGAGTAAAGAGATGATCGTACTCGGACTGTCTGGGAGATTTTGTATTAAGTGGGTCAAAATTTAGTGCAAACTCCTCATCTAAAGTATCCCACTCGTCTGGCGTAAGTACATTCAAGGCTTCTGGGATGATTAGATTTTCTTCTAATTGCATGTGTTGCATATAAAAAGTGATGTATTGATTGGAGAAATGATTGAATTCATCTCTCTTTTTATCTCCCAACATCTCCCATCCAATTAGCAGGTGCTCAAGTTCCCTGATTTTGTATTCGCCGTATTTATGGTCAATCTCTAATTTGTCAATTAAGTCTTTAATCTGCGGGGAACGCTCTCCTATTAAGGGAAACAGTAGTTTTGACTCTTTAGGGTGATGCTGCTTTTCTGGGAATTCATCTATATAAAAAAGCATGGCTCTAAGTACTTTAAAGAATAGGTCTTTATCATCCTCAGGTCCGCGCTTGATCATTAAGCGCATCGACTGAAGCATTGCTGAAAGGGATGCGTGCTCATCTCTAATGATTTGAAGGGACTTGTGCATAAATTTAGCTCCAGGGAGGCAATCCCATAGTAATTTTTGTAAGTACGCTTTACTTTACAACTCTCCTCAAGCCCAGATTTGATCTACATCAATAGCCTTTGAGTTTCCCCACATTTAAGATTACTTTGTAGGAGGTATAAAGAGTTAGTTGCTTTTTCTTTGATATTCATAAAAGCTATTCCCAAAGCCAAGAAACTTGACTACAAACGGTGACTACAAGCGGTATTACTCAGGCATGGATTGTTAAATGGCCGTGAGACAAGGATTTAATTTGCGCCCTTAAATAGAGACTTTAGTCCAATGGCACTCAACTTGACCTGCTTATGCTGGCTAGGTTTGGGCAAGAAGTCACGGGGGTACCTTAAATAGCCCCCATAGCTCGCAAAATTCGTTCTGGCGTGGCGGGCGCAACAAGCTCAATTTTCTTATTTGCCATCATCCGGTCTTCACGACCCGCACTTACCGCTTCCTTAAGTGCCTCGAAAACGCTTATCGAGAGCATAAACGGGGGCTCCCCAACTGCCTTGCTCCCGAATACATTATCTTCAAGGTTAGGCTCTTGCCAAAGATTAACGATAAAGTGTTTGGGCGTATCGCCAGTTGTAGGAATCTTATATGTGCTTGGCGCGTGCGTTGTAAGGGCGCCCTCACTATTCCAAACTAACTCCTCATTAGTGAGCCAGCCCATGCCCTGGATGAATCCTCCCTCAATTTGACCCAAGTCGATAGCGGGATTAATGCTTTTACCGACATCTTGCAAAATATCAACTGCTATCACCCGACTCTCACCCGTCAAGGTGTCTACAGCAACCTCCGTGCAGGCGGCGCCGTAGGTGAAATAATAAAATGGTCTGCCAGTAAGTGTGGTCTTATCATAATGAATTTTTGGAGTTCTGTAAAAACCGTCACTCCAAAGTTGAATGCGGTTTGCGTAAGCGAGTTGAACCACCTCATTGAAGGGGCGGCTACAGTGGGGGGTTGTAATTTGGGAGTCTTCAAACACAACCGCTCCGGCCCCGCATTGATCTAGCCCGCTTACAAACGCTGCCAAATTGTTCTTGATTTGACGCGCAGCGTACTGCGCGGCCCTGCCGTTTAAGTCAAATCCAGAGGATGCAGCGGTTGCCGAAGCATTAGGTATTTTGCTCGTATCGGTTGCAGTAACGCGCACTTGCTCCAATGCAATACCAAGTTCGCCAGCAACAATTTGGGCTACTTTGGTATGCAAGCCCTGGCCCATTTCTGTGCCGCCGTGATTAACCTGGACACTTCCGTCTGTGTACACATTGACCAATGCTCCAGCTTGATTAAAGAGGGTAGCTGTAAATGAAATGCCAAACTTTACCGGTGTAAGTGCAATACCTCTTTTTATGAGTGTGTTCTTGGCGTTCCATTCTGTTATTTGTTTTCTTCTTTGGGAGTAATTAGAGCTTTGGACAAGTGTTTCAATTAAGGGTTCAAGAATATTATCTTCAACAGTCATCTGGTAATGCGTTACGCACCGCTCGCCGCTATTGCTAGGCTGGTAGAAGTTCACTTTTCGAACATCAAGTGGATCAAGCTCCAGCTCTCTGGCAATTTCACCCATGATGTGTTCAATAACAATCATGCCCTGGGGGCCACCAAAACCTCGAAATGCTGTGTGGCTTTGAGTATTTGTTTTACAGCGGTATGAGGTGATGCTTACATTTTCAAGAAAGTACGCATTATCAGCATGAAACACAGCCCTATCAGAAACTGGGCCGGACAGGTCAGCACTAAATCCACAATTGGATGCAAGCATTAAGTCCATACCGTTCAAGCGCCCTTGAGCATCAAAACCGACCCTGTATTCATAATAAAAAGGATGGCGCTTGCCGGTAATAAGGAAGTCCTCGTCTCTGTCGAGGCGCATTTTGATAGGGCACTTAAATTTTTTAGCCGCAAGGCTAGCCCACACTGCTAAATGTCCACCCTGTGTTTCTTTGCCTCCAAACCCGCCGCCCATTCTCTTGCATTCAACGCGTACTGCATTTAAATCGATACCTAGTGCATGAGCAACCCAGTGTTGAACCTCCCCTGGGTGTTGGGTGCTGGAGTGGATAAGCCACTGGGATTGCTCTAAAGGGATAGCGTAGGCGATTTGACTTTCTAAGTAAAAATGCTCTTGACCACCAACTTCAAGTTTACCGCTGAGAGTGTGCTCAGATTGCTTGATAGCACTGTTTGAATCGCCGCGATTGACATGGACAGGAGGGAGTACAAAACTCCTTTTTTGAATTGCCTCTTTGATGTCTAAAATAGGTGTGAGCTTGTCAATCTCGCAACGAACTTGTCTGGCAGCCCTTCTTGCCTGCATCACTGAGTCAGCGACCACGAGTCCAATGACTTGGCCAATGTGATAAACATGATCAACTGCAAATATAGGTTCGTCATGCGTAAAGTTGGCTAAGTGTTTGTCTCCTTTTATATCGGAAGCTAACACGGCTCCTCTAACACCGGGCATGATTAGTGCGGGATTGACATCAATAGCTTTGATTCGCCCGTGTGCAACGCTGCTCAGAATAGGGGCCGCATAAAGTGTCCCTTTTATCTCTGCAATATCGTCAACATAAACTGCAGCACCACTCACCTGAGCGCGGGCACTTTCATGAAAATGCGATCTACCCATCGCGCTCGCTTTAGGGTTTTGTTGGTGGGTTGAGCTTGGGAACTTGGTATTCATAGGTAAGTGTTGAGCGTGCGCAATTGTGGGGGTTGTGCCTTGGTGGACTTAAGATTAATTTATCTGGGTGTATGCTCTAGTGATAGGGCACTTGCCTTCGCATTTGAGAGATCGACCCAAAATAAATTTCGATCACTCTTGGGGCTAGGTCCGGGCTCATCTAGATTAAGCGTTTCAAATGCAAACCGTATTAATAAGCTTTTCAAAATATGTGTTCGATAAACTGAGCTTGCACGCATATCTGATAGAGGTTTAAACTCATTGCTTAAAACTGACTCGGCCGTCTTAAAGGTGCCTTGGTTAAAAGGCTGACCCATTAGCGATTGCTCAGTGAGGAGCGCTTTTGCCGGTGTTGCGGCTACGCCGCCAGCACCAATACTTGCAAATGTGATTAATCCGTTTGACACGGATAGGTTAATGCATAGACAAACTGCTGAAATATCGTCATCAAACCGTTTGGAAATTTTATATGCTCTAAATATTTCGTTACTTTGAGGTTTGGGAACTTTGATCCAAGTGATAACTTCAGTTGGTTTTAGTATGTTTTTTCTGTAGCCCGTATAAAAACTTTCTAGCAGAACTTCCCTATGATGAATCTTACCTTTGTCCATACGCATCAGCAACACGCTTGCCCCCAAAGCTATCAGCATAGGCATGCTATCTCCTATGGGGGAGCCGTTTCCAATGTTACCGCCCATAGTTGCTGAATTGCGTATGGGTAAACCTGCAAACCTTTTTGCAAAGGTTTTGAGTTGGGGCCTGTCTTTCAGCAAAGCTTCAAATGCTTGTTCCAATCGCACGCCCGCACCTATTGCGATATGGTGCGGGTACTCCTCAACACAGCGAATTTCTTGAACTTGTGTTAGGTCAATGATGGAGTTAAAATTTTTGAATTGTTTGGTTATCCAAAGTCCTACATCGGTTGTGCCAGCTACAAGTTGAGCCATGGGGTAACGACTCTTTAAGCTTAAAAGCTCATTTAAGGTTTTCGGCAATTGGTAGCTGCTAGAGTTAGTAGTGCTTGACCTCTTTAGGTATTGTTTTTTTAAAGGAACTTTTTCAACTGAACCGATCGGTTGAAGGTTTGCCTGAGCGTCATCCAATTTACGGAGTGACTCGAGTTGCTGTATTAATTGTTGGTGATCGATTTTGAGCGAGGCGGGGCAATCGAAATTCGCTAAACTCATAGCTGCGTCAAGTATGGGGCGATAGCCTGTGCAACGACAAAGGTTGCCTGCCAACTCAGTTTGTGCAAGCTCTCGATCGATGGATTTCCCCTTTGCCGTGTAATTTTGGTACATTGCAAATAAGCTCATAACAAAGCCAGGTGTGCAAAAACCGCACTGCGAAGCATGAGCCTGTAGCATAGCGGTTTGCACGGGATGTAGCGAGCCGTCCTCAGCAACTAAATCTTCAACGCTCCATACCGCTAGGGTATTGACAGAGTGTGCAAGCCTGATACAGCTATTAATGGCTTTGAAATGAAGTTCCTGATTTTCAAGTTCAGCAATTACCACAGTACATGCTCCGCAGTCTCCTTCGCCGCATCCTTCCTTTGTCCCCGTGCATTTCAAATCTTCCCTTATTAATTGGAGGAGGGTCCTTGATGGGGGGATGTTTTCAAATGCAATAAGGTTATTTTTACGCAGAAATCTGAGTGGACTGGCGCTGAAATTTAAGGGTTGCTTTAGATTGGTTGCTGAGTTCATATTGGGTTGATTGAACCTAAGGATGTTGAAACTTGGCGAGAGGGCTCGAAATTCGGATTAAATTCGTACAGACATTATTTTTGAGAGGACAGTAGGGGCTATTTTTGGTGAAAGGAATTGAGTTTTTTAATCTCATTTTTTAAGAGTATATAGTCTTCGAAAAGGTTTGGCGCAGGCACTAGGACCTATTAAAATTGAAACGTATATTTTCGAATGTTCTTAAATCACTTTGAACGCGCACCTATTTGGGTGATTTTGAATTTGATAAATCGAAACTATGTTAAATTTGAGACCTGTTTTTTCCTCTGAAAATAGAAATAAATGGCTACTTCATTTCAAAATTGCTCCGTAAGGTGGTTTCCCCGTCTTGTATTTGCGCTCCTATGCATGATGATTTTGGGGTGCGCGGTCGATTTGCCCCTGCCAAAACATCCAATTATGGGCTCTGATTTCGGGTATCCCAACTACAAGTTAACGCTTCAAACAGAAACTGAGAGGGCTAATTTCCACGTGAAATTGTTCACCCTTAAATATGACGACTGTGCCTCTGGGTATATCGATTATTTGGAGTTTGATGGCTCCATTAATACAGAGGCCATTGAGGCTTTTCAGGCCATTTTCCTTGAGGCACAGGGTTGTAAGGCGCGCGATGGTCGAGCGCTTTATCCCTTTGTCTATTTAAACTCTTCCTTCGGCGAATACAAGGATGGGTACGCCTTAGGGGAGCTATTTAGGCGGTTTAACATTGAGACCATTGTTGCGCAGGGGCAAGTGTGTAGGGGTGCATGTGCTGTGGCTTTTTTGGGCGGTAAGCTCAGGAAAATCCAAGATAGGGGCTCCGTTGTGTTTGGTTTTAGCAAAGCAAAAGGTGTTGGTATGGGTGGTGGTGCAGGCACCGCTACCGGTATAGGAATCGATTGTGGGCGCGCTAGTGAGCAAGTCTTAATGCGTGCTTACCTTCAAAAGTTCTTGGAACTTGCCGCGGCTGACCGCTTATATTTCAACCTCCTCAACTACTGCACCCAGGCAGATGGATTGTCTTTAACTGCTGAAACTGCTGCTGCTTGGCAAGTAACAAATGAATAAAATGAATTCAGCCTTTGAATAATTACTATTAATACCTTGGTATTCATTTGTAATCTGCATTTGGGTTGATTACGGATAAGTACTGATTTCATCCCGCGCAAAGATGTAGAATTTCTGTTGCACAAATTATTCCTTTTTTTATTAATAACTCACCATGAACTTAAACAACATTTCTTCCTTAAAAACCAATCGTCGCGTATTCATGCTCCAGTCTGTAGTTGCCTCTGCTGCTGTTGTTGCTACCGTTGGAGCACAGGCTCAGGCAATGGTTGCTGAGAACGATCCCCAAGCTTCAGCACTTGGCTACAAAGCAGATGCTTCTAAAGTAGACAAAGCCAAGTTCCCCAAATTCGCAGCGGGTCAAGCTTGCTCAAACTGTGCTTTATTTCAAGGCGCTGCTGGTGCTGCGGCAGGTGGCTGTCCACTCTACGCAGGCAAGCAAGTCTCCGCTAAGGGATGGTGCTCTGCTTACGCCAAAAAGGGCTAATTTAACCAACTCAGCATCTACGTAACAACTTATTTATAGTTGGGTATATCTAGGTTGTTGGGTGCATAAGAACACTTGCTTCATAACAGCAGGTTCTTCTTGAACAAACTAAAAACGGTTTGCAGGATTTATTTCCGGCAAACCGTTTTTTTTTAAACTAATGCGACTCGCTAATTTATCTAAAATTTTCCTTGAGTTTTTAAAATTCAAGTTGATTGGAAATTGCGAGTGACATACTCAAGTCGCTTAGAACCGGTAGGTTACACCTAGTGCGGCGGCAGTCGGATTCAAGCCTAGTTGACCTTCTTTGGTAGCACCAACAAACACGTCAGTTTTGATCTGGATGTACTTAATATCAAAATTGAGCCCCCAGTTTTTGTCTAGCATGTAATCTACACCGAGCTGAGCAACGGCGCCAGTGCTACTGTTTTTGACCGTTGCACCTCCACCGTCAATACTTTGACTTGTGAATGAAGTGTAATTGGCACCTACACCCACATACGGCTTAATTGCGCCAAAATCCGTAAAGTGATATTGCACAATCAAAGATGGTGGTAGGGCCTTTAAGCTACCGTTATAGGCGCCATTGATCTTGATATTGACTTTTTGTGGATAAGTCAAAACAAGCTCGGTTGCGATGTTTTTAGTGAAAAAATAAGTTGCGTCAAACTCGGGTATGGCTACGTTTTTAGCTTGAACGTTGTATCCAGAGCCAGCTAATCCGCTATTTTGAGCATTTGCCCAGTTCAGCTCAACTGCTCGGCCGCGGACTAACCAGGGGTTGCTGACGTCTTGGTCGGCGTAGGCACCGGATAGGCTACAAAGACCCAAGGCAATGAGGGTAGCTGTTTTTACGAGGGTTGTTTTGGCGTTCATTTTCGTTCTCCTTTTGTTTCAGATGATGAATTGTTAATCCCTGGTGATTCTTGAACATTGATACAAATCAAACCTCCTTGGATTGTGAGGCTAAATAGGAGAGAGTGTCTTTTAATTGCAACTTTGAAAGAATATAAAAATATAAGTTTATAAAAATATTATTTTTAATCAATAAATTAGTTTTTTGAAGCGTATGAATAGCGTACTCCAGGGGCGTGAAAAATGGAAATCTTTGTAATTAGTGTAATTAGTATTGTTAATTTAGAATAACTGAGAATTTCAAACTTAACTTTTAATGTGGTGTGCTTTATGCAATTTTGGAGATTCAGGTGTATTGTTTTATTCGCCTTCTTGCTTATCGATAGTTCGCGCAGCCTTGCGCTAGATTCAACCAGAAGTAGTGAGATCAAGGAGTGCGCGGCCGGGGAGATTGCTACCTGGGGTGATGGCATTGATAAACCGGTTGCATATAAAAGTTTAAATTTTTTTTATAACTCCAACGGTGCACCGACTTGGTTTAATGAAAAATCTGTTTTTGATCTAATCCAACTCGCAGCAAATGGTTGGTCAGAATGTGGAATTTCAGCGCAAGTAAGTATTGACAATCAACTACATAACCTACAAACCAATGATATTGTCATACAGTGGAGCGACTCTAAAAGCCAGGGTAATATTGGAGCTTCTGACTTTGCACAGCGAAAGATTTATTTGTCCCCAAGTGTATTTAAAACCCTTCGGGAAATTAGGCCAAATTATGATGCCAAATATACGCTTCAAATGACCCTCTCACACGAAATGGGTCATTTTTACGGGCTTGTTGCTCACTCAAGGCGCTGTGTAGATGTATTATCTTATTACAAAAATAATACTGGCGATTTATGTAATATCAGAGAGCGATCAGAGTTTAGTAAAGTTATAGAGTATCGATCAGCTTTACCAACCGCTTGTGATATCAAGCGCTGTCAAAGTATTAATAATTAGACCTATAGGGGGATCAATCAAGCCTTAGTTGATTGATTTGCTTAACCGATTTTTCGATCTAACTACTTAAAAGTGTCCAAATAATATTCCTACGTTTGGAACGCCAAGTCCACTTACCTCATCGTAACCCTTGGAGGCTGTACACAAAATACAGGCGCTATTACTTGTGTTGTCGGTTCCGGAGGTGACGTCAAAGAAACTTACCCCTCCTGCTTGCTCGAGTTTGGTTTGATACAAAAGCCCGTTTAGTCCGTTTGATAGGGTCAATAGTCTTTGATAAGACTCTCCCTTAGTTTGCAAATATTGTGCAAAATCTGCCATCACTGCAGCCCACTGAGGCGCTCCTTCGCTGGTTCCTCCGACTCCTTGCCAAAGTCCCTTAATAATGACTGCTACAGGGCTCACATTTGCGTCTGCGTTGTAAGCCACGTCCGGTATGGCGCGCCTGCGTCCATTGGCTCCAAGCACAGTCATGTCATTTGAAGCGATGAGATAATTATTTTGGTAAGCGGGGATCGTCTCCAACACACTAGGACCGCCGCCGCCCAATGCCCATGCGCTCTCTGTTGAGCCAGTAATAGGAAGATTTAGGCTATGTACAGTGGTTCCTCCAACGGCTGTGACGTACGGGGATACGGCTGGATAGATCTGGTTGTGTCCATTATTGCCAGTGTCGCCAGTAGACGCTATGAAAGCTATATTCGGGTACTGAGCGAAAAAACCATCATAGGCTGTACTCGTCTCATTATTAAACTCTAAGGCGCCCCAGCTCATAGAAACTGCAACTACATTCCTTTGTCTTACTGCAACCCCTACCGCAGCCATAAGGTCCGACAGATTTGAGCTTTTTGCTTGAACTAAGATGATTTGCGCAGCGGGAGCCATAGCATGTGCCCACTGTGTGTCTAAAGCAATCTCAACTGCCCAGTCATTGCTTGGAGAGACACGAGCTGCGTTTGACAGATCAATCATTGTGAAGCAAGGATTGGTATTCGTGCACTGGGGTAAGTTGTAATAACGGCTAAAAGCATTTAAATCAGTGAGTGGGTTTGATGAACCAGGAGCGACAACGATTGCGATAGCTTGTCCTGATCCTGTGTATTGGGTGGGAAAGTTATAGTGAACCTTGAGATCACTTGGGCTGAGTGTGCCTGCGATACCGCTCCCCCTAGTTGGCGGGGAGTAAACGCTCACCGGGTTTGAGTAGGAGGTAGCAAAAGCAACTGGATCGTTAATTTGAGTCGTTAGTGCTGAAGGAGAGTTTCCCACCGATGAGGCGCTGGTACCACTAGATCCTCCGCAACTAGATATGAGTAAACAAACTAACAAAGCGCTAGCTGTGCAAATCGTTACAGATAGAGATGCGCTCTTCATTTTAGAAATCAAAGTAATGGGATACACGTCTTTTGGGGGAATTCAAGAACACGGCGTCGAGTATTCACTAAGGGGCTTTTTATAATCGGCACGAAACCGATATTTCTGAAGAGGCAGAAACTAATATTTTTTGTAAAGTTGGCTAACGTAAATACACCACCTGTCTTAAAATCTACGGGTAAGGTGCTTGGAAATATGCAGAATTAAAAATTAGTATTTTCCATCAACTAAGGGCGAGGTAGAGGGAAATAAATATAACTAAGCAAATAGTTAGTCTTCTATGCCCCGCTGCGCAGGTATGCCAGCATCAAATGCATGTTTGATCATTTTCATCTCTGTCACCGTATCCGCTATATCAATAATTTCAGTTGGACAGTTACGCCCTGTTAATACAACATGAACGTCTTTTGGACGGTTTTTTAAGGTGTTCAC
>CAITYM010000142.1 GCA_903896615.1 uncultured Burkholderiales bacterium
GCAACCAGAACCAATGTGGGTACGACAACAGATTTGCTGTCAGCAGCTGTTGGAACGGGCCTTTCCAACTACAACATTAACTACGTCAACGGATCTCTATCAATCACTCAAGCTCCGCTGACAATTACTGGTGCTACGACTAGTCAGGTATACACGTCTGCAGCGCTGACGAACACTTTTTCATCAACAGGACTTTTAGGGACAGACTCTGTCACTCGAATCGCTAGTAGTGCAACAAGAACCAATGTTGGAACTAGCGTGGATGCACTATCCAGTGCAGTCGGCAGTGGAATCACAAATTACCATATTAACTACATAAACGGATCACTATCTATTACTCCAGCTCCGCTGACGATTACGGGTGAAATGAATAGCACTAAGTACACAGCCACAGCCCAAACCAATACATTTGCAGTCACAGGGCTACTAGGTACAGACACTGTCTCAAGCGTCTCGGGTTTAGCTAAAAGAACAAACGTCGGTACAACTTCGGACTCACTCGCAAATGCTCAGGGCGATGGGCTAACTAATTACTCTATAAATTATTTCAATGGAGCTCTCAGCGTTACACAAGCACCCTTGATTATTACTGGTGCAACAACTAATACGCTGTACACGGCTGCAGCGCAGAGCAATACTTTTGCATCTAAAGGCTTACTGGGTTCAGACTACGTATCAAGTATTTCGGGCCTCGCTAAAAGAACTAATGTAGGTACAACCGCGGATTCCCTCTCTAATGCAGTAGGCAATAACCTATCGAATTATTTTATTACCTATGTTAACGGAGCACTTTCCGTTTCTAAAGCGACGGTATATGTTTATGCTACATATAATTCAAAGAACTATGATAATTCTAATTTTGCCCTAGCAGTTCCTATATTCTCTGGACTGCGGCCAAGCGATACAGCTGATGGGTATGAAATATATCAAAGTTATTTACCCCTAGGATTAAATGCCTCAACATTAATACCTAATTTCAAAATTAACGATGGTAACAGCGGAAATAATTACACTGTTTTGGCTATAAATGCACATGGAACTATCGCATCTCCAGTGCCACACCTTTCCTCAAAAAATGACCTATTAGCTCCACAAAATCCATCAATAGTCTACATCTCCCATGGGGGCCCAGAAGACAACAGTTTAGGAGTGGCTAACATTTCATTAACAGGGACAGCTACAAGATACGGAGTTTATACAATTGACATATCCCAGTTCGTTCCTGATTCTAAAAGTTACCCAGAAGCAAGTCTTTCAACAAATGATGGTAATAAACTGCCTTCTTGGATTCAATTTGATTCTAGCAACATGAAATTAACTGTTTTTGAACCACCTAGAGGGGTTACAGAATCGAGATTAAAAGTTAGTCTAAACGGGAAAAAACTTTCAATGAATCTATTTTTTAATTGATAAGGATGGAATGTATTCTTAACTATTTAAAAAAATTACTTTTATTTGATAGTTCAATATCTAATACGAACAGGGGCAATGATGCAAGTATAAGTTTTGATTTCCTAAATACAACAATTACTGTAAGAGTGTCGATACTAACCAAACTAAATACATTGATATGATAGTCCGTGATGTGGTCATAATAGTTTATTTATGTATTGAGGAAATTTTTCCCCACAGCTGCACAAGTCATCCCTTAATAAAAACCCTCGCCCAGATTCGTTGTTAGATTAAATTTATAAATTTTTTTATCTTTGGACTAACACTCGTATCTATCATGAGGACATTTTGAAGTAAAACAGAAATTTAACATTGCGTCAATTTCAATTAACGCTTAAGAGTAGGGGGAGGGATACTTTCTGGGGATCTTAGCGGTTGGATCTGTCCCAAGAGAAGAGCACTCTTTTGCGATTTGTGTTAATTTAATCTTTAGGGTGGAGAAATCAGATGAATCAGGATTACTAAGGATCAAGTCAATTTGAACACTTGATAACTTGCTACAAAATCTCGGCTTGGAAAGTAAACCTTGTTTTAATGCTTGAGTACTTCGCTGTACGGAATGTAGATAAAACCAGAGAACGCAATGAGTGCTACAAAGCAATAACGCTACACACGTGAGTAAAACTTTGAGTTTTGAGGTGCTATTTTATTACTTTATACGATGTATATTATGTTAAATAAAATAAATACAAGGCCAACCGAGCAATATTGAATAAGGTACTAGAACTTTCCGTATCTCAAATAGGCCTCGACCGGATCCACCCCAGATCGAATTGCATCACGTACCTGA
>CAITYM010000143.1 GCA_903896615.1 uncultured Burkholderiales bacterium
AGCAAAATATTTGTGGTTAGCGTTGTATTGAAAGAGCTCGACAGGCTCATTGTTCTCTGCAACGAGAGATTTCAAGAGTTTCGCATCGATAACATTTGCGCCATTTGCGCTAATTTGTAAAACCAGCACATCATTTTGCAAAGTAAATCGTTCTGCGCTTTCTACAGCAGCAGAGTTGCTTGCTACAACCTGTGCGGGTGCAGATGCGGCACCAGCTTGCATAGGCACATCATTTTTTTCGCTACCGGCTTTTATTGCGGGTGAAGAATTACTGCTGACAGGTGCGCCCCCAAATAACGAAGGCTTGCCCTCATGAATGAGCCAGTTGTTATAAAGCATTAAGCCTGACAGTGCGAATACAGCCCAGAGAATTGTTTTTTTAAAGTCCATTTGCATTCACTTAATTAATGATGTGTTTGTTTTACCGCAGGATCATAACCACCGTGTGACAGTGGGTTACACCGCAGTATGCGCCATGCTGACATGCCAAAGCCCTTCATAAAACCATAATGCTTAAAGCATTCGCACGCATACTGGGAGCAGCTGGGTACATATTTGCAGTGCATTCCGAGATAGGGGCTTAACAATACTTGATAGCCCCTGATTAATTTAACTGCAACCGCGTTAACGAGCCGCATATTAAATAAGCCCTTGGATTTGAGTGCGCAGCAGAATTTTTTCTTTTTTCCGAAGTTTGCCGCGAGTGCCTCGGCCAATGGGGCTTTTGAGTTTAACCACAACATCGCTTTTTAAATCGCTTGCCTGCGCGGTTCGAATTAGTTCCCGAATCATTCGCTTTAGGCGGTTACGATCTACTGCGCGCTTTGCCAGTTTTTTAGCTACGGCAATGCCCAAATCTGGCTCTATACCTTTTTCAGGCTGTGCAAAGTACAAGCCCCAACACAAACTAGTCTTGGGGCGTGTTTTAAGTAACTCTGAAATCCTTGCGCTATTCAAGGATTAAATTAAACAGCGAGGCGTTTGCGACCTTTTGCGCGGCGAGCATTTAAGACTGCACGACCACTTTTGGTTTTCATGCGAATACGAAAGCCGTGGGTACGCTTACGACGTGTTACTGAGGGTTGATATGTTCTTTTCATGATTGATCCCGGGAAAACCAAGTATTTTCCTTGTTGCGAGCCAAAAGGTCAATCAATGTAACTAAATATATAGGTATTTTTCACTATATTTACCTATTTATTTAGGTATCTCTATGAAAAATATAGAGTTTTTTCTTTTGTACACAAGTTATCCACAGCTTTTCCACGGTTTTATGCCTTGTGGATAACTTTCGGGCGTAGCTACAATGGATCCTCCAAAAATTATGAGCAACCTACAGAATCCCGCCGCCTTGACTTCAATAAACCCATTGGGCTTTTGGGATGCCGCCTTAGGCACCCTCTCCCGCGAACTCTCGCCCCAGCAATTTAAGACTTGGATACAGCCCCTTACCTTCATATCTTTTGATGAGAGTGAGCAGTCACTTACTATAGGTGCGCCCAACCGATTTAAGCTTGATTGGATTAAAAAAACTTTTGCAGACCGTTTCCAAGAATTAGCGTCTGAGTATTTTGGCCAATCGACTACATTAAATTTTGTATTAGATATAGATGGTGGTTCTCCAGATTTAACCCCAAAGAACAAAGAATTAACAACCGAAAATAATGAAACCTCTGTTGCTCTTCAATCAAAGGATTTGATTGAAGATGAGGTTTTGGTTGAGGAGCAATCTTTTGAAATTGAAGATCACTCCAAACTTAATCCCAACCTAACTTTTGACACCTTTGTTACAGGTAAGGCAAACCAGCTGGCTAGGGCGGCCTCTATTCAGGTTGCCCACAACCCTGGGGCATCCTATAACCCCATGTTTCTTTATGGTGGGGTTGGGCTTGGAAAAACCCATCTGATCCACGCGATTGGCAACCACCTTCTCAAAGAAAAGCCGAACGCACGGATTCGCTATATTCATGCAGAACAGTACGTCTCTGATGTTGTTAGGGCATACCAACAAAAAGCTTTTGACCGCTTTAAGCGCTATTACCACTCACTAGACCTCTTATTGATTGATGATATTCAGTTTTTCAGCGGCAAATCTCGAACCCAGGAAGAGTTTTTCTATGCCTTTGAGGCCCTTCTAGGCAACAAATCACAGGTCATTATTACCAGCGACACTTATCCTAAAGAGATGGCTGGAATTGATGATCGCCTCATTTCCCGCTTCGACTCGGGTTTAACGGTTGCTATTGAGCCCCCCGAATTAGAGATGCGCGTAGCTATTTTGATGAAAAAGGCTGCCAACGAAGGTATCCCAATGAGTGAGGATGTGGCTTTTTTCGTAGCCAAGCATCTTCGATCCAACGTTCGCGAGCTTGAAGGCGCTTTACGCAAAATTCTAGCGTTTGTTCGCTTCCACGGGCGGGAAGTCACTATTGAGGTTGCAAGAACGGCCCTAAAGGACCTTCTTTCAATCCAAAATAGACAAATTTCTGTAGAAAATATCCAAAAGGCGGTGGCGGATTTTTACAGCATTAAGGTAGCTGATATGTATTCCAAG
>CAITYM010000144.1 GCA_903896615.1 uncultured Burkholderiales bacterium
GCGAATTAATCGGTGATTGGGAGAACGCACCATTAGACTGGCCGGGAGTAGGTGTGTATCTAATGGAGAAAAATCTAGCTGGACATATTTATTTCACAACAGATGAAGAGGAAGAGACACATCTATCGCTCCATGCAGGGTGCTGGAGTGAAAATTTCAAACAGACTGTATCAGCAGTCATTGTGCTCAGTAACGATGTAAAGCAGTTCATACTTGAATTCACGCAAGATTATTGAAAAAATATCAAAAATAAAGCAGATTCATCGTCAAAAATAACTACGGTTAATCTTACACCTCAATAAGTACTTCACATCGGTATATTCGATCAATCTGATATGATAAAGAATAAATACTAGACTCTGATTATTGTATTTTTTACGTCTTTAAAGGGGTGATTATGGAGCTAAAAAATAATTATGAATTTAAAATTTATGAAAATCAAAGAGATAGCGATAAGCCAAATTACCGATTTCATAAGACCAGATATACGGCCGCCCTGCGTTTTGGAGTTGTCCCCGAGGTTAACAATGGAATAGTTACTATTCAATTTGAAGGGGAACATACAAATGATGTAATAGCTCACGAAGGTAAAGAAGCTTTGAGGGGTACCATGTATATAAATGGCAACCCGTTGCGCGATGTTATATTGATAATAAGAACTAATTACTCAGGTCAATCATCACTCATTACCTTTTGGCCGATTAGTCAGCATCCAGATGCTAAGGATAGTTATACCGATCCACTTGTAGATACTGCTATGGGTGGTTCACCGTATGATATAAATCGAGTGGCAACAGTAATGCACACCAAGTTTAAAGAAAATGCCGGTGTTTCTCCGGCACTTCTTATGAAAATCGCATATGAGAACGAAAACAAAGAATTACAAATTCTTGCGCATCAAAGAGCCCACTTGCTCACCGAATCATTAGAAAAGAATAAAGAGTTGGAAGTAAGTCTAGACTTAGAAAGGCAAGAGAAAGCGAAAGCTATTTACGATTCCCAGTTAAAGGATCAAGTAATCGAAAGTAAAAATAAGGTGATTGAAGATCAACTGACAGAATTATTGCGCTTACAACAACAATCATTAATGGTGCCAACTAGGGGTGAGGTTGTAACCAAATCGAATCTGGCGAGAATAGATAGGGTGGAAGAGGCAATTAAAGGAAAGAATAATCAAAAAGCCATCATTTTGCACATGAGTGATGGAACTCAAAGAGCTAATAATTGGGATCGCGGTTATGAGGCAAGACTAAAACTTGCAAAGACTCTTTCAGAAGAAAAGCGTTTAGTCAGAACCGACGTTTGGAATATGCCTGGTACAAGCTACCGTTGGCAAAACTGGTTTAAGAATATTTACGTTGTAGATTGATCTCGAATGAAATCACTGCTTATTTCTTGGGTTGGCGCTGCTGATCTTGATGCCTCAAATGGCAAGCAGGATTTAGACGTTGGCCCTGTAGCTAGTGCATTACTTCAATCCAATAATAGATTTGATCATGTCTATTTACTAACCAATTACGATTTCAGAAGAAGTAAGAAATATTGTTCTTGGCTTAATAAAAAGACAGGCTATAAACCGTCCCAAGTAGATTTATGCGCCATTAATCTATCTAGTCCTATTAATTACGGAGAAATCTACGATCAGGTTAGCCGTAATTTACTAAAAGCTGGATTACCAAATCCTGATGTTGAACTCACCTTCCATACTAGCCCTGGTACACCCGCGATGGCAGCTATATGGATTGTGCTTGCAAAGACCCGCTTTCCTGCAAAACTAATCCAAACATCAAGAGAAAACGGTCTTGCCACTGTAGATTTCAACTTCGATCTGGCTAATGATTTTCTTCCTGAATATTTGCAACGTGCTGGAGATAGGGCGCAACGATTGGCCAATGCAACTGAGGCGCAAAACCCGGAGTTCAATAAGATCATCACTAAATGTACTTTGGTCAGAACACAGATTTCCCTTGCTAAGCGAATTGCCGCTTACGAGGTCCCCGTACTTGTTCTTGGTGAAACTGGAACAGGCAAAGAATTATTTGCAGAGGCTATTCACGCAGCAAGCACTCGGGCAGATCAGCCGTTCATTGCAGTTAACTGCGGAGCCATAGCGCCTGAATTAGCTAATTCAGAGTTATTTGGACACAAGAAGGGATCCTTCACAGGAGCCAGTTCAGACCGTAAAGGCTATTTTGTAGAAGCAAGTGGGGGCACACTCTTTTTAGATGAGATAGGTGATTTACCCCTAGACTCCCAGGTCAGGCTACTCAGAGCACTCCAGTCCCAGGAGATAATTCCCGTCGGCCAATCCAAACCTATTAAAGTAAATACCCGAGTACTTGCTGCAACACACAAAGATTTGGCATCTGAAGTTCTTGCGGGTAGATTCCGTGAGGATTTGTATCACCGCTTAGCAGTAGGAATAATCAAGTTACCCCCATTGCGTGATCGAGCCGGAGATATTGGAATTCTTGCTTCTCATTTCTTAACTCTCATCAATGCTGATTCACAAGGTAAACCTGAGGCACAACACAAGTCATTGAATAAAGGGGCGATGGAAATACTCTGCTCATACTCATGGCCAGGGAATATTCGAGAGCTTTATCATACGATTTTGAGAGCAGTGATCTGGTCTCAAACCTCTGAAATTACAGGAAAAGACATACAGGATGCCTTACTTCCACAGGCAGGCCCCGTTTCAGGTGATCATTGGCAAACTCTAAGTAGAGACTTTAATCTTCAAGATTTCCTAGACCAGACGGCCGTTAAATATATCTCTCAGGCACTTAAGCAAACCGGGTTTAGAACTACTGCTGCTGCCAATTTACTTGGTTTTACGAACCATCAAACCCTTGCCAATTGGATAAAAAGGCTGGGTATATCGATAGAGGGAAAGAAAGACCGATAATTTAACAAAGTAAATGTATTTACATTTATGCAATTATTATTACCAATTTCAACGAATCTATAAATACTAACTCATTGATTTCATTGGTTATTTCAACTTGTGAATACTGGCATAAATCTGGCAGTGCCCTAGTTATGTACACAAGGGGAAGCAGATGAGATATATAGACTTTAAACAAATAGCTAAAGCCGCAATTGAAGCCCGTGAGATCAAAATAGAAACACGTACTTGCCCAGACCAATTTTTGGGTCCTATAAAGGATGTTCTTCACAATGTTGACTTTCCATGTAGGCTCCCGGCTCTTCTCAGGACTCATGCCCCGTGCATCATTATGGTTCTTGAATCTCCCCACGCCGACGAATTCATTGGTGAACCCGCGCCCGCTAAGGGGTTTACGGGAGAGATGATTAGAAGGCATCTAAGCGAGGCAATATCGGTAGATAGCCTACAGAGCTACGATCTCATCTTGATCAATGCTATTCAACACCAATGCTCGCTCGGCGTAAGCACAGATCTCTACAGGGATCGAATATTTAGAACAACCTGGAATGCTGGCGGAAGAGAGAGCTTTGTATCCCGCATAAAGCATCTATACCGACCAGGTGATATTGTGGTTAACTGTTGCACAAAAGGTAATGATTACAAAACGGATACAGCCCTTAGAAATCTTGTCGAACATGAACTAAGGAAGGCACTTCCAAGCGTAGAGACAATCAAAAGAATGCACCCAGCAGCTTGGCGTGAGCCGTCACGCATTGGTGTGGAATGGCAATACACTGAACCAACTAAAGTCGAACTCGACCCTGCAGTCCGAAGGTTAGTTGCGGATGCGACCTCATCACTACCAAAGATAAATGAACACGTGGAGGTCAATCCTTTGACTCAAGGGGGCGTATCTACACCGACTAAACTTTTAGAAGTTAAGGAAAATATTTTGGTCAATGGCGCACGTTGTACCGTAATTGTTCTATCCGACGGCACTAGAAAGCATATGAAAACAGCTACCTTTGACCCCAAGGGGCTAATCACAAAAAAAGCAAAAGATTTAGTTGGATTACCAGTTAAGGCAACTTGCTGGAATCCAAGGAAAGAACCGAGTAAATGGTCTAATCAAGGATACTTCAATGATATTTTCAGCGCTTAAAAATATGCTCAGTCCAGAAAGTCCTCGCGATATAGCAAAACGCAAGTTTGTATCGGGGGTAAACGCAGCTATCAAAGAGGTACGAAGGAGTGGCTCTTTTGACGCTATTGAACTTACAACCCTAGCTGATTTGATGCAGCTACAGTGCTTACGAGTTGACAACACGGAACTCTTAAAGTTCACCATCCCACAAGGACTTGCCCATATGGTGATGAAGATCATTCAGTCTAAAAAAGTTAGAGCACTGGAGCCAAGCCTTAACGACAACGATACATTTAACTTTGAATTTGCAACCGTAGAAGATCAAGACGAATTTATTCAAGTCTTTGAGATGATTTCATTTAAAGGTGCAAGAGCTTACCCAACACCTGATATCTTTCTGGGAGACAGCGATGCGGATCAGTTACTTTGTAATGAGTTAATAGAATTTTTAACAAATCTTGTAAAAGATAGCTATGGGTTAAAAGAGAAATCACAAGAAGATCAATTAAGTTCTAAAACGAATAGTGTGAAATCCGTTTGGTGCGGGGCAATTTACTACCATGCAAGGATAAGTGATTTCGGAGAAGCTCTTCCACAATTTACAGAACTTGATCAACCCACTCGCTGCTACCTGGTCGAATACACGAATGGTTATTCAAAATTCTTTTGGAGTAAACCCGGTCAGTTCGGAGATGAAGGGAACTTTATTACCAACGCCATGAAAGAAGAACCTCCAAAGAATGGAGAACGCTATTTCAACGATGCGCTAGTTGACAAATTTACGTATTCGTCAACGCTCACCATTGTTAGTACTAGGATGTTTGATGGGCAGGGGTTTTTATACAAGCAAAAGTTCGATAACTGGATTGGTTCTTTTATGGGAGGAATGAACCCTATGGCTAAAGAATCTGTACATGCAAAATGGTTACATATCTTTGAA
>CAITYM010000145.1 GCA_903896615.1 uncultured Burkholderiales bacterium
CACAAATGTATTGGTCGCAACCGATGTGGCTGCAAGGGGCTTGGATGTTGCTGAGCTTGCAGCCGTCATCAACGTTGATGTGAGCCCTGACCCTGAAGTGCACATCCACAGGATCGGCAGAACTGGGAGAGCGGGAGCGAAGGGACTTGCCCTAAATCTGGTCAGCATGGATGAAATGGGCTTTATTGGGAAAATCGAGCAACTCCAAGGGCGTGAGTCTGTTTGGCAGGATTTGGGTAAGTTAGGCTCAAAAGCAGTCCAGGGTAGGCCTCAGGCAGCCCCGATGATGACACTTCAGATCGTTGGGGGTAGGAAAGAGAAGATCAGGGCAGGGGACGTTTTAGGGGCGCTCACAGGGGATGCAGGATTTAGCAAAGAGCAGGTGGGGAAGATCAATGTAAACGAGTTCTCGACTTACGTTGCAGTTAATATGGATATAGCTAAGGAGGCTGTAAAGCGGTTATCGCAAGGTCGGATTAAAGGCAAGAGTGTTAAGGTCAGACTTTTGGGCGTAGACTTTAAACAAGATGAGGACTATTTGGGAATGAAGAACAGCAACTGACCACCCAAATTTATCAGAAAATCCTATTTTTAAAAAATGTATCTATATCAGTAAAATTGAAGCAGTGGACTGAGAAGAAAGATTGGGTTCAGTTCTATTCCAGGTTAACTTAATGAACCATCATTTTTGAATTAAAAAAAACTCTAGTTTATCTTCACCAGTATTGAGCTCCAAAAATTCAACACAAAAATACAAGCAACTTTGTGCAAGATTCAAAAAATAAAATATGTATTAGATTGAGTGGTGGACTGGGTAATCAGTTGTTCCAATTAAGCGCAGCTTTAGGCCTCTCAAAACTATTAAAGAGTGAAGATCTATTCCTGGATGCAAGATTTCTGGGTGATTATGAAACTCCAAGGTCCTTTGAGCTAGACTTCTTGGTACAGCATATGAGGGGTGTAAATATGCTTTCAAATCAAATGCAATTGGAGCAGTTTGCTTCAAGATTTAGAATTTCCAAAATAGTAGATGGAAAAGTATTTGATTATGTTTTTTTAAGCTCGGTAAATTCTTTATTAGCATTTAGAACTTCAGGAGGTAAACAGGAGTACAGGTCAATCGTGTTAGATGGCTATTTCCAAGATCCAAGGGTTCTTGATATAGAAGGATTAAGAGGAATATTCGATAAGGTTGTTAAGGATGATAGAAATACTTTACTCGAAACAGTCAATCAAAATTTTTCTGCAAATGGTGCTCCGTTAATTGGTGTACATGTTAGAAGAGGAGATTTTCTATATCAAAATGCAGCCTCAAAAAGATTTCAAATAGTGGATTTTGCATATTACCTTCAGGCCGTGAAGCACTTTCCAAGTAACGTCCGCTTCCTTATTTTTGGCGATGATCCGAAAATCTGCTCTGAATTATCCATAAGGTTAAATGGATTCAGAGTAGGATGCCTTGACTTGACGATGCAACAAGAATTTATATTGCTCTCAAGTTGTGATGGCTTTATTATTGCTAATAGTACCTTTTCTTGGTGGGCCTCAAGTCTGTGCAATAAGCCTGCTTCAACAGTTGTGGCACCCAAAGATTGGTATAAGAATAAGGTTGAAAATAAGCGCAATCAACTATTGCTCAAGCATTTTAAATTTATCAATTAGATATGCAATTTAATCCGTTTACAGTTTTGATCGCGGTATACAAAAAAGATATACCCGAACTTTTCGAAAAAGCACTGTCTAGTATTTACAAAAACACACTTTCTCCAACTAAAGTTCTATTGATAGTGGACGGGCCTATTCCGGAGTCAATAATCACTACTATCAACCGATACAAGGAAGAAAGGGGGCTAGAGGCTCTCCATTTGGAGAGTAATGTCGGTTTAGCCAAAGCATTAAATATAGGGCTCGGATATGTCAAAACAGAATGGGTGATCAGAGCGGACTCAGATGATATAAACCTAAATAATCGCTTTGAGACTTTGGCGCCCTATATGAATGAGAGATATGACCTTTTGGGCTCTGCAATTCAAGAGGTCGACTCATTCGGTGTGAAACTTGGATTAAGGGCTCCTCCACTTAAACAAGCTGAAATTATTAAATTCGCACGAAAGAGAAACCCTTTTAACCATATGTCAGTTGCATTTAGAGTGCCACTAGCTATCAGTTGTGGGGGGTATCCAGATATCTTTCTCAAGGAAGATTACGGCTTATGGGCTTCAATGCTCAGTGCAGGAGCGAGAGTTATCAATCTATCAGAGCCGCTAGTGTTGGCAACAGCAGGAAATTCAATGTACAAAAGGCGGGGGGGGCTAAAGTATGTTTATGCAGAAATTAAGCTTCAAAAGCACTTGATACGCAAAGGAATTACTAATATCTTCTTTGCTTTAATTTACGGGGTCAGTCGATCTGCTGTCTATTTAATCCCTTATCAAGTTCGCGGACTTATTTACAGGTGGCTGTTACGTAAATAGGGCTTCCGCAGTCGTAGATAATTAATATGCAATAATCTATTAACAGGCTGCTGATAATTCAATATTTTCTATTAACCACTAAATGTTAGCTTCTTTCATTGCATTCATAACTTCCTGCCTGATAACTGTTTTAGTCGTCAGGTACAAGTATAAACATGAAAGCTTGACATCTGACTTTGACTTTGATGGCCCTCAAAAATTTCATACGGTAGCCGTTCCAAGAATTGGTGGATTAGGTGTGTTTGTGGGTGTACTGGTCAGTGCACTGGTTCGATTAACACAGGATTTTGATAGCGGGCTTATTCTATTAGAGGTCGTTTTTTGCGGCTTTACCGCGTATATGGTTGGTACATTAGAGGACCTAACCAAAAAGGTCAGTCCTAAAGTTCGAATAATAGGTTGCTTCATCTCGGCGCTTACAGCCTATCTGATACTTGGGACTCAAGTTAAAAGTATAGACATTTTGTGGATTGAGCCGATCTTCAGCATACCAATTATTGTTGCATTATTGAGCTGCTTCATGATCGTAGGTCTAACGAACGCCTATAACATCATTGACGGATTTAACGGACTTGTTTGCATGGTGGCCATTATTACCTTGTCAGCCATAGCTTATGTTGCCTTCAGGAATAACGATTCTGCTATCGTTTTTGTTGTTGTGGCTTTAATCGGCGGTATATTTGGTTTCTTTGTTTGGAATTACCCAAGGGGATTGATATTTTTGGGTGACGGAGGAGCTTACTTTATTGGATTCTCTATAGGCGTTATCTCGATTTTATTGACTGTCAGAAATCCTAATGTATCTCCGTGGTTTGCCTTTTTAATTAATATTTATCCCATATTTGAGACTTTGTTTTCAATATGGAGAAAAAAGTTCATCAAAAAGATGAGCCCAAGTATGCCGGATGGAGTTCATTTGCATATGCTAATTTATGGAAGAATTGCAAAATGGGTTAATCCAAAAAGTAAAAACTCATATTTTTCCAGTAACGCGCGCACTTCCCCTTTCTTGTGGTTTCTATCTAGTTTGGCTGTATTTCCCGCGGTTATCTTTTGGAACAATACATTATTACTTCAAATAGCTGCGCTAGTTTTTTGTTTAAGCTACATTTATATATACCGATCTATCGTCAAGTTTAAAATCCAATGGCTGATAAAAGCTTAGTCAAAACTAAACCCGCTCTGTTTGACGGTATTGGTAGATTGGTTCCTTTTGATGTATAAAAATGCAGTTTGACTTGTTGGGTATAATTAAATCGATTTGGTTTTGATTCAAAGCTCCACTGCTTATTTCTTCCACATCGTTGGTGTGAGTTACATTGTCAATCAATGCTACTGGAAATCAAGATTTAAGTGTTCAACCTGGCTTATGGGTAATATTAACTTGTATTTGTGTAATCTAAAGGTTACTAGATCTATAAACTTAGTTAAAAACATTTTTCTTCGGCTAGGATTTTCAATTAAGCGACGCTTGTTAATTAATGTCTCTAACAGTTTCACCAACAAGGCAGTCGCACGTATGAACTTAATAGGCAATGGAGCTTAATTAGAATGAAAGCAGTCATCTTAGCTGGTGGTCTTGGGACTCGAATTTCCGAGGAGACCCATCTAAAACCTAAGCCGATGATTGAAATTGGCGGAAAGCCTATTTTGTGGCATATCATGAAAACTTACTCTGCTCATGGTGTCAATGATTTTGTAATTTGTTGTGGTTATAAAGGTTACGTAATAAAAGAATACTTTGCAAATTACTTTTTACATACTTCAGATGTAACGTTTGATATGTCTACAAACGAAATGCAAGTTCATCAACGTAACGCTGAGC
Source organism: uncultured Burkholderiales bacterium (assembly GCA_903896615.1). Taxonomy (GTDB): domain Bacteria; phylum Pseudomonadota; class Gammaproteobacteria; order Burkholderiales; family Burkholderiaceae_C; genus Limnohabitans. The sequence goes on from CAITYM010000145.1 coordinate 4,300, forward strand.
CATGGAAAGTGACATTAATTGATACTGGAGACCATACATTAACCGGGGGAAGACTAAAGCGCGTTAGCAGATATCTTCAAGAAGAGTCTGAGTTTTGTTTTACCTATGGTGATGGAGTTAGTGATATCGATATTAGCGCCCTAATTTCATTTCATAAATCTCATGGTCGGCTTGCAACTATTACTGCTGTGCAGCCACCCGGTCGCTACGGAGCTTTATCAATGGCTGGTAACCAAGTAACAGGGTTTACAGAAAAACCACGTGGTGATGGAGGGTTAATTAATGGTGGTTTTTTTGTTCTTTCTCCCAAATGTCTTGAATTAATCAACGATGATCGAACCACTTGGGAGGCGGAACCATTGACAACTTTGGCGAACTCCGGGGAGCTAATGTCATTTGAGCACAAAGGTTTTTGGCAGCCAATGGACACAATGCGCGATAAGAATCACTTAGAAGAGTTATGGTCTTCTAATCGAGCGCCGTGGAAAAGATGGTGAATACTGTGACAACTGCATCCCCCAATTTTTGGAAGGATAGGCAAGTACTGCTTACAGGGCATTCGGGCTTTAAGGGTGCTTGGATGGCTTTATGGCTTGCAAAAATGGGTGCTAGGGTGACGGGAATTAGTCTATCGCCTGATACGGTGCCAAATCTTTTTGAGCTGGCCGACGTGGGCAACATAACAAGAAGCCATTTTGTCGATATCCGTGATGCTGGAGCAGTTTTGGGTATAGTTAAAGAGGCAAAGCCTGAGTTTGTTTTTCATTTGGCTGCTCAGTCCTTGGTTCGTCCTGGTTATAGAGATCCACTACAGACCTTTGCGACCAATGTCATGGGTACTGCCAACGTTTTAAATGCGCTGAGAGGAATTGATGCCGTTCGGGTGGTGGTCGCAATAACCACGGATAAAGTTTATAAAAATTTAGAGTCAGTTTATCCTTACCGTGAAACCGATAGTTTAGGCGGACATGATCCCTACAGCGCAAGTAAGGCTGCAAGTGAATTGGTTATTTCATCATTTAGAGATTCGTATTTAGCAGAGCAAGGAGTTGCAGTTGCATCTGCTAGGGCTGGTAACGTTATTGGCGGTGGAGATTGGTCTGAGAGTCGATTAATTCCTGATGCTGTTCGTGCTTGGAGTATGGGATCAGTACTTGAGATTCGAAGACCTGATGGAGTTAGACCTTGGCAACACGTTTTAGAGCCAATAAATGGATACTTGGTCTTAGCTGAAAAACTATATGCGGATGAATCATTGTCCGGGGCTTATAACTTTGGCCCCCAAACTTATCAGACTGCTTCGGTGCGTAAGGTCATCGAAATTGCTCATAAGTGCTTTGGGAGTGGAGGCGTTTCTTGGGGAAATGGACTTAGTGGGCCTAAAGAGGCTGGAGTTTTGTCGCTTGAAATATCGAAGGCAAGAGAGTTATTAGCAGTAACTCCTCGCTGGAATCTTGAAGAGAGTATAGAGCGGACCATAAGGTGGTACAAAAGTCAAATTAATTCTATTAGTGCCCAAGCCCTATGCGAATCTGATATTGCTGAATTTACTGGCACTCTTGAAGTTTAATATCAATGAGTCAATTTTCCTTTTTTGAAACGCCACTAGCTGGATTAAAGGTTGTTGAACGCAATCCCATTAAAGATTCTCGGGGATTTTTAGCTCGTATCTTTTGTGAAAAACAAATGCAAGAATTAGGTTGGTTGAACCCTGTAGCGCAAATAAACCAAACTTTGACTAAACATAAGGGAACAGTGAGGGGGCTTCACTTTCAAAATCCTCCTTATTCCGAGATGAAGTTGATTTCTTGTTTGCAAGGGGAAATTTGGGATGTGGCAGTAGATCTTAGAAAAAAATCGCCAACTTATCTAAATTGGTACGCTGAAAAGCTCTCGCCTGAAAATAATCGTGCTCTTTTGATTCCTGAAGGTTTTGCTCATGGATTTCAAACATTAACAGATAATTGTGAATTGCTATATTTGCACTCAGCTCCATACATGCGAGATTTTGAGGGGGGAGTTCGTTTTTCTGATCCTACTATTGCAATTAAATGGCCAATCCAATGTTCTGAATGTTCATTGAGAGACTCTGAACTTCCATTTATAAATAATGAATTTGATGGAGTTGAAATATGAAATGTCGACACTGCGCTTTTGATTTAACAAATACTTTCCTGAATCTTGGTTTTGCTCCGCCCTCCAATGCTTATTTATCAGTTGAGGATTTAACAAAGCCTGAAAAATACTACCCACTTAAAGTAATGGTCTGTGATCAATGTTGGTTGGTACAAACTGAAGATTATGCCCAAGCTGAAGAATTATTTGACTCAGAATATGCATATTTTTCAAGTACCTCATCTGGGTGGTTAGAGCACGCGAGGGTCTATTCAGAAAAAATTAGAACAGAATTAAAACTAGATGAGTCAAGCCATGTTATTGAGGTGGCCTCGAATGATGGGTATTTACTCAAAAACTTCCTTGACATGAAGATTCCATGTCTTGGCATAGAGCCAACCGCAAGTACCGCAGGCGCAGCTAGGTTGCTCGGAATCCCTGTAATGCAAGATTTTTTTACTGAACGCCTTGCAAGAGCATTGGCACAGGGGGGGCTTCAAGCTGATTTAATTGTTGGGAACAATGTCTATGCGCATGTCCCTGATATCAATGACTTTACCCTTGGGTTAAAAACTGCGTTAAAGCCAGGAGGTACGATTACATTAGAGTTTCCTCACTTGATGCGATTGCTTGAGTTTAGTCAATTTGATACGATTTATCATGAACATTTCTCTTATTTATCTATTTACACGGTTTCAAAGATTTTTGATTTCGCTGGATTACGTGTTTTTGATGTTGAGGAATTGTCAACACATGGCGGTAGTTTGCGGGTGTACGGCTGTCATGTCGAAGATCCACGTAAAGAATCTTCTAGAGTTCGAGACATTCTAAATAATGAAAAAGCAGCAGGACTTCAAGATTTAGCAGTTTATTTAGCATTCCAGCAAAAAGCGAACGAAATTAAGAATAACTTTCTAGATTTTTTAATCGAGAAAAAAAAGCTTGGAAAGAAAGTTGCTGCATATGGTGCCGCAGCTAAAGGGAATACACTCTTGAATTACGCGGGAATAAAGCACGATTTGATCTCTTTTGTATGTGATGCTGCGGTTGCAAAGCAAGGTAAGTTTATGCCAGGCAGTCATATCCCAATATATTCACCAGAAGTATTGTCTGAATCTGACCTGGACTACGTTGTCGTCCTACCTTGGAATATCAGGGATGAGGTAATAAGCCAGAATGCTAAATTAAAAAAATCTGGAGTAGATTTTATTGTGGCAGTCCCCGAGTTGAGGATTTTATGAAATCCAGGATTCAATATACAAGACCCTCGATTACAAGCCTCGAAGTCGAATATGCTACAGATGCGGCAGCTAATGGTTGGGGTGAGAAATGTTATGACTACATACATAAATTTGAGAATGAATTTAAATCGCACTTAGATGTAAAGCACGCAATTTCAACTTCGAGTTGTACAGGTGCTTTACACATGGGAATGGCGGCGCTTGGAATTGGTGCAGGCGATGAGGTTATTCTTGCAGATACCAATTGGATAGCCACTGTTTCACCAATTATCCATCTCGGGGCCACTCCAATTTTTGTTGACATTCTTCCCGACACTTGGTGTCTAGATCCATCTGCTGTTGAAAAGGCTGTAACAAAAAATACAAAAGCTATAGTTGCTGTCCATCTATATGGAAATTTGTGCGATATGAATGAATTGCTTGATATTGGAAATAAATATGGAATTCCAGTTATTGAGGACTCGGCAGAGGGTATTGGTTCCATCTATCATGAAAAACGTGTCGGCTCAATCGGAACATTCGGAGCTTTTTCATTTCACGGAACTAAAACTATAACTACTGGTGAAGGAGGAATGTTTGTTACTAATGATGATGAACTTTATAATAGAGTTTTAACCCTAAGTAATCATGGTCGTTCTAAAAATCAGATAAAACAATTTTGGCCTGATACGATTGGTTTTAAATATAAAATGTCTAATGTTCAGGCAGCAATGGGTTGTGCTCAAATTGAACGTGTTGAGGAATTAATAAAAAGAAAAAGAGAGATTTTTAATTTTTATAAAAATTCATTGAATGACTTACCTGGAATTCAATTAAATCCAGAAAAAGAGAACACTACTAATGGGTATTGGATGCCCAACGTAGTGTTTGATTTAACGTTAGGTGTGAATAGAGAACAAATTCAACAAGCATTTTTTCAAGAAAACATCGATGCAAGAGTGTTTTTTTGGCCATTAAGCTCGCTGCCTACTTTTAGCTTAAATTTGAATACAAAATATTCCCATGATATTCCAACTCGTGCTATCAATTTACCCAGCTATCACGACATAACAGAGCCAGAGCTGGAAAGAGTTATTTCAGTAATTCGAAATCTGAGACTTAATTGTAATGAATGATAATTTTATTATCTGGGGAAGTGCCGGCCATAGCTTAGTTCTCTACGACGTAATTAATGGGAGTGGGAATAAGCTATTGGCTTTATTTGATAATAATTCTGAAGCAGTCTCTTCGATTATTGGGGTTCCACTTCACCATGGATCAGATGGGTTTAAACAATGGATGAAAAACAATCCAGAACTTTTGAATTTATCTGCGGCCGTTGCAATTGGCGGCTCTAGGGGAAAAATTCGACAAGAAATTTCAAGATTATTCAAGGATTACGGAATTTCCGTTCCTCCAATAATTAATCCAACCGCATCAATCTCAAATACAGTTAAGCTACCGGAAGGAGCACACATATTAGCTAACTCAGTAGTAGCTGCAAATGTACAAATAGGAAAAGACTGCATAGTAAATAACGGAGCCGTAGTCGATCACGAATGCGAGTTGGCTAATGGAGTTCATGTTGCGCCAGGAGCAGTCTTGTGTGGTTGTGTTTTCGTGGGTGAAAATTCACTAATAGGTGCTGGGGCGGTTGTTTTGCCCAGAGTTAAAATAGGTAGGAATTCTGTTGTTGCTGCTGGTGCGGTTGTTACTAAAAATGTACCGCCTGATACAGTCGTTGCTGGCAATCCAGCAGTTTATTTAAAAAAAAGGGGTGAAGATGCTTGAATATGAATCAGTAAAATTAATGGCGGAAGACCATGCTCTCGCTATTGAAGCTAAAAATTTATTTAACAATTTATGCAAATACAAATACTCCTACCATTTTGAGTGCCTTGGAAGACCAATTATCCAATTTCCACAAGATATTGTTTCACTGCAAGAAATAATTTGGCAAGTCCAGCCGGATCTTATTATTGAGACTGGCATTGCTCACGGAGGCTCTCTTATACTTAGCGCTTCAATGCTCGCCCAGCTTGATTTATGCGATGCTATAAATGCCGGTGTATCCATTGATCCTAATAAATCCAAAAGGTTAGTCCTAGGCGTAGATATTGATATTAGGGCTCACAACCGCGCTGCTATCGAGGCGCATCCTATGTCATCTAGAATTAAAATGATACAGGGATCCAGCATAGACGATGATATTATTCAAAAGGTACGTCAAGTAGCTTCCAATTTTTCACGCGTTATGGTTATCTTAGACTCAAACCATACACACGATCATGTTTTGGCTGAATTAGATGCTTATGCATCCCTAACAAGTATTGGAAGTTATTGCTGTGTCTTTGATACAGTAGTTGAGGACATGCCAGCTGAAATGTTTCCGAATCGGCCTTGGGGCCCTGGTGACAACCCTAAAACGGCAGTTTGGAAGTTCCTCGAATCAAATAAAAACTTCGAAATAGATAAAGACATTCAAAATAAATTATTATTAACTGTGGCCCCTGACGGTTATCTGAGGCGGATATCCTAGCTGAGTATTTATACCTTGCTATATTTTGTTTTGGATATGATTCGCTCTAGAAATATTGCCAAAATAAATATATTTATTGAAATTCATAAATGATGATAATTTAAATAAATACTTATGTTGGACGTTGTTTGAGGGTCAGTGTAGCAAGTTGGCAAATTCAATAACTTATTTAAATCTCAATTAGAGTTCTAAATTATGAAAGCAATAATAAAAATCATTAAGCCTTTAGTTGAGAGGTTTCCGAAGGTTGCTATGTCCTATCGGCAATGGCGCGACAGTAAAGATATAAATCAATCACCACAAAACACCTCTTTAGGTTTTAAATTTAACGGGAATGCCTCGATGGCAAATTGCTCTTTTGAGCCGGTCGAGACAGCAATAGTCAAGAAAATATTTCCACTTGTAGATGTAGTTGTAAATATTGGCGCAAATATAGGATATTACGTGTGTTTGGCTTTATACAGCGGTAAGAGGACAATCGCCTTTGAGCCGATGGATTTGAATTTAAAATATCTGTTAAGAAATATTAAAGCAAACTATTGGCAAAGGAATTGCGAAGTTTTTCCAATTGCGTTAAGTAATGAAGTCGGTATTATTGAAATCTATGGCGCAGGTACCGGTGCTTCTTTGGTTAAGGGTTGGGCTGGAACGCCTGAGAATTTCTCAACCCTAGTGCCTAGTTCAACTGCAAACACTATTTTTGGGGATAGGCTCCTAGGGGAGAAGGTTTTTGTAATTGTAGATATAGAGGGCGCCGAAAATATGATGCTGGAGGGCGCTTCAAAACTACTAGAAATGTATCCAAAACCAATTTGGCTTGTTGAAATTAGTGGTGAGGAGCATCAACCTAAAGGGTAAGCGTTGCATAATCACACCTTGATCAAAGGTGGATATCTTGATGCTAGTTTTCCTGGCGTTTCCAGTTGTGAGGGAATAATTCCTCAATCCGGCTATTAGGCTGAGTCGGCAATCTGCTGAGGACATCAGTCA
>CAITYM010000146.1 GCA_903896615.1 uncultured Burkholderiales bacterium
ACTTTTACTGAGGTATCCAAACAACTGATATACACACAACTTGAGTTAACAAGTAAGGCAGGTTTTGCTGTCTCCTTTTACGTGCTCGTCTTACGCAACATATCTATCGCCTATATCAGAAGCGTTCCTTAGATATGTTTGTGGGTTCAAATGTGGCAGTCCCACTCACTTTCAGCTTAATCGTTTGCGATAAGCCTACGTTAACTATTACTAGGCAACTAACCATCTACAACATTACAAACGTTACAGCACAAAGGTGCGTCGTTTTAAGGCATCCATTTAAGGGTAGTGTAATGAGGACGAGTAGTAAGTCACTCGCTTTGCTTACCGTCACACGTTTAAGAACGGACTTCGCAGCACTATTATCTTTGGCGTGCCAACCTTCACCTTACTTGTACATTTATTTATCTCAAACAAAAGGAAACCATAAAAAAACCAAGTGATTTTTAATCATTTTGGTTAAATCAATTTAGCCAAAACTGAAGGAGGTCTGATTTCGGTAGGAAAGAGTATTAAGAGAAACTACAGTTATTGATTTAGCGTGAGGACAAACAGAGATGAATACATATAAGAGCTTGGTGAAACTAACTATTACTAAAACAACGACGACAACCACCAATGTAGTTATTCAAGCGCAAGATGCCTATAAGGCAAAACTTCAATTAGAAGCCATGTATGGCAAAGGGAATGTGGTCAGTTATCCGCAGTTAGTGCGATGATGTGAAAGTCGCGTTAAAACGACTTTTGAGAAACAAGCGTCCAGCAACTAGACGGTGTGAATAAAAATATTATCAAGTGTCGCGTTACGCGACACTTAATCAAATGAATGTCAAAACTATTGACGCTCAACCGTCCTGATTCAGGACGGTGGGACTAATTCAATTCCAAGCGTCTAGTTACTGGACGCCTCCAAATTGTCGGAAATCACGACAATCGCAATTAAGTGTCAATTCTTTTGACGCATGAGCTGTCGTTTCAAACGACACTTAGTTAACTGCGCATAAATACCATATGCGCTTCTACGAAATCAAAACAATAAAACCCATCAAGCCACTAACGCCAGCCCAAGCTCGCATTAATGCGTTAAAACAGTCTAAAGACAGGGCTGCGGATGCCTTAACTGCTGAACGAACGAGGCAGAAACAAGCCAAGGCAACGGAACGAGTACAAAAAGCACAGCAGGCTTTGGTTAAAGCTGGGATCAATTAAGTCTTGTGTTAATCACACTATTTGGCTAGCTCGTGTGTTTTTCTAACTAAGGCTTCTGCGGCACGATCCCAAGCGCCGTATTGCAAGATCCTATCTTTTTTGGATAGTGGTGAGTACTCAGGTATATGAGTAGCCATAGTACTTGAAAAACTCCATACGTTACCTCCAACGTTGGCTTCAATAACATATAACTTTTGATCTAACTCATCTCTCAATATATCAATCCCAAGAAGCGGGTGCTTTGGAAGCGAAGCTGAAACTCTCATTGCAAGTTCATTCACTTCTGAATCTTTAATGAATTCACGTACTCTGCTGTCTTGTTTATTTGATGCAACAGTTCTACTAAGAAAAGCCTTAAGATTGCTATTGTCATCTGGATAGGGATAAATTGAAGTCAGTCTAGTGCTAAATAGAATTTCATCTAGAAATGTACACACTCTGAAATGGGCAGGCATTTCACCCGTCTTAACAAACTTTTGAACCAAGTAACTATCTTCTCGAATAAGATGATTTTCTGGAAAGTCATCTAACTTTAAGTTTGGAATAAGTTTAGTTGGTACCATATTTACATCTTTACCAGTCGATTGAATATTCTCTGGCTTTAATACTACCCAGTCCCCATAAATTTCTGGATCTAACTCCATTCCCCAATTAAAACGCTCAATAGGTAAGCAAGGAAGATTTTGTCGCTTAAAGTGCTCATACTCTTCAATCTTGCTCATTTCCTTAACTGCTAGCTTGGTTGCAACTTTGAACTCTGTTGGTGGTGGGTTGCACAAGTAAATTACTAGCATAGGTAGATTGAGATATTCAGATGGCACCATCTTTGAAGTCAAGAAGTCAGATACCATTGTC
>CAITYM010000147.1 GCA_903896615.1 uncultured Burkholderiales bacterium
ACTTGCGCGCGAGCGCTCTTAGCGAATAAAGTCAACGAGTAGCCTAGTGGATGCGCATTCCAGGCTTTGCTCCAGGCCAAGGTTGGAGAATATAAATTCCCGGGGTCGATTTCTCATCAGCATGGCTGGCTGCGAGCACCATTCCTTCGCTAACACCAAACTTCATTTTGCGAGGTGCTAAATTGGCAACCATGACGGTGAGTTTACCCACTAAATCTTCTGGCTTATAGACACTCGCAATGCCACTGAAGACCTGCCGGGTTCGGCCCTCACCTACATCTAGCATAAGGCGAAGTAGTTTAGTAGATCCTTCAACTGGCTCGCAAGAAACAATGTGCGCAATACGCAAATCAATCTTTGCGAAATCATCGATCCCAATTGTCGGCGCTATCACCTCGCCACCAGGCGCGTCAACGCTGAACGCTGAGGCTGCTTTAGGAGGTTGTGTTTTAGTTGAACTGCTGGAGCTACTTGGATTGCTTGTTTGGGCAGGTTTTGTATCGGACACTTCTGGCATCTCAAAGAGTTTATCAAGCACCTTCTCATCGACGCGTTGGATGAGGTGCTTGTAGTCGTTAATGATGTGTCCTGGGCCCAGTCGCGTAGAAGCGTCTGCAAACACAAGTGGAGAGCATTTTAAGAAGGTCTCTACTTGAGTGCAAAGTGCAGGTAATACGGGTTTCAAAAAAATACTCAGATATCTAAACGCCTCCAAACAGGTTGAGCATACAGCGTGTAATTCACTCGTCGCACCCTCTTTCTTGGCTAATTCCCAAGGTTTATTCTGATCTACAAACTCATTAACCAAATCGGCCAATGCCATGATGTCTCTTAAAGCCTTAGCAAACTCTCTCTCCTCGTAGAGGCGGCTAATTGAGCTCGCAGCAGATTGCAGCTGAATAAGGAGCTGTTCTCCGTTTGGGCCTACTTGACCGAGTTGGGCGTTAAATTGTTTATGGATAAAGTTAGCTGCGCGAGAGGCAATGTTGATGTATTTACCAACCAAGTCTGAGTTCACTCGAAGCATGAAGTCTTGTGGATTGAAGTCAACATCTTCTACGCGGGCGCTGAGCTTAGCAGCCAAGTAATAACGCAACCACTCTGGGTTCATGCCAAGCGAGAGATACTTCAGGGGGTCAATTCCTGTTCCACGACTCTTACTCATTTTTTCGCCACTTACGGTGATGAAGCCGTGAACGAAGATGCTTGACGGAGTTTTACGCCCACTGAAATGGAGCATTGCAGGCCAAAAAAGGGTGTGAAAATAGGTGATATCTTTCCCAATGAAGTGGTACTGCTCCACGCCGGGATCTGATAAAAAGGAATCAAAGCCGACAGCACCTGGTACATTTTTTTGAGTACTATCTTGGTCTAAGTAGTTTTTAAGTGAAGCTAAATAACCAATAGGGGCATCTAGCCAAACATAAAAATATTTACCCGGAGCATTTGGAATTTCAATACCAAAATAAGGTGCGTCTCGGCTGATGTCCCAATCCCCGAGACCGCTTTTGCCAGATTCATCTGTAACGAACCACTCTTTAATTTTATTTAAAACCTCGGGTTGTAGACGCGTTTTGCCGTCTGCATTGAGGCCTTGTGTCCATTCGCTTAAAAAACTCACGCAACGAGGGTCTGAGAGTTTGAAAAAATAGTGATCGGATTTTTTAAGAATTGGTGTTGAGCCTGAGAGTGCAGAGTAAGGGTTTTTGACTTCTGTAGGGCTGTAAACGGCCCCGCAAGATTCACAACTGTCCCCGTATTGATCTTTTGCTCCGCATGAGGGACATTCGCCTTTAATAAAACGGTCAGGCAAGAACATACCTTTTTCGGGATCGTAGAACTGCTCGATCTCACGGACTTCGATTAAACCGGCCTCTTGGAGTTGCAGATAAATTTCTTTGGCAAGGGCATGGTTTTCTGGGCCGTCAGTTGAGTGCCAGTTGTCAAAGCCGATATGAAATCCGTCCAAGTAAGGCTTTCGACCACTTGAAATGTTTGCCACGAACTGTTGCGGTGTAATGCCCGCCTTTTCTGCAGCAATCATGATGGGGGCGCCGTGAGCGTCATCTGCACATACAAAGTGAACCAAATTACCCTGCATTCTTTGAAAGCGTACCCAGATATCAGCTTGGATGTATTCCATGATGTGGCCAATATGGAATTTTCCATTGGCGTAGGGTAAGGCTGTGGTTACAAAAAGACGGCGCTTGGGCATAACTTAACTTTCAATGTGGTGAGTGATTTTATTCTTTTGTTTTGGTTATTTTGATTTTTTAAAGCCTTTTGAGCTGTAGGGATCAAGCTATTTGGTTAGACTGTGCTGGTTTTAAAAGAATTTAAATCAAATTTGGAGAGGTTTTCGATGGCATTGACACAAGAGCAGTTACTTAGCGCTTTAATAGAGGTGAGCGATCCCTACACGGGACGCGACTATGTGAGCTCTAAATCGATAAAGAACTTATCCATCAATCCCCAAGCTATCTCCTTTGAGCTTGAGTTGGGTTATCCAGCCAAAAGTCAATGGAGCGCAATTGAAGATAAATTGACCAAGGTCATACATCGCTTGCCAGAAGCTCAGGACGTCCAGCTCAAAATTACGTTCTCCACCCAAATTGTCGCCCACACAGCTCAAGGCGGAGTACAACTTTTACCGCAGGTGAAAAATATCATTGGAGTTGCCTCTGGCAAAGGGGGCGTTGGCAAGAGCACTACGGCTGCAAATTTGGCCTTGGCCTTGCAGGCCGAAGGAGCGAGTGTAGGTTTGTTGGACGCTGATATTTACGGTCCCAGCCAACCTATGATGATGGGGCTTAGTGGGAGGCCCGAGAGTAGCGACGGTAAAACTATGAACCCGTTGATCAGTCACGGTGTTCAAGTCATGTCAATTGGTTTCCTGGTCAGCCCAGATGAAGCCATGGTTTGGCGCGGCCCTATGGCGACTCAAGCACTTGAGCAATTACTGCGTCAAACCAATTGGAAATCATTGGACTATTTAATTATTGATCTTCCCCCTGGAACGGGGGACATTCAACTCACACTCAGTCAACGAGTTCCTATGACTGGTTCGGTGATTGTGACTACGCCCCAAGATATTGCACTTATAGATGCCAGAAAAGGTATCCGCATGTTCGAGAAAGTAGGCGTGCCAATCCTGGGAGTGCTTGAGAATATGGCGGTACATATATGTTCTAAATGCGGTCATGCAGAACATATTTTTGGAGAAGGCGGCGGTCAAACGATGGCGAGCGATTTGGGAGTGGATTACTTAGGATCCCTTCCCCTGGATATCAACATACGCTTGCAAGCTGATAAGGGATTGCCAACCGTTGTCGCAGATCCGACGAGCCAAGTTGCAGAAATTTATAAAGATATTGCCAGACGGGTAGCTGCTAAGGTATCGTCAAAAACAAAAGACTTTTCCTCTAAATTTCCAACCATCAAAATATCAAAAACCACCTAATTTACCGATGAGCAAGTGGTAATAGTTTGGGCTAAGGAGGGCTTGTATTAAAAGTGCACTCGCCACTAAAAACGGCCCAAATGGAATGTAGTCCCCTGGGTTCATTTTCTCTTTAAATCTTAAAATGAGTGCCGCCAAAATGCCGCTCAATGAGGCGATAAGGATGAGCGCAATTAATGCAAACGGGCCAATCCACGCCCCAATAGCTGCGACCAGTTTTATGTCCCCGTCCCCAAGTCCTACCTCTCCTTTGATGATGAGATAGGCGCGGCTAATAATCCACAAAACGCAGTACCCCAAAACTGCCCCGAATAAAGAGAGATTCAAGGACAAGTTACCTACTCCAATTGAGCTTGTGATAAGTCCTGCCCACAGCAAGGGTTGTGTAATGGCATCGGGCAAAAGTTGTGTTTGACCATCAATGAAGGCCAAACACAAAAGGGCAGATCCGTAAACGGAGAAAACGAGAAAAGCCCCGCTCAATCCGTACTGCAAAAAGCAAAACGTCCACCACAAGGCGCTTAGTAACTCAATCGCAAAAAGCGAAAAACCAATAGGCTTTTTGCAATATGAACACTCTCCTTTAAGGAGTAGATAACTAATCAACGGAATGGTGTGAATCACTCTCAGTTGGGTCGAGCAGTGCCAGCAGTGAGAGCGCGGATAAGCCAGTGTTGGGGTAGTATAAGAACCCAGAACGTTTGGATCACTACTCTGTACGTCATGCGCGTGAGCCAAAAGGGACAGGGGAAGACGAGTGACGACGACACCTGCAAAACTGCCCGCCACCGCTCCCAGTATAAAAACAAATAGACCAATCAATAACCCTAAGGGCATAGCCCACTGGTTAAGTAAAAGTATGTGCAAAGTATTTTGCATCATTAATCGTCATTTGTTCTATGCAGGTTGAATTGCAATTTTGCAAGGCCAGCATACAAGCCGCCCTGCGCCACTAATTCGTTATGCGTGCCTTGCTCACAAAGTTTACCCTGATCAAATACCCATATACAGTCCGCTTGTTGAACGGTTGCCAAGCGGTGTGCAATGACAAAGGTCGTTCGGTTTTTCATGGCTCTGTTTAGTGCCTCTTGCACCACACGTTCACTTTGCGCGTCTAGTGCACTTGTGGCCTCATCAAGCAAGAGCAGGGGGGGATTCTTAAGGATAGCGCGTGCAATTGCAATGCGCTGTCGTTGACCCCCTGATAAGCGAACGCCTCGTTCGCCAAGGAAAGTGTTGTATCCATTGGGCAGGGCTTGAATAAACTCATCTGCAAATGCCGCTTTTGCTGCCTCTAGAACCTCAGCATGAGTGGCGTCCACTCGTCCGTATCTAATGTTCTCCATGGCAGTGCCCGAGAAAACAACAGGCTCTTGGGGGACCAATCCAATACGGTTTCTAAGAGCGCTTAGGCTCATCTCCTCAATGCGTGCACCGTCCATTTCTATAAAGCCCGACAAAGGATCGTGAAAGCGCAACAATAAACTAAATAAAGTACTTTTGCCCGCTCCGCTTGGTCCAACAATAGCAATTGTTTGTCCCGATTGAGCGGTGCCGCTCAACTCCTTTAATGCCCATTGGTTGGGCCGGGAGGGGTACTTGAAGCTCAAATTTTCGATGCGAACAACCGAACCATTGATGGGCCATGCGGGCTCTACGCTTTGTGGGTTGGAGTTGATGGTGCTTCTCGTCTCTAGTAACTCCATCAGACGCTCTGTGGCGCCTGCTGCTCTTAATAAGTCTCCGTAGACCTCTCCAAGCACGGCGGCTGAACTGGCCAATAAGATAACGTACACAATGGTTTGACCCAATTCCCCAGCACTTAGGGTGCCGGCTTGCACAGCAAGTGTTCCCTCATACAAGCCCCATAACAGAGCTGCGCTGGTGGCCATAATAATAAATCCAACCAAAACCGCTCGAGCTTTGGTTCTGTTTACGGCGGTCATAAATGCAAATTGTGTGGATTCGCTAAACCGCTCAGATTCGCGTTCTTCGGCCGTGTAGCTTTGAACCACGGGGATGGCGTTTAGCACCTCACTAGCGATTGCACTGGCATCTGCGACGCGGTCTTGACTTGCGCGGGAGAGTTTGCGTACCCGCCGTCCCATTCGCATGCTGGGCCAAACCACGAGAATTAATAGACCCATGACTTGTAGCATGAGCAGTGGGTTGGTCCAAATAAGCATGGTAAGTGCGCCGACTCCCATGACCAGATTTCTAAGCCCCATGGATAAGGAAGAGCCAACGACCGTTTGAACGAGTGTAGTGTCGTTGGTAAGCCTAGAGAGTATCTCCCCAGATTGAGTGGTTTCAAAGAACTCCGCACTTTGCTTTAATACGTGGGCGTAGACCGTGTTTCGCACGTCTGCGGTGATACGTTCTCCAAGCCAACTGACGGTGTAAAACCGAGCGGCTGAGAATACTGCTAACGCTGAGGCAACGCCGAATAGCGCTAAAAAATGCTCCGCCAAATGCACTCGACCCTCTTGCTTGGCTAGACCCTGGTCAATGAGGACTTTTAAAGCCCAAGGAAAAGCAAGTGTCGCACCCGCAGCCAGGACCAAGAAAACACCAGCCATAGCTACAGCCAATTTGTATTTACCCACAAATGGCAACAGCCTTTTGAGTGCGTTCGGACTTTTTGCTGGAGATCGAGGCGTGGGTTGCTCTGAGTTTGACATTAGATGCTGCGCTGCGTTGGGGTTTTGTGTCACGTGTGGAAGTGGGTTTGACATAGGTCGGTCGATATTTGATGTCACAATGGCATCATGGAAATTCAAAGAGATGTTATTACAAGTGCGCCGGTTGATGCGGCAACACTTTTAATGCTTAGGGACTCAAAATTTGAGCCTGGAATAGAGGTTTTCATGATCAGGCGTCATGTTAAATCCTCCGTGCTTGGAGGAGTGTATGTCTTTCCTGGGGGTAAGGTTGACCCAAAGGATACAAGCTCTGAATTTTCCGGTCTCCTAGACCTTGATGGCGACAGGCTTAAGCGGAGTTTGAATGAGTTTGATTTGTCTGAATCGCAAGCACGGGCCATTTTTATTGCGGCCATCAGAGAAACATTTGAAGAGTGTGGTGTTTTGTTTGCAAACAATACCCTCAACTCGGATTTGGTTTTGCAGCCCTTGCAAGAATCGCTGAACTTGTGGGACATACTTGAAAAGCACAAATTGCGCTTAAACACGCAAGCTTTAGTCCCGTTTAGCCGTTGGATTACGCCGCAAATGTCCTCTGTTATGAATAAGCGCTTTGATACAAGGTTTTTTTTGGCAAAAAATCCAGATTTACAAGTCGCTAAACACGATAATTACGAGGCAAGTGATAGTGCTTGGATGAGTCCTAGGGTGGCACTGCAAAAGTATTGGGCTAATGAGATTGAAATGGCGCCGCCCCAAATCATGAGTCTGGTTAACTTATCTGGATATGACTGTGTCGATGATGCTCTATTGGCCGCAAGTTCGAAGGCCCCAGCACTGATCAAACCCGAGCCATTTGATTTGGACGGTGTGAGGCATATTACTTATCCTGGACATCCCAAGCACAGTCAGAGGGAGACAGTGATGAAGGGTCCAAGGATGTTGAGGTTTGTGAATCAACGTTTTGAACCCCTAGGCGGGTACGAAGAATTTTTTGTAAATGATTGAACCTGGCTCCAATATCACTTTAATTAGGAATCTAACAAATGAAGCTTATTTCTAAAAAAACAGTAACTTTATTAGCCTCTGCGCTGCTTGCGGCTGGTTGTGGTACTTTTGCATTTGGTGCGGACGTGTTCCCAAGTAAGCCAATTCGCTTGATCTGTCCTTTTACACCCGGAGGAGCTGTCGATATCTCATCCAGGGCTATAGCACTGGAGCTGTCCAAAAATTTGGGACAACCTGTGACCGTTGATAACCGTCCGGGGGCTGGTGGCAATATCGGCGGCTCGGAGCTTTCACATGCGGCTCCTGATGGGTACACCATCATGATGACGACAAGTGCTATTCAATCCATTAATCCGGCCTTGTATGCAAAAATGCCTTTTAATCCCAGTAAAGACTTTGCACCCATTGGTACGGTTGTCTCGATGAATAACGTTTTAGTGGTTGGCGCAAATTCCAAAATTCACTCGGTTCAAGAGTTGATTGCGATGGCGAAGGCAACGCCCGGTGAACTCAATTACGCCTCCAGTGGTAGTGGTACAAGTATCCATATGTCGGGTGAAATGTTTAAAAACCTGGCCAAAGTAGACTTGGTTCATATTCCTTATAAAGGTAGTTCGCCTGCTTTGACTGATTTAATGGGCGGTCAGGTCATGATGATGTTTGACAACATCCCCTCTTCAATGCCTTTCATCAAATCAGGCAAGTTAAGAGCGATCGCCACAACGGGTGCCAAGCGGGATCCGTTTTTACCTGATTTACCTACTATTGCAGAATCAGGTGTTACAGGCTATGAGGCCGCCGTTTGGTTTGGCCTTGTTGCCCCCGCAGGTACGCCAAAGGAAATCATCGCTAAACTCAACGCTGAAATGCTCAAAGGAACTAAGTCACCAGACTTTGTTCGAAGAATGAATGACTCTGGCTATATTGTGAGCGCTTCTACGCCAGATCAAATGGCCGAAATGGACCGGGTGGATGTTCCGCGTTGGGGTGCTATTGTGAGAGCATCTGGAGCAAAGGCTGATTAAATTTAACTGAAATTTAACCTTTCATCCATTTCAAAGCTTATTGCCTTTAACGATTTAATAATTTACGTCTATGCGAATTGACGACTTATTTTTTTGCACTACGTGAATCATCCCCATTCTCATTTTTTAGAAATTAAAAACCTCACTTTGTCTAGAGGTGGGCGCAGGCTACTGCAAGACCTGAGTTTTACTTTGAATGAGGGTGAGTGGCTGCATATACAGGGGGACAACGGGATTGGTAAAACCAGTTTGCTTAGAGTTATTTCTTCCCTTGCACCTTCAGACCAAGGAGAGGTGAGATGGTGCGGACAAAATATTTACAAAGATTTGCCAAGTTATCTTAAAGATATCTTTTTTGTAGGACATAAATTGGCTTTAAAAGAAGAGCTCAGTCCGCTAGAGAATTTAGCCATTGAGTGCGCATTAATGGACGTACCAGCCAAGCAAGCGGATTTGATAAATGCATTAGCGCATTTTGGGTTGAAGGGGCGAGAGCACGTTCCACTAGGAATTCTCTCGCAAGGTCAAAAGCGAAGGGTTGCATTGGCAAAATTAAAACTATCCCTTGCCCCACTTTGGATATTGGACGAGCCCTTGGTAGCGCTAGATAGTCACACTGTCAATTTATTTACTGAGGTACTAGAAGATCATTTAAAGTGTGGCGGCTTGGTTTTATTGACCAGTCATCAAAGCATTGAACTAAGAGGGCGTGGTCGTGCGCTCACGCTGAGTTCATGAAAGCTTTTTACGCTATTTTGCAACGCGATTTAAGAGTCGCTATGCACCGCAAGATTGAAGTGTTGAGCGGTTTGTTTTTTTATCTAGTCGTGGCAACTTTGTTTCCATTGGCTATTGGATCGGATCTGGATATTTTGCGTCGAATCGCCCCTGGAATTTTATGGATAGGTGCACTTTTGTCCTCAATGCTAACGTTGGGTCGCCTTTTTGAGGCTGATTGGCAAGACGGCAGTTTGGAGCAACTTGTCTTGACCCCGCATAATTTATCTTTTTTAGTTTTAGCGAAAATACTATCTCATTGGATGCTTTGTGGCTTACCACTGGTCATACTGGCTCCTGTGCTGGGACTCATGTTTGATTTGCCCGCTAGCTATTCGGTGGTTTTGATGGGAACGCTTTTAATAGGAACGCCGATACTATCGTGCTTGGGTGCAATAGCTTCTGCTCTAACCCTTGGACTCAGGGGAGGGGGTGTTTTGATTTCCTTATTGGTGCTCCCCCTTTTTGTACCTGTTTTGGTCTTTGGTACTGGCGCAGTTGAGTCCCTCAGTTCGGGGTTGGGAGTGCAGGCGTATTTTTCAATTTTGTTGGCTATGCTTTTGCCGGCAATTTTCTTTAGTCCGTGGGCCTGTGCTTCGGCGCTCAAGGTGGCTTTTGAGTGAATGTAAGTTTATGAATCAAGAACCAATCAGGGGCGAGTAATTTACAGCGCTTGTACAACAAGGATGAATAAAAAATGATGGGTTTTTTCTTTAGATATGCACCGCCCCAAGCTTTTTACCGCTTGGCAGGGCAATTGATTCCTTGGGTCAGTGCCCTTGCGCTAGTGCTTACCTTGGCTGGTCTTTGGGTGGGCCTGGGTATGGCGCCAACTGACGCTCAACAAGGTGAGGGGTACCGAATTATTTTCCTGCACGTTCCCGCCTCTTGGATGTCAATGATCATCTTTATGGCAATGGCCTTTTGGAGTTTTTTAGGATTGACTTTTAAAACTCGTTTATCTGGGATGATGACCGCGGCTTTGGCCCCTACGGGAGCTATCTTTGCATTTTTATCCTTGTGGACAGGAGCGATGTGGGGAAAACCGATGTGGGGTGCTTGGTGGGTATGGGATGCGAGACTGACTTCGGAGCTCATTTTATTTTTCCTCTACCTGGGCTACATTGCGCTCACCTCAGCCATTGATAACCCTATCAGACGAGATAAGGCCGGTGCAATACTCGCGTTGGTCGGCTCCATTAATGTCCCCATCATTTATTTCTCCGTCATTTGGTGGAATACTCTACACCAAGGGGCCTCTATTTCAATGACAAAAGCGCCGAGCATGGCTCATTTGATGCTTTTGGGAATGCTACTGATGGCCTTGGCCTTTTGGATGTATGCGATTGTTGTTGTTTTGTTTCGTGTTCGAACCTTAATTTTGGAGCGCGAGAGTGAGACCAAATGGGTTCAGTCTTTGCCTGAAGTGTTGGATCAACAATAGGTGTATGTTTACAGTGGGTAATTGGCTTTCTTTAGCCTGCCCAATGAAGGTTGAGCCAGGGTGTGAAACAATCTAGCAGTTTGGCCAAATTAATTCGTGCGATTTCAATACTGAAGTGACACGTAAATTTTTCAAGTCAATCAAGTATAAAGTTCAGAGGACGAGGTTATGAATTGGAACAGTTGGAGTGAATTTTTTGCAATGGGGGGCTATGCAGGCTACGTATGGAGTAGTGTTTTAGTGACTTTTGCACTCTTAGGTCTAGAAATTTTTCAGATCCTTCGCGCAAGGAAAATGGCATTGAGATGGGTTAAGTCAAATCTTGATGTGTCGTTGTCAAAGTAATTACCCGAAAATATTTAATTAACGACCCCTATCAAATGACACCTCGACAAAAAAGATTTTGGTTTATTACAAGCGCAGTCGTAGTGCTGTGTATCGCTGCAGCTTTTGTTTTAAATGCTTTTCAAAGTAATTTGGTTTTCTTCTTCACACCCTCTCAAGTCGCGAAAGGTGAAGCCCCCAAGAACAGACTCTTTAGAATAGGCGGCATGGTGAAAGAGGGGTCGCTCAAAAAAGGAAGTGATGAAATTGAGTTTGTCGTGACAGATTTCACGAGTGAAGTCAGTGTGCATTACACCGGGTTACTCCCCGATTTGTTCAAAGAAGGCAAGGGAGTTGTAGCCCAAGGTCGCTTGAATGATCAAGGATCCTTTGCTGCTACTGAGGTGCTGGCTAAGCATGATGAAAACTACATGCCACCCGAGGCCAAGAGTGCGATGGACAAAGCAGCGCTTGAGCGAGCGTCCAAGTCCTTAAAGACAAATCCTTAATCATCTAAACACAAGCAACATACTAAACAATGAAATCTTTTCTTACTAACATTCAAATTGATGTGAAGGTCCCCCATGATTGCTGAGTTGGGTCAATATGTATTGATTTTGGCGCTTTTAGTTGCGCTCTTGCAGTGTGTGCTACCTATGGTGGGCTCCCTAACAAGGCAGCATGCTTGGCAATACTTAGCAAGACCAACCGCTTGGTTGCAATGCGCTTTGGTGGCCACTGCATTTGGTTGCTTAGTTGCAGGATTTTTGAGGGATGATTTCTCAATAGCCTACGTAGCAGAGCATTCCAATCATCTGCTCCCAACGGCCTATAAGGTTGCGGCCGTATGGGGAGGTCATGAGGGGTCATTGATGCTTTGGGTTTTGCTTTTATCCATTTGGACGTCGTTAGTGGCTTACTTCTCTAAGAGTTTACCCATTGACGTTATCTCTCGTGTATTGAGTGTGATGGGTTTTATATCTGTTGGATTCATCCTCTTTATTTTGTTTACATCGAATCCTTTTTTGAGACAGCTTCCTGCGCCTGGTGAGGGACATGATTTAAATCCATTGCTTCAAGATCCTGGCTTGGTCATTCATCCTCCTATGCTTTATATGGGATATGTGGGAATGTCGGTTGCATTTGCATTTGCGATTGCTGCATTAATTACAGGACGACTCGACTCTGCTTGGTCGCGCTGGTCTAGACCTTGGACAGTAATTGCTTGGTCGTTTTTGACGCTTGGCATTGGACTAGGTTCTTGGTGGGCCTATTACGAACTAGGCTGGGGGGGGTGGTGGTTTTGGGATCCAGTTGAGAACGCGTCATTAATGCCTTGGTTGGTATCAACGGCACTCATTCACTCCTTGATGGTGACTGAGAAGAGAGGGGGCTTTAAAGCTTGGACAGTTTTGCTTGCGATCGCTGCTTTTTCGCTCTCGCTACTGGGAACATTTCTGGTTCGCTCTGGTGTGCTGACCTCTGTTCACGCTTTTGCTGCTGACCCAACGAGGGGTATTTTTGTGCTTTGTTTTTTGGCAATTGTTGTCGGCTCCTCGCTGATTCTTTTTGCTTGGAGAGCGCCGCGCGTCACCTTAGGTGGGACGATGGGTTTGTTGTCTAGAGAAACCTTTATGTTGCTCAATAGTGTTTTGCTAAGTGTTGCTACGGCGGCTGTCTTGTTGGGTACGCTTTATCCTTTAGTGATTGATGCGCTAAATTTAGGAAAGCTGTCAGTTGGCCCTCCTTATTTCAATTTGGTTTTTGCACCACTTATGGTGCCAATGCTTTTTTTGCTGATACCGGGTACGGTTGCAAAATGGAGAAGTGCAAATTTGAATGACATGTTTATGCATTTGCGCTGGACAGCTTTAGCGAGTGTGTTGCTAGGTGCGTGCCTGCCGTTTATGGTGGGTGAATGGTCCTTTGGTGTTTTTGCGGGATGGACGCTTGGACTTTGGGTTGGACTAGGCACTTTGCAGCATATGGCAGAGCGGGTGCTCAAACCCGGACGAATTGGCGGATCATTTTGGGGAATGCATTTTGCGCACCTAGGTTTAGCGATCGTAGTCTTAGGAATCACAGGGGTTAAGTCATTTGAAGTTGAGCGTGATGTGAAGATGGGAGTTGGTGATGAGGTTACGATCAAACCTTATGTGTTTCGCTTGAATTCCATAGAAGAAGTTAAAGGCCCAAACTACACCGCCAATCAAGCTCAAATTGAAGTGTTCGATGCTGGCGCTAGTTTGGAGATGTTAAAGCCTGAGAAAAGACATTACCTGTCATCTGCGATGCCAATGACAGAGGCAGCGATTAGTACTAACTTGTGGAGAGATTTATATGTCTCCATGGGCGATCCCCTGCCTGGTGATGCTCAGCAGTGGAGTATGCGAATTTATTACAAACCATTTGTTCCGTGGTTGTGGGTTGGTGTTTTGGTAATGGTTTTAGGCGGCATCTTGGCAGCACTGGACCGCAGATACCGACGTACGACTTCGCAAAGCCCATTACAAACTGCGGGACAAGCACTCTCTGTTGGCGCTAAGGACTCAGATGCAGAGGGCGAGGGTGCTGATCATGAGGCAACCCAAGCCAATGAAATATCAGCGCGCGAAGTAACGCACTTAGAGTCCTCGCAAGGCGAGCAGGTTTTTGCGCCTCACACTGCACCTCAGACACTTAGTGGTGTTCAATCGGCTAGGTAGGATTCATTCATATGAAAAAGTTTTTGATCCCGTTAGCCCTTTTTGTGGTGTTGGTGCTTTTCTTGGCTGTGGGTTTAAAGCGTGATCCACATGAAATACCTTCTCCGCTCATTAACCGAGCGGCGCCTGATTTTTCTTTGCAAACTTTATCTGGAACGACCCCCTTTAGTCCAAACGATTACAAGGGTCGGGTTTGGATGCTAAATGTTTGGGCTACTTGGTGCGTGAGTTGTAGAGAGGAGCATCCGGTACTCGTTGCCTTTTCAAAGCAAATTGGAGTGCCTATAGTGGGACTAAGTTACAAGGAGATTCAACCCCAAGATGATCCTGAGAAAAAGCTTACCCCAGAGGCCCAACTGAGTTTGGCTCGCTCTAGGGGTGCGCAGTGGTTGGAGCGCCACGGTAACCCCTATACTTTATCTGTTATGGATTTAGATGGACGTGTGGGTATTGACTACGGTGTTTACGGTGTACCGGAGACGTATATCATCGATAAAAACGGCATCATTCGGTACAAGCAAATTGGGCCAGTTACGCCTCAAATACTAAACGATACGATGTTGCCGATCATTCGGGGATTGGAGAATTCATGAACCCCAAGATGAATAATATTAAAAACCCAAAGTTTAACTTGCTAGGATTCACAAAGGTGAGTGCTACCGGGATGATCTGTGCACTGTTTGTTTTTATGGCATTTGCCTCAATCGCAGTTCATGCCAAGGAGGCTGAGCCAATGGCCAATGATGCGCAGGTTGAAGCGAGGCTAGTTGGCATAGCCGCAGAGCTGAGATGTTTGGTTTGTCAAAATGAATCCTTGGCTTCCTCAAGGGCTGACTTGGCTGAAGATTTGCGCGCTCAGGTGCGTGAGCAAATTATAAAAGGGCGCACAGACCAAGAGATCAAAGACTATTTGGTAGAGCGCTACGGGGACTTTGTTTTGTACCGCCCAGCTGTGAAGCCCATGACCTGGTTTTTATGGTTTGGACCATTCGCTTGTTTGCTAATTGCACTTGGCTTTTTGCTGAATGCTATAAATAAAAGAAATAAAAAAATTCAATCCTTGCAGCTATCTACGTTGCATGTGAATGAGCAGGCAAACGAAGCAAACAATGCCACGCCTGGAGTCCATAATTTAAATTCAAATGCAGATTCAAACGTAAGT
Source organism: uncultured Burkholderiales bacterium (assembly GCA_903896615.1). Lineage (GTDB taxonomy): Bacteria > Pseudomonadota > Gammaproteobacteria > Burkholderiales > Burkholderiaceae_C > Limnohabitans. The sequence goes on from CAITYM010000147.1 coordinate 14,548, forward strand.
TCGTACGTTGATAGCGCTGCTATGTTTGAGCATAAGGAATGATGTGAACGAGTCTCTTTTATTTATCATCCTAGCCCTGGTGTTTTTGATCCTTGTGATTGCCTTTTTTTGGGCTGCATTAAAGTCTGCTGTTTATAAAAGTCGCGCGGTACACCTGGATCCCAAAGAAGCCATGATGGCAAATGTTGCGGTGTACCGTGAACAGTTAACGGAGTTGGCTGCTGAATTTGAACTTGGCCGCCTGACTGAGCAAGAGTTTGAGGCTGCTAGAGAGGAGTTGGCACAAAGACTTGTTGAGGACTCCCAAGCTCAAGCCCAGTTTGAGAGCGATCCTCATACACCGCAGGTGAACGCTAAGGAGGCCTTTAATCCAACCGACTCGGCTTTGTTTGCGACGCAGCGTACACAATCTCCTTGGATCAGGTGGACGTTGCCCACTCTTGCTGTTTTAATACCAGTCCTCTCTGTATCATTGTATTTACTGGTTGGCACTCCAAATGCGCTGGATTATGTGGAGACGACAGCTGGTCCGGCGGATGAGACTTTTACCCCAGAAAAACTTGCACAAATGGCTGACGAGTTGACCACTCGCTTGGCCCAGGAACCTAATAACGCTGATGGCTGGGTGATGCTTGCCCGAGTGGAGCGTTCTTTGTCTCATTTTGAGAGCGCGGAGAAAGCGCTCACCAAGTCCCTCAGCTTGAGTCAAAACGATGATGTGGAGATCGAGCGTGCTGAGGTTCTTGCTCAGATGAATCACGGAAGTTTCAAGGGGGAGCCCTGGTCTATTATCGCCAGAGTACTAAAGGCTAATCCTGATCAAGGCAATGCTTTGCTCTTGGCGGGAAGTGCAGCGTTCTCAGAGGAACATTACGCCGAAGCTTTGAAATACTGGCAACATGTTCAAAAATTCGTTCCCCCCAACTCACCCGATAGCCTTGCCTTGGAAGAAGCTATCTCCAAAGCTCACGAGCGATTAGGCATTAAAGCTACCTCACAAAATGTCAATGTAAGTCCTGCACAGGGTCAAGCAAAGGTCGCTGGTAGCGCAAAGTCTCGCCTAGTGGGACGCGTAGACATCGCAAGTGCTCTTGCTACAAAGATACATCCCTCAGATACCGTATTTATTTATGCAGTACCTGTAACGGGTTCGAGGATGCCGCTTGCGATGATCAAAACGACAGTTGCTCAAATGCCCTTTGATTTTGTGTTGGACGATACCAATGCGATGAATCCAGCAGCTAATTTATCCTCTGTGACTGAGGTGATGCTAAAGGCACGAGTCTCAGCTTCAGGCAATGCAATGGCTCAGCCAGGTGACTTCGGTGTGACAAAAGGTCCGGTAAAGGTGGGTGAGCAAAATCTGAGACTTACTATTGCAGAACCACTAAACTAAGCTATAAAAAAACCATCTCTAATCGTCTAGAGATGGTTTAGATTTAGGAAGGTGAGTTACGTTCTACTTCAACTCATTAACAGTCCACGTGAACGTGCAAAATGCAGCGTCTGTGTTCTGCTCTTTACGCCCAGACGTCTAAAGAGTCTCCATAAATGAACTTTAACGGTGTGCTCACTGATATTGAGTTCAGCTGCGATATCTCTGTTACTCAGTCCTCTATCGAGCATTAGGATAAGCTGCTTTTGACGTTTTGAGAGTTTAGTATCCCCAGTTGGGCTTGGAAGGGCCTCTTCATCTCCTTCTTCATCGACTTGTAAGAGACCTTGGATAGCGCTTGAAATATCGTTTGAACTCGAAGTCTTTTCGATATAAAGATCGGCTCCCGCCTCCAAACAAGCCTCTTTGGCTTCACCCGCAGGCATGGCCGAGAAAACCACTAAAGGTGTATTGGGGTACATCCCCTTAATTTCACTAATGGCGCTTGCGCCTTTGATGCCAGGAAGTAGTAAATCTAGAACAAAAAGCTCAGGCTCTCCGTTTTTAATGAGCGCAGCTTGCAACTCGCTGTAACGGTCGAGCTCTACCACTTTGGAGGCTGGGTGAATTCTACGCAGCAACATGCCTATAGCTTGTCGAACGAGTGGATGATCATCAATAACGTATAGACTCATTTTATTTACTCTCCCTAATCATTAATAATTCAAACCCATTGCTGCGCGAACATCTTTCATGGTTGCTTGAGCCACAAGGCGCGCTTTATTGGTTCCGTTTTCCACAATTTCTCTTACCATTTTTGGATTTGACATATACGGCTCAGCTCGTTCGAACATGGGTTGTTGCTCCCTTAGTATGCCGTCAATAACCGGTTGTTTACATTCTAAGCATCCAATTCCAGCGCTTTTACAGCCGGTTTGAACCCATTCCCTTGTTGTCTCATTGGAATACAAAACGTGAAATTGCCATACAGGACATTTACTAGGGTCTCCAGCATCGGTTCTCTTGATTCTTGCCGGATCAGTAGGCATTCGTCTAATTTTTTGTTCTAGATTTGCTTTCTCTTCACGAATGGCAATAGAGTTGTTGTAACTTTTGCTCATTTTTGCGCCGTCCAGCCCAGGTACCCGGCTGGCCTCTGTCAGAAGGGTTTGGGGTTCTGTGAGAATTTCTTGTCCAGTACCTTTTACATATCCGTTAAGCCGTTCACGGTCTTGTGGGCTTAGTTGGGTTTGCTCATTGATAAACCCAAGTGCTCCTTCTAAAGCCTTTAAGTCACCACCTTCTTGGAATTTTTTTCGAGACTTCTCAAGTCGCTTAACGCTTTCTGCAGGAATGCCAGTCAGGACCGCTTGAACCCTTTGTTCATAGTCAGACTCTCTCCCGTACAAGTGATTAAAGCGCCTTGCAACCTCCCGAGTTAACTCAACATGGGAGGACTGGTCCTCACCAACGGGGACATATCTGGCCTTGTAAATCAAGATATCAGCTGCTTGCAAAAGCGGGTAACCTAGGAATCCATAGGTTGATAAATCACGGTCTTTGAGTTTCTCTTGCTGATCCTTATAGGTAGGAACCCGTTCAAGCCATCCGATCGGAGTGCCCATAGAGAGTAGGGTGAAGAGCTCAGCATGTTCAGGAATTTTGCTTTGTAGGAAAATCGTGCATTGATTGGGATCTAACCCCACAGCAAGCCAATCAATGACCATTTCATAAACGTTTTTCTCAATCACCTCACGGCTCTCGTAGTGAGTCGTTAGGGCGTGCCAGTCCGCCACAAAGTAATAGCACTCCATCTCACTTTGAAGGCGCACCCAATTTTTAAGGGCGCCGTGGTAATGGCCTAAATGAAGAGCACCAGTTGGGCGCATACCAGATAAAACACGTGCTTTCATGGATTAACGAAACAAAAGTTCAAGAGGGTGGAGGGCAAAGTCGAGTGTCGCAAGCGTCAGCCCCATGATTGGAGTCATCCAAATGGGGTTGATAACGTTTAGAAAGACCATTGCCATAACAACGTAAAAACCGTAGGGCTCAATTCGAGAGAATTCCATTGCCATTTTGCGGGGGAGGAGTCCAACCAAGACACGTCCACCGTCAAGTGGGGGTACTGGAAAGAGATTGAACGCAAACATCACAATGTTGACTTTGATGCCTGCTTTGCTCATTTCCAGAAAAAATGTCTCATCAAAGTTAAATCCGAGTAGGAGGTAGAGTACAACGCCCCAAAGAAAGGCTTGTAGCAAATTCATAGCTGGGCCGGCCAAGGCGACCCAAACCATATCCTGTTTGGGATTGCGTAGATCACCAAATCGAACAGGAACAGGCTTGGCGTATCCAAAAAGGAAGGTACCTGCCGTTGCAAAATAAATAATGAGTGGCATAACCAACGTGCCCACAATATCAATGTGAGACGCGGGGTTCAGGGTCACTCTTCCTAAAAGCCAAGCCGTGTTGTCGCCAAAGTATCTAGCGGCGTAGCCATGAGCAGCTTCATGCAGGGTGATGGCAAACAACACCGGTAAAGCGTAGATCGTGACAGTTTGAATAAGGTTAGATATATCCACCCCGCCATTTTCTCACTTGAATGACTAAAAATGGCTAAAAATTTATCCAAAGTGATTATTTTTTACCACAAACAGGTGAATATGCCTAATACATTACTACTCTTTTGGGTGAAATCTACTCAAATACTTAGGATAAGACCTAATTAGTCCTTTCCCAAACAATGCAAAACTTTCCGCTTACAGTCCTAGTGCTGCGAGTTCGCCGCGGCCTTGGCGAATTAGCACTGCCGCCCCCCCGTCCCCCATGGGCGTAAGGTCGACAACGGTAGTGGGATCTAGGTGGCAGGCGCCAGCATCAATGATCACATCAATTGCGTTTGCAAACCTGGTTTCAATTAAATCAGGGTCGTTGATGGGTTCGCTTTCATCGGGAGCAATTAATGTAGTGGACAACAAGGGGGCCCCGTGCGCGGCGAGGAGTTCAAGGATAACGATATTGTCGGGCACACGAAGTCCTATGGTTTTACGCTGTGGGTGGCATACCCGACGCGGAACCTCCTTGGTAGCCTCTAGTATGAATGTGTAGGGTCCCGGGGTTGCTGATTTGATTAAGCGGTACTGGCGATTATCGACTCGAGCGTAGTGTGCTAATTCTGAAAGATCTTTACAAATTAGAGTCAGATTGTGTTTTTCATCAACACCTCTTATTCTTCTAATTTTATCCACAGCTGATTTATCCTCTAAGTGACAAACGAGTGCGTAACTTGAGTCTGTAGGTACAGCGGCCACGCCGCCCCCGGCCAAAATAGTGGCCGCTTGTTTCAGAAATCTGACCTGCGGGTTATCAGGATGTACGGTAAGTCTAAATGTCATACTTAAGGAGGGTTTAGTTTTATATCTAGTAGCAATGTTTAGGGTTAAGTAAGGGTATGAGTTTCAAATCTGCAATGAGTTTGCTTGAGATTTTTATTCAAACTTAAAACTTAAAACCATCATCTAGGTGAGCGTGTTGTGAACCAGCGGCGGCTTAGAGCTGCCACGCCATGCAGCAGCAATACCGCTAATTCCAATGAGTGCAATGCCGACTAATTCAAGTCCCTGCGGGTTATAGCCAAAGACAACCCAACCCGTAAACCAAGAAAAAACCAGCTGTAGATACAAATAAGGAGCTAAGCGGTTGGCAGGTGCTTTAGAGAATCCAACTATTAGGAGGTAATGTCCTAAGGTTCCAGTCAAACCGGAGAGACACATTAAGAGCCACAACGTGGTGCTCAAGTTCACATCCCATGCCCAGGGGACAACCAAAGAGCAAACTAAGAATCCAACCCAACCTGTAAAAAGGTGCAAGGTCATTGGATCCTCTGTTCGCGAGAGATAGCTGGTGAGTACCTGGTAAAGTGCATTTGAGACGGACATCGTGAGGGGGAAAAGTGCGTCAAAGCCCTTCAAATTTCCTCCGGGACGAACTATGATGAGGGCGCCAATTAATCCGAGAACTACACACACATTTCTGAATAAAGTTACTTTTTCTTTCAAAAAGAAATGAGATAACACCATGACAAGTAGTGGTGTGAGCATGCCGATGGCTGCAAATTCTGCTACAGGCATTCTTTGAAGACTGAGAAATGCCAAGGTACTGCTCGATAAAAGTAGCAAACCACGAAGTGTTTGTAGCCTTAAACGAGTTGTTCTAAATAGAGCGCGACCTCTACGGGGAAGTAAAAAAGACGCGCTCAAGGTGGAATGAGCCGCGTATCTAAACCACATCACCATTAAAAGTGGGACACCACTCATTAGGTATTTGTTGGTCGTATCCAGCACAGCAAAGCACATTAACGAGAGAACTAGAGATAACACACCTAGTAGGAACGGACGATGGGGCATGGTGTGTGGCGTGAAATGACAGTTAGAGAGAAATTATTAGAGAACTAGGTTACAGGATTGGAGATATTGACTAAGGCAGGAGTGTGAAGCCTGTGCCAGTCGAACAAGGCAGTAGGCAATAAACACCAAGTGTCTAGCCCCTAGTCCCATACTCAAGTACTTTCAGTAACCCCTTAGTCAGTGAACTCGCTCGCTGAGCATTGTCCAAACAGGCGTCAAATCGCTAGGCAAAGCTGTCAAAGTGCCCAGGTCTAGCCTGCTTTCATTGGGGCTGTGAAAATCACTGCCTCTTGACGCTAATAGTTTGAATTCACGGGCTACCTCTGCGTAACGCGCGGCCTCAGCATCCGTATGACTACCTGTGACAACTTCGATAGCTGTACCGCCATGCGCCATGAATTCGGTAATAAGTGCGTACTCTTCATTGGCTGTAAAGCCGTACCGAGCAGGATGCGCAATGACAGCGATACCGCTTGCTTGAGTAATCCAATGAACTGCATCACTTAGCGCGGCCCATTTGTGTTCAACAAAGCCGGGCTTGCCGTCAGTTAAATATTTGCGGAAAACCTCCGATGTGTCCGAGCAAACGCCGCTGTCCACCAAGAATCTTGCAAAATGAGTACGTGAGATCAGATCAGGATTGCCCACATATTTAAGCGCGCCTTCATACGCTCCGCCAATACCAACCTTCTCTAATTGAGAGGACATGTCCCTGGCCCGCAACTCACGGCCCTCCCGTGTGGCTCGAAGGCCAGACACTATAGAGGATTGATTGTGATCGAACCCAAGTCCAACAATGTGAACAGTTTTACCCGCAAAGCTGACAGATACTTCAGTTCCGGTCAAATAATTTAGTCCAACCGCTTGAGCTGCTTTAATAGCCCTGTCTTGGCCGCCAACTTCGTCGTGGTCGGTAAGTGACCATAAATCAACTCCGTTTGATTTGGCCCGCTTAGCGAGCACCTCAGGAGTAAGTGTTCCATCGGAGATAACGGAGTGGCAGTGGAGGTCGGCGTTTGAGTAATTCACACCTGTATTTTAGTCTCAGCTTCTCAGTTGCGTTTAAATTACGCACTGAAGTGTCCAAAAGGGTATAGAAGTGTCCTAATTGTCTTAAAAAGTATTCAGTTATGGTGCTTGATGGTCATTTACACGACTCAACATAAAGTTTCAATTTTTGTGTGCCGGACCAAGTATCGATTTCGATTTTATAGACTAGCTCTGCTTGATTGTCCAAAGTTTGGGTGTGATTGAACCAAATTGCATCGCATTCTTGGTTATGAATTAAGACTCGCATGGATAAATGTTTCTCCCCCACGATTCGTTGTTTCAAGATTTTGACAGGATTACAAAAGAGGGGGGCCGCAAATCCCTGACCCCAGACCTGTGACTGAAGGAGTTTGACTGTTTCAATGTTGAAGTACTCGGCTTCTAGTTCGCCGTCAGTCATTATTTCCTTTATACCTATGGTGTACCCGAGCCAAGATTGAGCGATCGTGGATAAAGCGGACTCAAAGATATGCAAATCTTTCTCCATCAAGGTGCATCCAGCAGCCATTGCGTGTCCGCCAAATTTAATAAGCACGCCGGGATGTTGTTTTGACAAAAGATCAAGTGCGTCCCTTAAATGAAATCCAGTTATCGAGCGCCCAGATCCTTTGACGACTGCAACCGTGCCCTCAGTAGTGTTCATTTGGCTAGGAGCAAATACAAAGGTCGGCATGTGATGGCGATCTTTTATTCTGGATGCAACAATGCCCACTACGCCTTCATGGAAATTTGAATCAAACACACAAAGTACATGATTGCGATTGGACTGATGTGAGAATTTTTGTTCTGCAGTTTCAAGTGCACCGTCAAGCATCGTTGCCTCAACGCTTCGTCTATCTGAGTTGATTTGGTTGAGTTGTTCGGCAAGCATTTGTGCGCGTTCATAATTGTCACTGAGTAAGCACTCAATTCCAATTGTCATATCTGCGAGGCGGCCTGCAGCATTTATGCGGGGACCTATAAAAAAACCAATATCCTGGGTCGTGGCGGTGCTGGGATTTTTCTCACAGACCTCAAAGAGGCACCGCAAGCCAATCGGCATATTTAAAGCGCGCATTCTGCGCAGTCCTTGTTCGACAAGCCTTCTGTTGTTCGCATCCAATATCACAACGTCTGCAACACTGCCAAGGGCAACAAGTGGCAGCAGTGTGTCCAGTTTGGGTTGGAGTAGTGGAATATGATTAGATGCAGTTTGATCACGCGGATTTCGGCTCCCATCAAAAAACCCCAGGGCTCGCATTTGAGCTCGAACACCTAATAAAACGTAGAACATAACTCCCACACCCGCGAGGTTCTTACTTGCAAATTTGCAATCAACTTGGTTAGGGTTAACAATTGCGTCTGCTAGGGGTAAGCGTTCTGCGGGGAGATGGTGATCCGTGATAAGTACTTGTAGGCCGAGCTCTTTTGCTTTTTCAACGCCTTCAACACTTGCAATCCCGTTGTCTACAGTTACGAGGACATCAGCGCCAGTAGCGGCAACGCGTTGTGAAATTTCGGGTGTTAGGCCGTATCCATCGATAACGCGGTCAGGAACCAGGTAACTCAGACGCTGAGCACCAAGCATTCTGAGTCCTCTGATGGCAAGCGCGCACGCGCTAGCACCATCACAATCATAATCAGCAACAATACAGATCAATTTGTTTTCAACGATGGCGCGGATGAGGAGGGAGGCCGCCGCCTGCATACCCAGCAGTGTCTCTGGGGGGAGAAGATGCTTAAGGTCTGGATCTAACTCAAGCGCAGACTCAACGCCGCGACTTGAAAAAAGGCGCACCATTAATGGATGAATTGAACCGGTTGTGCTTGACTGCTCAATTTGCCATGCCGAGCGAGGACGGGGGTTGCGTTGCGTAATGATGTGCATGTTGCGAGTGGGGGAAATTTTGAGGGTCTAAATTAAAAACCCAACAGGTTTGATAATTGATTAGACTTAAATAGTCTGATTAAGTTCCTGCTCCATGAACGCTCAACTGGTGAGAGGGTGATGCAAGTCGTCTCATTGCACAAACTTAGTTGTGTTGGATTGATTTTATTTGCCTTCGTGACTAAATATTGATCAAGTAGTGTTGCATCAATGAGTTCCCAATCGCGTGACCAAGCATTGAGCCATTCGGGGTCATCTGGGTGTAGGAGCGCAGTCTGGGTTGTGTAGACGTCCTTGATTTGAATATGCTTATATGCCTCAAGCATAGTTTGCAAAGAATGACCATTAAAGGTGAGGGTGCCGGTGCCACTGATCCAAAATGAATTAATAGGTATTGATCTATGGTCGTTAACGCTATCTTGATATAAAAGCATTTGCATCTCGTTTTGTAAACGACGAAGCAAATTGGCGCTTTTATGGTTTTCACTTTTGCCAGTGCCAATTAAAAAATCATCAATGATTCGTCCTGATACTCGTCCTAAACTTGCACTGGCAAGTGAGCTAAAGTGTTCGCTATAGGCTAGCCATTGTCCAGGTTGTAACTGCATATCAGCAAAAAGCTGAATTGAATCCTCCGCAAAATAGGGTTTCATTTTTTGAAATAATTTTTCTGACTCGCTCGCCTCCAATCCAAGTTCGTTTGCATCAGCGCTAAAGCTAACCTGACCGTGTTGGACGCTCCATGAGCATAATGTTATAAATGCCCAACTTCCTGCATCAAACTTTGCTGGTTGGATAAGTCCCAGTTCTGCTGCCTTTAGTGCTGCAAAAGGCAACTCTCCGTCAAGTTCGTCTATGCCGTCTGGTTTCGTCCATCCCATTGCAAGGGCAACAGCTATCTCTGCAGGTGTATTTAAGGATGTAGGCGCTAGTGTCTTTTTAAAACTAGGAATTGATTGTTCCAATATTTTCCTCAAATTAGGCACTTTTAGCTTGTTCAGTCGTTGAGCAGCTGATTTTGTCAACCCAAGCTCATTGGTATGGGTATCATTGGGGGGGAGAGAATGGGTAAGAATGAGTTTTGGAGCTTTGTTTTGCATGATGTGATTGTGCAAGATAGCGTGCAAACGGTGCAAGATTAATTTGAGAGATTATTACTTTGTTTGAATTATTGATTGGTTGGCGGTATACGAGGGCTGGAAAGTCCACAAGGAAAAATGGTTTCATATCATTTATATCTGCAGTTTCTATGACCGGCATCGCTCTAGGCGTGGCTGCCTTAATCATTGTGTTGAGCGTAATGAATGGCTTCCAAAAGGAGGTTCGCGACCGTATGATTGCAGTTCTCTCCCATGTGGAGATTCTCTCTGCGAGTGGTGAGGGCCTAGAGGATTACGAGCGGGTTAAATCGCTGGTTATCAAGAATTCTCAAGTCTTGGCGACCGCTCCTTTTGTGTCTGCCCAGGTTTTAATGGCACACGGCGAGGATATGAGAGGCGCATTGGTTCGGGGTATAGATCCTTTGCAGGAGTCCGGAGTCACCGACGTCGTTACTCAATTGCCACCTTCTGTGCAAGCGCAATTGTCACCTGGTTCATACAATGTCGTCTTAGGGGTGGAGTTGGCACGCGCTTTGGGTGTTGGAGTGGGGGAGCCCGTCACTCTTATTGCGCCTGAGGGACAAGTAACACCCGCAGGGGTGATTCCCCGATTAAAGCAGCTAAGGGTTGTTGCACTACTTGATACAGGTCATTATGATTTTGATTCGAGTTTAGCGCTCATCTCGATAGTGGACGCCCAGCGCATATTTAGACTTGACGCGCCAATGGGGATGCGCCTTAAGGTCAAAGATCCCCAACAAGCTAGGCAAATCGCCGATGATCTATTGCAAACACTGCCCCCTCAACTATTTGTGAGGGACTGGACACGTCAGAACAAAACTTGGTTTAGTGCTGTACAAATTGAGAAAAGGATGATGTTCATTATTCTGACTTTAATCGTTGCAGTGGCAGCTTTTAATTTGGTCAGCACACTAGTCATGACGGTAACTGATAAACAAGCCGATATTGCTATTTTGCGAACTATGGGTGCGAGTGCCCGCTCTATACTACTGATTTTTATGGTTCAAGGCGCGCTCATTGGAGTAGGCGGGACATTAATTGGTGCTGGTTTGGGGCTTGGAGTTGCATTTAATATAGATGTCATCGTTCCGGCAATTGAACATGTGCTTGGCATGAGTTTTTTGCCCCACGACATTTACCTGATTAGCAAAATGCCCAGTGATCCTCAGTCAAGCGATATCTTGCCAATCATATTTATTTCCCTACTCATGTCCCTTTGCGCCACTCTATACCCTAGTTGGCGTGCGAGCCGAGTACAACCAGCGCAGGCACTTAGATATGAATAAAACAGTTTTGAGTGCGAACAGGCTGACTCGCAAATTCTTAGAAGCCCCGAACGAAATAACTGTGCTGAACGGTGTCGATTTGTCCGTCAAGGAGGGCGACTCAGTTGCGATTTTGGGTGCCTCAGGGTCAGGCAAAAGTACATTACTTCATTTGCTGGGTGGGTTGGATAACCCAAGTGGCGGAGTGGTCCAGTTGTTGGGCAAAGATTTCTCAAATATGCAGGAAAGAGATAGAGACAGTGCTAGAAATCGATCGCTTGGCTTTGTCTATCAGTTTCATCACTTGTTGCAAGAGTTTGATGCAACTGATAATGTTGCAATGCCACTGATGATCGCACGTATCGATAAATCCAAGGCAAGGGAGCAAGCGAGAGAGGTTTTACAAAAAGTGGGCCTAGGTGCGCGTATGCACCATATGCCCAGTGAGCTCTCTGGGGGAGAGCGTCAACGCGTTGCTATTGCCAGAGCTTTAGTGATTAAGCCCAAATGCCTATTAGCCGATGAACCCACCGGCAATTTAGACCGCAGTGCAGCCAGTGCTGTGTTTGATTTGATGCTTGAGTTGACAACGGCTCAGTCTATGTCCTTTGTAGTTGTAACGCATGATGAATCTTTGGCCGCTCGGTGCTCGCGTCGGTTTAGATTGGTCCAGGGACAGCTTGACGAGGTTGAGTGAGTAGGTTTTTTTTGTTTCTTGCGCCCTCCCAAAACCTACCGCACACTTATGAACTCCACGCCTGCAAAGCTTCCCTATCGGTTCATAGATTCGCACTGTCATTTAGATGCAAATGAGTTCATTGAGGATTTAAGTGACATGCGTGAGCGAGCAAGGGAGGGAGGGGTCGATTTATGTTTAATTCCAGCTGTAGATAAAAATAATTTTGATACAGTTTGCAGTCTTGCACATCGATTTAAGGATGTTTATGCGCTTGGCGTACACCCTCTTTATACAAAAGATGCAAGCCTTGAAGATCTCCAATTGTTGCGCAAACATTTGGCCCGAGCGCTATGTAGAACTCTAAATGAGCTACGTGATCCTTTGCCTCGTGAATTTCACTTAGCATCAAATAACACCCAAACTGTTGACCAGCGACTTGTCGCTATAGGTGAGATTGGACTGGACGGGGCTGTCAAGACACTGGACTGGAGTAAACAAATTTTCTTCCTAGAAGAGCAACTTAAGTTGGCCATGGAATTTGATTTACCTGTTGTCTTACATGTTCGACAAGCTGTAGACTTTGTTTTAAAAGCGTTAAGGAAATTTAGAGTTAAAGGCGGAATTGCTCATGCTTTTAATGGGAGCCTCCAACAAGCCGAGCAATTTATGGATCTTGGATTTAAATTGGGTATGGGCGGGGCGCTAACCTATCCCAGAGCATTGCATTTAAGAAGGCTTGTGCAGGCTCTCCCTGCGCAGTCAATTGTCTTGGAAACTGATTCCCCGGATATAGTGCCGGTGTGGAAATATGTGAGCGCAGAGTTAAGGGCAAAAGGACTAGCGCAGGCCAGAAATGAGCCGTCTGAGCTGCCTAAAATAGCTCAAGAGATTGCAGGACTTAGAGGTGTGGACTTAGAGGAATTAATGATTTTGAGTACAACCAATTTTTTGAATGTATTTAATTTAAACGTTTCAAATTTGAATGCGACTTAAATATAAGAAAATTGAAAAATCAATTTAGTAAATTAATTTTTAAACTTATGGCTTCTAAAAAAAATCAATTACCTGACGTTAACTTATCCGAGCAAGGGGGTGTCCGGTATTTGCATTTTGGTACGCCCTGGGTGCAAGGCTCAATGGAGATTGCGCGCCCCTTTGACCTTGATCTTGAGTATGCGCAGCGCATGATGGGGTGGTTGCTGTTGATAGACCCTTTAACAGTTGAGCATCTTAAATCCCTGCATTCCATGCATTTGGGATTGGGTGCGGCGTCGTTGACTAAGTTTTGCTATAAAAAACTACACATGAAGACGACCACCATAGAGCTCAATCCAAAAGTAATTGCTGCGTGTAGGCTTTGGTTTAAATTGCCAAATGATAGTGATCGGTTATCGGTTATTCTTGGGGACGCGGGGGAGGTTGCTGCTCATTCGCACTGGGCGGGCCAAATAGATGCCTTGCATGTTGATTTATACGATGAAGAGGCGGCGGCCCCTGTGATCGAGGGTGTCGACTTTTACACAGGATGTCGAAATCTTTTGACCGATAAAGGCGTCATGGCAGTTAACTTATTTGGTCGAAGTGTTAAGTTTGACCAAAGTTACGAAAAAATTGAAAAAGCTTTTGGATCCAGTAACGTTTGTGCTTTCAAACCTACCAAAGAGGGGAATACGATTGTTTTAGCTATCAAGCAAGGATCCATACCAGATCGTGAAATACTTCGGGCGCGCGCTGAAGTGATCGAGGAACTTTGGTATTTGCCTGCACTGAAATGGATCAAAGTTCTAGACCTTTGATTTTTTTGTACACAGTCTTAACTTTAAAGTGAGTAAAACGGGGAGAAGGCGCTCAGGGTTTCTACTTAAGTGAGTATTTAAGATTATGATACATGGTTTTCAAAATCCAGATCTTGTCAAAAGGTGTGGATTTATTTTTATTGGTCGTAGTTAATAATTCTTCGAGGAGAAGACTTGTGAATATTAAGAGTCAAAAAGACTTTTTCTCCGGCGTCATGTTCATGGTCGTTGGAGGAGCATTTGCGTGGGGGTCGTACAACTCTTACTCAGTAGGAACAGGCGCTCGAATGGGGCCAGGATATTTCCCCCTCATGCTAGGTGCTTTGCTAGCAGTTCTTGGTTTTTTTGTTCTCTTGAGCTCTATCTTGGCTCGCGAAGAACAAGCTGACCATGAAATAGGTTCATTTGCGTGGCGTCCTTTGTTTTTTATTCTCGCCGCTAACCTGTCTTTTGGGGTTTGCCTAGGCGGGCTGCCATCCATTGGGTTGGAGCCACTGGGAATGATCATTGGTATATTTGCCTTAACAATAATTGCAAGTTATGCAGACATGCATAACTTTAGCTATAAAGGCAATTTGATTTTGGCCGTTATTTTGTCAATTGGCAGCTACCTGGCTTTCATATTACTTTTGCAATTACAAATCCCGGTGTGGCCCACCTTTATAACCGGTTAAGGAGAATTAGAAAATGGATTTATTTCAGAACCTAGCGCTAGGATTTAGCGTAGCGGTCACTCCAATTAATTTGGTTTATGCATTTGTGGGTTGTGTTCTTGGAACACTCATTGGCGTGTTGCCAGGTATCGGTCCGGTTGCAACGATTGCAATGTTGTTACCGGCAACTTACGCGCTCCCACCAGTTTCTGCGTTGATTATGTTGGCTGGTATTTACTACGGTGCACAGTACGGCGGTTCAACCACTGCAATTTTGGTGAATTTGCCTGGCGAATCTTCATCTGTTGTCACAACCATTGATGGTTACCAAATGGCTCGCAAAGGCCGCGCGGGTCCTGCGCTTGCTGCAGCTGGATTAGGTTCTTTCTTTGCTGGTTGTGTAGGCACACTTATTTTGGCTGCGTTTGCACCTCCTCTAACTGAGTTAGCATTCAAATTCGGACCTGCAGAGTATTTCTCCTTGATGGTTCTGGGTTTGATTGGCGCAGTTGTTCTGGCCTCTGGTTCGTTGCTCAAAGCGATTGCCATGATTGTGCTTGGGTTGTTGCTTGGACTTGTCGGTACTGATGTGAATTCAGGCGTTGCACGTTTTAGCTTTGATATACCTGAGCTAACAGACGGTATTGGCTTCGTTGTAGTGGCCATGGGTGTTTTTGGCTACGGCGAGATTATTAGTAATCTAAGCGTTGACCCCGATGACCGAGAGATCTTCACAGCTAAAGTGCAGGGTCTATTCCCTACGAAAGAAGATTTCAAGTTGATGTTGCCCGCAGTGATGCGTGGAACTGCACTGGGTTCGGTGCTTGGCGTATTGCCAGGTGGGGGCGCTTTGTTGGCCGCTTTTGCAGCGTATACGCTTGAGAAAAAGACGAAGTTACGTCCCGGCGAAGTTCCGTTTGGACAGGGAAATATTCGCGGTGTTGCGTCTCCTGAATCTGCTAATAATGCAGGCGCGCAGACCTCATTTATCCCGCTTTTAACGCTTGGTATTCCTCCTAACGCGGTGATGGCGTTGATGGTAGGAGCTATGACCATTCATAACATTCAGCCTGGTCCACAGGTGATGACGAGTAACCCTGAGCTCTTTTGGGGCTTGATTGCTTCAATGTGGATTGGTAATTTTATGCTTGTCATACTGAACCTACCCATGATTGGTGTTTGGATTAAATTGTTGTCCGTGCCTTATCGTTATTTGTTCCCAGCCATTGTGCTCTTCTGCGCTATTGGCGTGTATTCGACAAATAACAATACTTTTGATGTCTGGATGGTTGCATTATTCGGCTTGATTGGATATCTCTTTGTGAAGCTTGGATGTGAGCCAGCTCCTTTGCTACTGGGCTTTATTTTGGGCCCAATGATGGAGGAAAATCTCAGAAGAGCGCTTCTCTTGTCCAGGGGCGATTGGTCTGTGCTGGTAACACGTCCTTTATCAGGTGGTTTATTGGCTGCTGCTTTACTACTTTTAGTGATCGTGCTTTTGCCAGCTGTTAAGTCCAAACGCGAAGAAGCATTCGTCGAAGATTAACGACACTTACTCATCTCTATCTTGTAGAGATTCAAAAATGGCACCTCAGCGGTGCCATTTTTCTTGGACGTGCTATAAAAATTCCTGGCAACTGTTGTCAGTAATCTTCTTGCCATGCTAAAGTCAGAGATCTAGTAAGGCTTAAATAGCTCGTGTAATTTGTACTAAATCAATTCTTATATTTGGATCAAGCCGTGAACTTTAATTTCAATAACCCCTATCCAACTACGCGCTTACCTGTGTTTGCTCGAAACGTCGTATCCACATCTCATCCTTTAGCTGCGCAGGCTGGATTAAAAATGCTGCAAGCGGGTGGAAATGCAGTTGATGCGGCTATTGCAGCTGCCGCAGTTATTACGATAACTGAGCCTGTGAGTAATGGACTTGGCTCTGACGCATTTTGTATTTTGTGGGACGGTAAATCAATGCACGGTCTGAACGCCTCGGGTTATGCACCTAAGGGATGGACACCCGAGTATTTTCAAAATAAGTACGGCCATGCTGAGAAAACACCACCTAAGCGCGGTATGGATTCGGTCACGGTACCAGGAGCTGTTGCGAGTTGGATAGCGTTGTCCGAGCGTTTTGGGAAACTCCCTTTTGAAGATTTGATGGCCCCTGCCATTGAAACCGCAGAGAGAGGATATTTGCTACCTGTTGTGGTTCAGCAAAAATGGGCTGCTGGTGCACAAGAGTTAGGATCGCTTCCCGGATTTGCCCAGGCTTTCATGCCCAAAGGGCGCGCACCCAACGTAGGTGAATTGTTTCAATTCAAAGCTGCTGCGAAGGGGTTGAGGGCAATTGCTAAAACCAAAGGGGCCGCATTTTACGGGGGTGAAATAGCCCAGGCAATAGAGCGATTCTCAGACGCCAACGGAGGGTGTCTTAAAGCGAGTGACTTTAGGGACTATAAACCGGAGTGGGTTGTACCGATTGAGAAAAATTACAGAGGCTACACCGTACATGAGATCCCACCTAATGGGCAAGGGATAGCGGCTTTGATTGCTTTAGGAATATTAGAAAATTTTGATGTTGCAAGTTTACCCGTTGACGGCGTCTTATCTCAGCACTTGCAGATTGAGGCCATGAAGTTGGCGTTTGCAGACGTGTACAGATTTGTGGCTGAGCGCTCCAACATGGAGGTAAGTGTTGAACAAATGCTGGATTCGAAATATTTAGCATCACGTGCCAATCTCATTGATATGAAGCGTGCTCAGGAGTTTGGCGCAGGAAATCCAGTTAAAGGTGGAACCATTTATTTAAGTGCTGCAGATGAGAGTGGCATGATGGTGAGTTTTATTCAAAGTAACTATATGGGCTTTGGTTCGGGTTGCGTAGAGCCCGAATTTGGTATCAGTCTACAAAACCGCGGTCACGGATTTAGTACAGTGGCTAACGGACTTAATCCTGCCAATTTGGTTGCACCTGGCAAACGTCCATTTCACACCATCATACCGGCGTTCTTAACAAAGGATGGTCAGCCGGTTATGAGTTTTGGGGTGATGGGTGGAAACATGCAACCACAAGGTCATATGCAAACCCTCGTTCGTATGCTGGATTACAAGCAAAACCCTCAAGCAGCTTGCGATGCGCCGAGGTGGAGATTCAATGCAGGTTTAGAGATTAATGTAGAGTCCGCAATGAACGCGAATACAGTACAAGGACTAAAGCAGTTAGGGCACGTTGTAGATGTGATTAATGATAGTTATCAAGACTTTGGTTCTGGACAGTTTATTTGGCGTGCTGGGGACCCGTCGGTCGAGGGCTACATCATTGCAAGCGATTCGCGTCGTGATGGCTTAGCCGCAGGGTATTAAAAATTAATTCGATTTCATTTGGTTTGTCTGCATTTGCATCACTTCAATTTTTTTGCAATAACTGATGTACCGCTCTTAGAAAATCTGTGTTTTACTTGGATATTAAATGACTGAGTCGCACCCACCATCCAAAGTTTTTGGTATCGGATTAATGCTTGCAACTCTGGGTGCGATTGCATTTAGCGGCAAAGCGATTATTGTAAAGTTAGCTTATCGCTACGGCGTTGATGCAGTAACTGTGATTATGTATCGTATGCTTTTTGCGTTACCTTTTTTTATAGGTATGCTCATTTGGGCTTCAAGGTCGGCGCACTCTAAAGCGAACCCGCTAAGGTTGGCTGACATACTGCCCATCATGGGTCTTGGTTTTGTTGGATACTATTTGTCGAGTTATCTGGACTTTTTAGGGCTGCAGTATATTTCAGCAGGACTAGAGCGACTCATTTTGTATCTAAGCCCGACCTTTGTGATGTTGATGGGTAGAGTGCTTTACAAAAGAAAAGTTGAGCCTGTTCGAATATTTGCAATGCTGGTTAGTTATGCGGGTATTTGCGTCGTCTTTTGGCACGAGGTCAGTTTGGCGGGTTCAGCCGTTGCGCTGGGATCATTTTGGGTGTTTGCCAGTGCGATCTCGTACGCTGTCTATTTAATCTTTAGTGGTCAACTGGTGCACCGGATTGGTTCCTTGCGATTGGTTGGGTGGGCCTCAAGTTTTGCAAGTATTTGTTGTATTCTTCAGTTCTTGATCGTCAGGCCGTTAAGCTCTGCGCTGGTACCACTAGACGTCATTGAGTTGTCGTTGCTAAACGCAGTGCTTTGCACCGCAACTCCTGTGCTTATGGTGATGATGGCCATTGAGCGTATTGGTCCAGCACTCACTTCGCAAGTTGGAATGGTGGGGCCTTTATCCACAATTTTCTTGAGCGTGCTGATACTGGATGAAACACTTAATATATGGATTGTTTTGGGTACCTCCTTGGTGATAGGGGGAATTTATATAGTGACGAGATTTGGATCTCAAAAAGGAAGTTAAAAAATGGACTTGAAAATCAGTGGTAAATGGGCCCTCGTTTGTGGCGCCAGCAAAGGTCTAGGGTTGGGCTGTGCAAGTTCACTGGCTGGGGAGGGCGTGAACGTCGTGATTGTTGCCAGGGGCGCTGATGCGTTAGAGGCCTCACGCGATGCTTTACAAAAAATGAGTAAAGCTAAAGTAATCGCAATCGCTGCAGATATCACTACAAGCGAAGGACGCGAAGCGGTTTGGGCTGTTCAGGGGGGACCTGGGAAAAACTACGATATCGTGATTACCAACGCTGGTGGCCCACCACCGGGAGACTTTAAGGAGTGGGATAGAGACACTTGGATTAAAGCAATTGATGCAAATATGTTAACTCCTATTGAGCTTATTAAAGCCACTATTGACGGAATGGCAGAGCGCAAATTTGGCCGCATTATCAACATTACCTCTGGAGCTGTAAAGGCACCTATTGAAGTGCTTGGTTTGTCTAACGGTGCTCGAAGTGGTTTGACTGGATTCGTTGCCGGCGTTGCGCGTGCCTCAAAATATGTTTCAAACAACGTCACGATTAATAATTTATTACCAGGTGCATATGACACTGACCGCTTAAAAGTGACCATGAGTGGGGCTGCCAAGAAGACGGGCCAAAGCGTTGAGGATATCGCACAGGCGCGCCGCAAAACAATTCCTGCGCAGCGTTTCGGACATCCTCAGGAATTTGGTGATACTTGCGCATTTTTGTGTAGCGAGCAAGCGGGGTACATAACGGGGCAAAATATTTTGACCGATGGCGGAGCTTATCCCGGTACGTATTGATTGCATGTGAGGGCTCAGCGTATGATCTTTAAAGGGTCTGAATAAAGATTCTTTGATGTTCTATCTTGATACACCGGTCTTGAATTACTTGAAGTCCTTTTGATTCTGCGAGTTTGCAAGAGACTGGCTCCTCAATGCCGAGTTGCATCCACACTGTTTGAGCTCCTATTTCTATCGCCTCTCTAACCAGTGCGGGTATGTGCTCAGGTGCTCTAAAGCAGTCGACCATATCGACTCTCAAAGGAATGTCTTTGAGTGAGGGATAGCATTTTTCCCCTAAGACACTTTCAAGCACCGGATTTACTGGAATGATGGTGAAGCCGTGATTTTGTAAATATTTTGCAACTGCGTGACTAGGTTGTGTCTCGCGGGCTGAAATGCCGACAACTGCAATGGTCTTTGTCGCTTCTAAAATATTTTTAATTAATGAATCTGTATAGTGATGCATGCTAAGACGGATATTGATGTAAATTAACTGCTAAAAAATGGGGCAACAAACAAACTGTGCTGATTCGGTAATAGCAAAGTCACCCTAGACGGGCTTGGTTTTTTTATCCTTTGTGGATGAGTGTAAATATTTTTTCCTAAAGTGCCCAGTGCGATCAGAGCGTTTAAGGCTTGTTTTTTTAAATTTGTCCCCCATTTAGAGGTGCTGATGCGTTAATAAGTAACTGTCCAGGGGGCGAGATGATAGTGCGTTGAGGGTAACGGGCGTCAAAAAAAGTGGCAGACGATAGTGTCAGGTGGGTCAAAATAGGTAAATACTTGGGGCAAGACCATCAATGAATAATGATTTTCTAATTGGAGTTTTGAGATGAAAATTTTTACAAAATCACAACCCGCAAAATGGGTTTTTAGTGGTGCCGCAATAGCTGTATTCGTGATGGTCTGTGCCCAAGAGTGGGGCACTTTTGGCTTGCACGCTCAGGCCCAGGCGTCATCTGGTAAAGAAAACGCCTCGACCGTTCGAGCCTTGCCCGACTTTACAGATTTGGTGGATCAGGTGGGCCCCTCAGTTGTCAATATTAGAACCTTAGAGCGCATCCAAAAGCCTGCAATGTCTGGTGGCGATCAAGATGAGGAGATGCAAGAGTTATTTAAACGCTTCTTTGGAATCCCAATTCCTAATATGCCACCCGGTCAAGGTGCACCCGGGGCTCCTAAAACTCCCAAGACCAAGCCAGCGCCTAGGGGTGAAGATGAGCAACCCAGAGGCGTTGGCTCCGGGTTCATATTGAGTAACGATGGTTACATCATGACCAACGCCCATGTGGTGGATGACTCGGTCAAAGTCATAGTCACATTGCCTGATAAGCGAGAATTTAAAGCAAAAATTATTGGAGTCGATAGGCGCACTGATGTAGCTGTAGTCAAAATCGATGCAACTAATTTACCTTCTGTGAAAATAGGAGATGTATCTAAGTTGCGAGTGGGTGAGTGGGTTATGGCTATTGGCTCTCCATTTGGATTGGATAACAGCGTTACCGCTGGTATCGTTAGCGCAAAGCAGCGAGATACGGGTGAATTCTTACCCTTTATTCAAACGGATGTGGCCATTAATCCAGGCAACTCTGGCGGGCCACTAATTAACATGCGTGGAGAGGTTGTTGGTATCAACAGTCAAATTTATTCTAGATCTGGAGGGTATATGGGAATCTCTTTCTCCATACCCATTGACGAGGCGATCAGGGTAAGCGATCAATTAAGGGTAAGTGGGCGCGTTCAAAGAGGTCGCCTAGGCGTTCAAATTGATCAGGTAAGTAAGGAGGTCGCTGATAACCTTGGCTTAGGTAAATCCCAAGGAGCGCTTGTCAGAGGTGTAGAAGTTAATTCGCCGGCTGAGAAAGCAGGTGTTGAGGCCGGTGACATCATTGTTCGTTTTGAGGGTAAGAATATTGAAAAGTTCTCTGATCTTCCTCGAATCGTTGGCAATACCAAGCCCGGCACTAAGGGTGTAATAACTGTCTTTAGGCGCGGCGCATATAAAGATCTAACCGTTGTGGTCGGTGAATTTGAAAAAGAGGTTGTAGCCGAGGACAAAGGTGAATCTAGCGACACGCCTGCGAAGGTTGCAACCTATCCAACACTTGGATTGTCTTTGACTGAGCTTACAGAGGGACAAAAAAAGGAGTTGAAAGTGAAGGGTGGAGTTCGCGTTGAGGGCGCAACCGACGCCGCTGCAATGGCTGGACTTCGCGAAGGCGATGTCATCATTACACTTGCAAACGTAGAGATCACAAGTCTTAAGTCGTTTGATGCAGTCGCCTCTCATTTGGATAAGTCAAAGCCGGTAAGTGTTTTGATCAGACGCGGCGTTTGGGCCCAGTACACGCTTATTCGCCCCATAGTTAAGTAAACAACACGCTGCTCTGTACTGGTCTTACTTTGCGTAGGACTGAGTAGTAGGGATTAAAAGGCGGTGTTAAAAGACGGTATTGCCCGGCAATGAATGAGGGATCCTAAGACCCTTCGTATTGCCGGGTTTTTGTAAAAAAACCAAATGTTTAAAATAAATATTAAGTAAGTACATACTTACTTAATATTAGGAATTACAGTGGATTTTAGGTAAAATAGGGTCTGAAAGCATGATCTTTGAGTGACCGGATTGACATTGAAATAACATATTCACCGAAAAATAACCAAAATCCAAACACTCCACAGAGTTCCCACATCTTGTCCAAAGGATCTCCAAAGAATATGTGAATAAACTGTTAATAAAATTCGTGTTGCGGGACGACAACGAGCCGTTGTAACTGAGGTTGGGGCTGTACAGGGGGCGGAATATGCCTACAATGAAGCTTCCAGCTATCGCAGTTGCCATAGATTGTTGGTTCCGGGCGCGTCATCACCTGACGCGCCCTTTTTTATGTCTCTCTCTTTTAAATTCATATACTTAAACGTGTCCGTTGATGAACCACAT
>CAITYM010000148.1 GCA_903896615.1 uncultured Burkholderiales bacterium
AGGCGGTGTGGTCGGGGGCTGAGTAGGGTCGGTGGCATAAATGCCACCATCAGAGGCTATTCCTATCTTAAAACCTTGGGGAACTGTGATTGGGCCCCCGTTTTGGCCGCGGACAATAAAACCGTCCCCTGTCTCAAGGGTACCGTTGGTGTTTACTTTCAAGTCACCCCTGCGCGTAAAGGCAAGTTCGCCGTTTGGCGCCGTAACCCCAAGCACCGTTGCATGGTTCATAGAGATATCTAGATCACGTCCAGTGGCAATGAGCGGACCAGGAGTCATTTGAACCCTGTTGGTGTAGACCGCTTGAGGCTGAAATCTGGAGTCAAATCCGTCGCCATCGGCTTTAAAGGCTTTTAAGGCGACGTCGTATGACTTTTTGAAGGCCGTGGTGTTGACGTTGGCAACGTTATTGGTGATATTTTGACGAGCAAGCCTATCCTCATTAAACGTAGCAACTGAGTTAAAACCAAGGCGATCCATGATGTATCTCTAATCTTTTTTATTAAGCTTGAATTTGAATAATGGTCTGCGTCAAAGTCGTATTTGTGGAAATTGCTTTGGCGTTGGCCTGGAAGTTACGCTGCTCGGTGATCAAAGCAACCAACTCTTTTGTCATATCCACGTTTGCGTTCTCTGTAGCACCTGACTGGATCGTTCCGTAACCTGCAGATCCTGCTTCAGCGTACTTCACAGTGCCAGAGGCAGAGGAAGCGTAATAGTTGGTGTTACCAATTTGAGTTAATCCTGATGGATTAGAGAAATTGGCGAGCACAATCTTGCCAAGCTTTGCTTGTGTACTGTTCGAGTAACTCGCAGTTGCGAGTCCATCACTGCCAATGGACACTCCAGTCAAACTTCCCTCAGGAGCACCGTCTTGTGACTCTGAGAGCACTGCATAAGGCGTTGAGTTCTGAGTTGATTTGGAATAATTAATATTCATCGTCAAAGAACCCGCACCGTTTGGCAAGTACACCGTATTTAACTGAGTACCCACCAGCGGGGAAACTAAAGCACCGCTGGTATTAAAAGTTAACTCACCCTTGCCAAGGTAAATAGGTGACCAAGCAGGTAATGTGGTGAATCCATCGGGACTTGTGGTCTCATTTCCAAACTGATCAATGTACTGAGGCACCGCAACACCGTTAGTCGTGACCGTAGCTTGTGTTGGCTTAATCCAAGTTGAGTCTACACCCCTTGCACCTGTTGTATTTGCTAGACCCCAAGTCGCATTGCCAGAGACTTTAATGTAAGACTGTGAGCCTGTCGTGCCGGTTGTAAACTTTAATGCATTGGTTGTCGAGTCATAAGAGACAACTACACCAGATACAGATTGACCTGTTAAGCCAGGCTGAGGTGGTGGAGCGGAGAGATGGTTGATACCGTCTTGCAACGCTTGCATGAAACTACCGAGTGTGTAATTGCTTGAAGGAGGTAGGGTCACTGTGCCTTGAACACTTCCAACGTCAACTACAAACGTATTATTGGTCGTATCTACCGAGAACGAATTCTTAACGTTGACACCAATATCACCGCCAAGCATTTCAGCAGGTGTTGATGCCAAGCCCCTAATGGCAGTGGCAGAAGTCCCAACAGAGTAGTTAATCGCGTTACCGTTACTATCTGCAGGAGCTAAGCCCAGCACCGTTTGCGCCCAGGGACTTGGGTTAGACAATGTAATACTTGATTGGTCACCTGTGGTACCTGATGCAAAGTCAAACTTTTGATTCACACTATCGTACGTAACAGTTATGCCGTACCTTTGGTCCTTAGGGTCCATGATGTAACTACCTTCAGCTGAAGCGCTTACACCAAGACTGGTAGAAGTTGAACTCTGAGTTAAAGAGCCCGTTGAGAGTCCAAAGAGTGGGTTCGCAACTGGAGCACCGTTCACAATCGCACCGTTCAAAGTGAGCGATTGATTTGAGTTAGTGGGGGTGAAGTTAAACTGTTGTGCAACTGGATCATAGGAGGCTGTCACAGAGGAGGCGTAAGTGCCACTACCTGTTGTAATTGAAGCAGCGCTTGGAGCCATGGCAGGATTGGCGGGATCCAAACTTGGACTGGCTTCAAATGTAAGCGTTGAGCCGTTGGCCCCTGCTACTGCAGTCAGGCCTAAGTTTTTCCACGCAAGGTAGTCTGCGTCTGTTGAAGCTGTGGTCGCAGTCGAGGAGGACAGTCCTGAATTCAAATACCTAACCACGTCTTGAATATTATCTGAAGCCTCTGAGGGTATAACAATGGAGGATACGCCAGATGCAGTTGTAACAGTTACAGTGCTAGAGCTGGTACCTACAAATTGAATTTGTTTGATCGCCGTTGCAGCAGAACTATACAAAGTACCTGTTGGGGTAGTGCCCGTTGAATCTAAATTTTGAATCGTGACCGTAGAGGGCAGTGTGCTTGCAGAACCATTAGTACCGTTTGTACCAAAATTAATTGTCTGTCCGTCTTGCCCAAGTGACGCTACGAGTCCCATACCGGATAAACCACTTGCTGCAGAATTAAGGTATGTCACAACTGAGGAGAGCGAGCTTTGACCTGCTGGCACCGTAATCGGTACGATTTGAGCAGCTATAGGATTGGCTGTAGTTCCACCCGCTGGCATACTGAGTTTGATCTGAGTAGGAAGAGTAGTACTAAGTAAATTATCTGGAATAGCTACTGAAGTCACAGCGGTCGAATACTGAGATCCATCTGCCATCGACATGGTAACGAGGGACGGCACAGTGGTAGAGGATTCATTAGAACCAAAATTAATCGTGTTCCCATCTAAGCCTACAGAGGCAACGATGTTTGCCGGCAAAAGCGAAGTACCGCCCTCTCCAGGCGTTAACGCTACATTACCGGTGTTTAAATAATTAACCAGTGCTTGGGCATTTGCAAATGACGGTGCTCCATTACCGTCAGGTGCAGGAATATTCACTGGATAAGGGAGACTTGGTGAAGTACCGCTTGATACCTCCAGTGTGATGGGACCCGTTAGGGGATAGGCCTGCGTACCAAGCCCCAGTGATGTCGATCTTGAGTTGTAACTAAAACTAGTCGTGCCATTGGTCACAGACACGCTGGCAAATGTTGGGGCATTTTGAGTTGGATTAGTTTCTGTTGAAACAAAGGTTATTGCTGTAGTTGCCCCTGGGATAGAAGCGTCCAAAGGAGTAGATCCAGATACAGCAGGATTTAATTTTTGTGCAATCAATCCTGGCAACATAGGAGTTGCGACCTGCCCCGTAGTTAAGGGAACATTGGCATAACCTGTATTGATGTAGTTCGCTAATTGATCCATCGAAGTCACGTTCGCACTTGCAGGAATGGAGAGAGTCTCAACACCGTTGTTAGGCGTTGTCACATTCACGATCATCGCCTGACCAGAAGTTGGGTTAAAGCTAATACCGCTCAGCGTAGATACGGGTGCAGGTGTGCTCGCAGCGTTAGCTTGTAACTGTGCATTGATATTTTGAACCACTGTTTGGTAGGTTTCATTGCCTGAGCCTAAGTTCAGCGGAATATTTTGATTTGAGGAGCCCGCGCCAGATCCGCTAGAGACCATCAAGTTCACCGAACTGGTGTTCGTTCCTGTGAAGTTAAAGTATTTCTGTGATCCAAAGGCTTGGTTAATACGGTTGGTCAACTCAGTTGCAATGTCTGAGCCGTGGAGTTGTAAGTTTTGTCCAGCCAAATCAGCAATACTGATTGGAACAGTCTTGGATCCGTTGACTGAAATATCAAAGAGCGGGCCAGCTGTAATGCCGGTTTGTGTCGCAGGTGAGGTAAAGTTAACTACATCTGAGCTAAGTGTTCCAAGGTTAGGCGCTAAAGTGCCAGATACCGTCGCAGCAACAGAGGACTGAGTGTTGGTTAGATTATCTAAGTTAAACATCTCGGTCTTGCTGTTGGTTAACTGATCACCAACTTGGGCAGCATTCTCGATTTGGCCGTATTGATTTACATATTGCAAAGAGCCAGATGAGTCAGTAGCTTGTTGCAAAGCAGAGCTCACCAACGTATTACCCACATAAACATAGGTTTGCCATTTATTTGAAGGTGATGCTTGACTTGCGTTTTGTGTTTTAGCGTAATAAACAGTTGCGAGGTAACTGTTACCTGCCGCGTCATACACGTTCATGGCCGTGCTCTCGTTGTAGGTTGAAGGATCGTTCCTATCGAAAGCCTTCGTAATAATATTTGCATTAGCGGGGAAGTTAAGTCCCATTTGTATGCTGGTTGTTTGCTTAGCCTCGCCCTTGGTCACCAAGGGAATATTAAGCGGATTCATGTTGCTGATATCGGCGTTACCCGCACTATCAACTGAGGCTGCCATTAAAGTTTGACCTGCTGAGTTGACCACGTTGTTTTGGTCGTTCATTAAAAACGTACCGTTTCGTGTAAAGATGTTTTGCAACCCGTCTGAGGATTTCATTGGGAAGAAACCATCACCCGAAATAGCTAAATTAAGTGTATTTGATGAAAATGTCAGGTTACCCTGACTAAAGTCTTGGGTCACGCCTTTTAAAGATACACCTTGACCGATCGTGGAACTACTTTTTTGCAGTGGTGAGGACGCGAAAATGTCACCGAAATTCGTCGTCGATCTTTTAAATCCAGTTGTTGCAGCGTTAGCAATATTATTTGCAGTGGTTGCCAACTGGGAGTTAGAGGCATTGATACCTGTCAGTGCTGTAAAGAAAGCCATTTTGTATTGCTCCTGATTTGTGTCTTTGTATCGAAATAATTAAGTATGGTTACTTATAGATGCTTATTGAACCGCTGTGACGTTTGCCAAACTCATGGTTTGTCCACCTGGCAAATTGAGCATCCAACCACTTCCCGCAGAAGCGGCTGTTGCTGAACCCGCATTGGGATTACTGACACTTAGCACAGTTGCAAAAGTGCTAAGTGAGGGGTTAGTTGAATTGCCCTTACTATCAACTGCAGTAAATGAGATGTTGTACATACCGTCAGGCTCTTGGGTTCCGCTAGAGGACAGGCCATTCCAAGTAGCGGTCATATTGCCAGCAAGTTGTGACCCAAAGGTCTGTGTATTCACAATATTTCCAGAGCTATCGGTGACGGTCATCGTGATGGTCTGCGCACCGTTGGGTAAGTTAACGGTTGTATTAACCGGCTGTCCACTTACAAGTGCTGCACTTCCGCCAGGGACCAAAACTTGGCGACCAATGAGCGAGGTGCCTGAAGACATTTGATTGTTTTGCAAACTAGAGACGAGCGAGTTCATGCTGCTCTCCATATTTGTCGTTGCTGTTAGCTGCGAGAACTGTGCAAGTTGAGAGACAAATGTGGAGTTATCCTCGGGTTGTGAAGGATCTTGGTTTTTCAACTGAGTTGTGAAAAGCGTCAAGAAATCGTTCTCACCCATCGCCGTTTGAGCAGACGAAGTTGACACCTGGGTCGCTGATTGAGCCGCTTGGTATTGGGCCAAGGTCTGAATGCCGTTTGGCAAAGACGATGACAAAGAGGCTGGCAAAGAACTTGAGGTTGGTGGTCCGGATGAGATTGTCATGATTTTGGTCTTTCTACAGGTGGAATTTGAATGGGTTTATTTAAGATTTAGTGATGTCTAGCGTTCTCATCATCAGTTGGCGCGCAGTGTTCACTACTTCGACGTTGTTTTGGTAAGAGCGGGAGGCAGCCATCATCTCCACCATCTCTTGCATCTCATTTACATTTGACAAAAAGACATTTCCGTCCTTATCCGCTAAAGGGTTTCCAGGGTCATACAAACTTCTAATCGGCGTTGGATCATCAACCACATGGTCAACCTTCACCCCGCCTAAGTAGGGTGCGCCCGCGTTTGTGTACTCATCTTTAACCAATGCTTTAAATACGGTTCGCTTCGCTCTAAAGGCATCTTGTTCGGTGTTGGATACAGTTGTTGCATTGGCTAAGTTGGACGCCGTCGTATTCATGCGAACCATCTGCGCATTAAGCGCAGTACCTGCAATTCCAAATACACTGTCTAAGGATTTCATGATTTATTACTCCCCTTTAAGGGCCTTTCTAATCGCACCAATTCTGTTTTCCAAGAAACTGGCCGTGGCCTGATAATCAGCTGCAGCCTTACCAAAGGTTGCTTGCTCCACACTTATCTCAACCGTGTTGCCATCAAAAGAGCTATTAAAGGGCGTTCTGTAACGCATCCCGTTATCGGGGGCATCCGCTATCGCAGCAAAATGCTCTGGATGCGTTGCAGTTAAATACTGCTTCTCAGACTCTTTAAGCATGGCTTTAAAATCTAAATCTTGAGCTTTGTAATTGGGGGTATCCGCGTTAGCAATGTTGCGCGACAAAACCTCAAGTCGCTGGCTCCTGACTTGCAGGGCTTGCTCGTTGATACCAAAAGCAGAGGACAAATCCATCACCGCTCCCATTTACATAACCATTTGATCGTCGTAATCACGACACCCGGTCCTAAAGTTTTAAGACCTCGGTACGACATCTGCAAGTTGTATGCCACCTATTTCGTGGCTGCTTTACGAATGGTTTAAGGGGGGCAGTGGCAATAGTCTTCCTCTGTAACCCGCATATAAAGCCAATCTTCGAGAAGTGGCAAGTTATTGCCGCTTTAACTTCCCGACTCGCGTCGCAAGGTATTTGTTGCGGCGACTTAACGGCTTTTTGCCGTTTTTCTAATTAGTTATTTATCTTTTCCAACTCATTTTTATTCTTTTTAAATCCTCAGGAGATGAAATTTGCCACTCCCCCCATGTTCTTCGCCGGCAAATTTAGTCCTACCCGTTGAGTATGAAACCTTTATCCTTGCTTTTCAATAACTATTACGGTAAATAAGTTTGGTTTAAATATGCACTTACTCTAAGAGCTTGGGCTCTTGAGGAGTTGCTAGGCTGTGTTTGGGTAGTTTGAGTTGCTTGAGTCGCCTGAGCTATTTGGGTAACCTGAGCCAACTGAGCAGCCATTGGGGATAACTGGGTCGCGCCTGAGTTGGAGGCAGACGCATTAAACTGGGCTTGTTGGAACTGAGCCATTTGCGCTCTACCCAAACCGGCCAACCCACCTAGCCCGGAAAATTGATTGGCTCCGCCTAGACCTTGTGCTTGTCCTTGGCCAAGACCTTGGGATTGCCCCATTTGGTTAATTTGGTTAGCCTGAGCAAGCAAAGTGGCTTGCATCAATTGAATCGCCTGTGCATTTGATCCGGCATTGGGGTTTGAATTAATCCCAGAGTTAACGGGGTTAGAGACTGGAATTTGGTTCGTTGCAACTGAAGTATTGGCTTGGCTAGGAGCCTGAGCCACCGTAGTTGAACTTAAATCCAGCCCAAGTCGGTTAATTGCATTTTGATGCAGACCCTCAATAATTGAATGCCTCGTGATCGGTGCAGTTGTATCTCTATTCACGTGCAACATGGAGGCTTGTGAACCCGCGATATTCAAATTAGCATGTGCTCTTGTCTCACTCCTTGCAGCTGGGGTCAAGACGGTCAAGTACAAATCATCTAAGCTTGCGGGTCCAAAGTTCTTTAGACCCGTTTCATCAAAATACTTCGTCACCATATCAAGCTGCTGAAGCACACTGCGGTTGGTGATATCTTTTGCATTGGTTGCAAATCCAGCCGACGCTGCTCCGCGGTCTGGACCTTCGCAAAACTGGATGATCCCGTGGCAACGATTATTAGTGGCCTTTGGATTCATGCCGTCACTCTCCATAAGGGTCAGTCTTGCAAAATCGTCAGGATTGAATTGATAGGTCTTGGACATGCCAACGATCTTCTCGTACACAGCCCCCCTCTCCTGGGCCGGGATGAATCCCTTTTCCACAGCTCGGTCTAATGTTTTATTTAAAATTGGATTTTCACCGGCATTAGCCAAATTACCAGACTGAACTCTTGTGGCGCCCCTACTTGACTGAGTCTGCATATTGGACAGTGTATTTTGACCAGCCTGCGCGCTTAGAGTTGCAGTGCGTGCATTTATATAGTTAGCGGTATCTAAACTCGGGGCCCCCGCAGCAGCAGCGCTCAGGACACTTAAATTTAACTGTTGGCCAGGAAATATTTTGTCAGGGTTTTGAATCCCGTTGGACCTAGCCAGCTCTTGGGACATATGCATCGCATCAGTCCCGCTGATATTTTGACCTTGAGCTGCAAAATAACCCTTCACTATATTAGAGAGCGTATCGCCCGATCTGACAGCAACAGTTTGTGAGTTAGGGGTTAAGGAGCTGGCTACTTGGTTTGACGAAGTATTGACACCGTTTTGAGCCTGAGCCTGCGCAAGGGCTTTTGAAAAAGCAGATTTGTCCGCGCCAGCAGAGCTCGTTCCTCGATCAGTAAATAAATATTTATTACTGTCCAAGTAACTATTTCTTACCAAGTTTTTCGTATCAGTTAAATAGTTCATGGCAATTCCAGTGGCATTTTCTTCTTTGGTACAAAATTTGCAGAGTTGGTTGAGTCAATAAACTTAACGTCAATTAATCAACACATACTTTCTATTTTGCAAATGCTGTGCCGATCTAAAAAAATAGTTAAAGTGTCTGGAAACGGACACTTCAACAAGCCAATAAAAGCCCCGTTGAAGGCGGGACTCGCTCGGCTTTTTGCACAACTATTCTTTTGTATCACTATAGGTTTTGCTGGTTTTACGCAGTCTGCAGATGCCCAAACTTCAAACAGTTTAATAAACCCAGGTCAAGTCAAAATAGACGCGCAACTAAAGTCGTGGCTTGCAAATATCGAACATGTTAACGAAGCAAATATCTCCGTTTCTCTCCTGGATTACAGACTCAAAATTGAACCTTGCGAGAAGCAGGTTGCATTTGATTTCCCCTTTTCTTCTCACAAAACTGTTAGAGCTCGGTGCGAGAACCCTAATTGGCAGTATTACCTGCAGGTAAGTGTCATCCAGCCCAGCAGTACGGCTAATCCAGTAACTAACCCACCAACTCCTAGCCCTGCAAACCTTACTGGGGATGCTACGCCCCCCAAAAATACACCTTCTGAAACACAACCAACGAAAGCACCTACACAAAGCCAAAGCGCGGTTAATCCGGGCTTTCATACAGTTCTAACTTCCCCTCAGTTTCTCAAACGGGGGACGATCTTAGAACCCAACATGTTTATTGGCACAGATGTTGCATTGCAACCTAGTGAAATGTCTGCGTTGAGTAATCCTAAGGATGTAGTCAACATGGAGCTTTTGCGGGATTTGCCCGCTAACACACCATTGAAGAGTTTTGATCTAAAACCTATGGTTATGATCAAACGAGGACAGCAGGTGATAGTATCGATTGGAGAGGGAAAAGGCTTTTTGATCTCCATTAGAGCTGAGGCCTTGCAAGACGGGCAATTAGGTGACCAGATTAAGTTAAAGAATACCGAATCGGGTCGATCTATATCTGCAGTCGTCACGGGTGTAAATACCGCAAAAGCAATGTAAGTGGAATTATTAAGTATTAATTCATCAATTTTCTTTAAAAAATTTGTCATTTGACTCAAGTTTTAAAGTTTCGAGACGAATTAAATGAGGTCAAAAGCTTTTTTGTTATCGTTTATTTTTTGTAAGAGAGTGCATCATGACTGACGCTATTTCAAACCAACCCCGGATTCCGGTGGCAAGTACTACGCTTAAAAGCGTTGGTAATGCCAGCTCGTCCGTCCCCTCTGCTGGCGCAAACTCTACTAACTCTGCAACCACAGCATCTGTCGTTGCCTTGAGCTCCGGCTCAGACACAGTTAGCCTGAGCAACGTTACACAGCAAGTGGCTGAGCAGCCCGGTTTTGATCAAACCAAAGTGAACGCCATTAAACAGGCCATTCAAAGTGGTAACTATGCGATTGACCCACGTCGTATCGCTGAGGGCTTTACGTCTCTTGAGAAGATGATAAAGGAATAAACCTTGTCTGAAGTCCAAGCGTCAAACCTCAACATTGAAGCTTCCTTAACTAAGGCCATGCAAAGAGTGGCCATGCTTGAGGCTTTGCTTGAAGAAGAGTTTGCTGCTTTAAAGGCTCAAGACATGAGCAATTTTGACTCTATAAACGAAAACAAAAACAAGCTGCTCAAAGAATTAATGGCGCTGACAGGCATTCACCAGCCTGAGGATGCACAAAAACTGGACTCACGTTGGAATGAGTTTAAAGATAAGATGCGCTTATGCAGAAATCTGCACAGACGCAGTGAAATTTTGGTGAATCGCAAGCTTGACGCAATCAACGGCGCACTAGAGAGTTTGCGCGTTGGCTCTGGACCAACCAGTGTAGAAACTTATGACCGCCTTGGCCGTATCAGGCGTGGTCGTCAAATCTCAGGCTACATGTCTATCTAAGCTGTGAGCTTTCTCATTTGTAGTCCCTCGCAACTGAGTCGTTAAAGTACCTTCTCATCCCCTGGCCTCATACCCTTGAGCCAATATACCCAAGACAATATAACCGCCACCGCGGTGTACATATCTTGTGGAATCTCATCTCCCACATCTAATCGGCTTAAAAGAGCGAGTAATTGAGGATCCTCGGCAACGTAGACGCCTTGCTTTTTAGCCTCTTCAATAATTCGCCTCGCCAAATCATCGTGTCCCTTCGCAGTTACGCGGGGTGTCTTGTTGAGTCCATACTCAAGGGCGATTGCTTCTAACTTGTTTTGCATATTCAGCGCCGTTCAAACTCGCGCGTCCAGCACCGAGCCCGCGTGAGGTCTAGGGGGTTGCACTTCGTTGGGTTTTGGAGCGTTAAAAATTTGAAACGAATTTAGAGTCAAGCCAGAGACGCCAAGTTCGTAACCGAGTTCACTGGCGTTTGTTTTCGCCAACTCTGCTACCTCGGGCTTTACCGCCCACATAATCAAATCAATCTGCGAGGATTGTTTGATAGAAGTATTTAGCCATATCTCCCCCAGAAGTCGACTTTTAGAGTGAATATCTACAGACAAATGGTGCTCGGGGTCATCACCTTTTCCGCTTTTAGTTTTCTTAAAGTACAAGTCAACAGGATCCGCATCCCAAAAAGGGATCACAGCATGAAACGCCAACTCGCCCCTGATCAATTGTTGCGCGGTTTGGACTTGCGAGGACTCGAGTTCATGGGTTGCAATTTTCACTTGATGAGAGAGCTTAATGGTCTCAGGAGTTTGTTGCATACGGTCTAGCAACGCGGTTAAGCTCCTAAGCATAGACTTTGGATCTTGTTCAATCCCCAGGCTAGCTCCTCCCTGGTTTGAGGCAGAATTTAAAGAGTCAATTGACTCACGGTTCGCAGGAGAAAAGTTGCTACTACCCACGAGTTGGCGTTCGACACTTTTAGACTGCGCAAGAACAATATTTTTAAGTGCAGTTGGATTCAAACTCGCCATTGATAATCGGTTTGCGTTCCAACGTTGAACCCAGTTTTGCAATTGTGGCTGAGACAAAAGACTCGTTAGCGCGCCCGGCATTAAGAGTTCAAACACAGCGCTTAACTGTGAGGGCTCAAATATAAGTGTATTTAACCGAGTGCTCCAGTTAGGAATTACATTCGGACTGGGCGCACCTGCATTGGCGAGGTTTTGATTTTCAAGGGCAGCCAATGATTTGGCACTA
>CAITYM010000149.1 GCA_903896615.1 uncultured Burkholderiales bacterium
GCCCATGGATTGGCAACAGATGCGCTGGCGGCTCCAGAATTAGCTAGGCTAAGGTTAGTCATATACATGTACTCCTTTTGAATACGTTAGGATCATTTTAGCACTCTTGGTTTGAGAGTGCTAATCAAAACCATCCAAGCACTAGGGTTAACCCATGTAATTGAGAGGCTGAGAATAATATCGTTTAATGTATACCTATTAATTAATAAAATATTTATTTTATTAATGGTTAGTCATAATTAATTATTTTTAGAAAACGTTTTAATTAATACTAACAGCACCTGGGGATGGATTAGAGGATTTGGAATGAATTCCCCGATAGTTCAAAAAAATGGCACCTTTGGATCCATACAACTCAATTGTCCAGTTCAATGTTTCTTTCTTTTGCCAGTTTAGTCCAACGAGCCAAGTCAGCTTTGATGTATTGAGCAAACTGCTCAGGAGTCGTTGCCATGGGCTCTACAGCCTCAACAGACATCTTATCCTTCAGCTCAGGCGCGCTAAGAGCTATCTTCAAAGTCTCATTGAGGCGACGAACAATAGGGGCAGGCATACCTGCAGGTCCTACAACACCGTACCACTGCAGCGCAGTAAAGCCTTTAAATCCTAACTCTTCAAGGGTCGGAATATCTTTAAGCTGGGAGCTTCGTGTTGTACCCGTCACAGCTATTGCCCTAACCCGGCCTGAGCGGATGTGGGGCAGCGCAGCCGCAAGTCCAGGAAACATAGCCTGGATTTGTCCACCCATTAAATCATTAAAGGCAGGAGCAATACCTTTGTAAGGGATGTGTACGATGGGACTGTCCTCAACCTGTTTGAAGAGTTCCATGGTGAGGTGGGTCAAGGAGCCTTGCCCTGAGGATCCATAGCTGACTTGCGAAGGATTTTTCTTGATGTAGTCAATGAACTCTTTCAAGTTCTTAGCAGGCACACTGGGGTGGACAACCAACACATTTGGTGTACCACCAATCATACCAATCGGTGTGAAATCTTTAATAGGGTCATACGGCAGGTTCTTACGAGTTGCGGGACTTGTTCCTAACGTGGCCACGTAGCCTTGCATAAGCGTATAGCCATCAGGTGCTGCTTTAGCAGTGTTTTGGCAGGCGATTACACCGCCACCACCACCTTCGTTGTCAACAATAATCGCTTGACCCAAGGCGCGTCCCCAGCGTTCGCAAACTGTTCTACCAATCATATCGCTTCCCCCACCCGCAGAGACAGGGACAATGTATTTGATGGGTTTATTGGGATAGGCTGAATCAGCTAATGCATTTTCTGTAACAGTATTAAAGATACCTGTTGCCAAGCCAGTAGCACCTAGCAAGGATTTAAGTGTTGTACGACGTTTCATTTTTAAGTTTCCCATTTCAAAGGCTTTAAAGTAACTGATGCAGACAGACTTTGTTGATCTAATCGTCGATTAAGGCTTGTGCAAATTCACTTGCGTTGAAGTTTTGAAGGTCCTCCAAGTTTTCACCAACGCCTATAAAGTATACGGGCACTGCGGATAAACCTGATTTTGCTCGCTCAAGACTCCAAAGTGCTATGGCAGCCAATACTCCGCCCTTTGCAGTTCCGTCTAGTTTGGTGATGACGAGGCCAGTCAAGTTAATGGCCTCATCAAAGGCTTTGACCTGAGCCAATGCGTTTTGCCCCGTATTTCCGTCTATAACCAAGAGCACCTCGTGGGGAGCGCCAGGGTCCGCTTTTTGGATAACGCGCTTTATCTTCTTGAGCTCCTCCATCAGATGGGACTGAGTAGATAAGCGCCCAGCTGTGTCGATCAAAACCACATCACGCGCTCTAGCTTTACCAGCCGTTACGGCATCAAAGCTGACCGCAGCAGGGTCGCCCAATTCTTGGGAGATGATATCTACCTGATTTCTATCAGCCCACGTCAAGAGTTGCTCCTTCGCAGCGGCTCGAAACGTATCTGCAGCCGCCAACAAAACGCTAGCCCCTGAGTCACACAGATGACGAGTTATCTTTCCAATAGATGTTGTTTTACCCGCACCGTTCACACCTGTTACCATGATCACGGTCGGTGTTTGTTGCCCTAAGGTCAATTCTTTTTCAAGTGGTTTTAAGAGGGAGGTTAAGATCTCAATCAAAATTGCTTTGACAGCTTTGGGGTCGGTTACAGCGTCTTTGCGGATTCGCTCTTTTAGTTGAGTGAGAACGTATTGCGCTGCACTAAAACCGGTGTCGGCACTAAGTAGCGCACTCTCAAGTTCTTCGTATAAATTTTCATCTATCGTGGTGAGATTCAACACAGATTTAAAACTCTGCCCAGTCCTTTTAAGGCCGGAGCGAAGTTTTACCAGCCACGCCGCTCTTGGAGTTGTAGCCTGTTTGCTTGAGTCGGTCGTGCCGGGCTGAGGGGTAGGGTGCTTTGATGGGGCGCTGTTCAGTTCATCCTTGTCCCTTAGGGGGGAAGGTTCTGAGGTTTTTTTTCGAAAAATGTTGAACATTATTGAAAGTTTCTAAAATATGAGTTTTGTCTACTATGAAGCTTCCCTTAAGATGCTTGCACTTAGTAGCTTGCGTTAAGATGCCTGGGTTCCCCCTATTCTATGAAACGTTTAACCTTGAATCGAGTTTGTATGATGTTACGCCTTCCTTTTTGTAGCTTTTTTTGTGCTGAGCAGGTATTCAAGCGTCTTAAAAATATTCTCATACTTAGCTCGACATTATTGATATTCTCTGTTGTCAGTGCGCAAAGCTCGCAAACCAGTGTAGCCCCGTCCGAGGTTTCATCCATCTTGCGCTACAAGTTAAGTAACGGTATGGAGTTGGTGGTTTTGCCCGATCACCGCGCAGCTACCGTCGTGCATATGGTTTGGGTTCGTGTTGGATCAATGGATGAGGTGGACGGGACTTCCGGGGTAGCTCATGCAATTGAACATATGATGTTTAAAGGAACGCCGAAGGTCGGAGTGGGTGAGTTCTCTAGAAAAGTCGCTGCACTGGGTGGGCGCGAAAATGCATTTACCAACCAAGATTACACAGGATTTTTTCAGCAAATCCCTGCATCACGCTTAGAAGCCGTCATGCGCTTAGAGGCCGACCGCTTTGAGCACAATAGTTGGGCTGATTCGGAGTTTAAAAAAGAAATTGAAGTGATTAAAGAAGAGCGCCGTATGCGCACAGATGATGTGCCAAGGAGCGTTTTAAACGAACAAGTCAATGCAGTTCAGTTCACTGCATCTCCTTACCGTCGGCCTGTCATTGGTTGGATGAACGATTTAGATGCGATGACTGCTGATGATGTGAGGCATTTTCACAGCACTTGGTATAAGCCCTCCAATGCAGTTGTGGTCGTTGTGGGTGATGTAGAGCCCCTAGCTGTTAAAAAAATGGCAGAACGCATTTACGCGCATATCCCAAAGGGAGTAGTCCCTGTTCGCAAACCCAGAGTTGAGCCTGAGCAAACTGGATTGAGAAGGCTAAGTGTCAAAGCTCCCGCAGAACAGGGTTTTTTAATTATGTCTTGGAAAGTACCAGGATACAAAGCAGACCCCGCAAGCACAGAGCACCAAGACGCGCTTGCACTGCAAATGCTTAGTGCTGTACTTGACGGCTATAGCGGTGCAAGACTTGATCGGGCACTCACCCAGGGCGACCACCCCGTTGCCGATGAGGCGGGCGCTGAGTACACCTTTAGTGGGCGTGGTCCCCAAGTCTTTCAATTGCAAGCGGTCCCAGCAAGTGGACAAAACATGGAACAGTTGGAGATTGCACTGAAATCACAAATCAAACGAATTGCTGATGAAGGGGTTAGCGAAGCTGAGTTAAACCGCGTAAAAGCGCAGTGGATTGCGACGGCCGTTTATAAGCGTGATTCACTCTTTAACCAAGCTCAGGAGATTGGGAGCTATTGGATCGAGGGACTGCCGTTAGATACCAGCGACCGTTTAATTAAAGAGTTATCGGCTATTACCCCATCACAGGTACAACTTATTGCTAAAAAATATTTTGATGATGATCATTTAACCATTGGCACGTTAGTGCCACTACCCATAAACAGCGATACTGCGAAAAAAGCAGCTAACTCTGCGAACGCTATGAAAGAAGGAATGCTTAGGTGAATGCTATGTTCAAATTTCAAAGTTTTATAAAAAACTTTTCTTGTTTTAGATTTATACCCTTTACAGGATTAGTCATTGGCTTGGTATGCGCTGGCCACTCAAGCGCGGGTATGCCGATCCAACACTGGAGTCTCACAAACGGAGCCCAGGTGTATTTAATCACAACTCCTAATTTACCGATGTTGGACGCTCAAATTGATTTTGATGCCGGCTCACGCCGAGATCCTGCGGCGCTACCAGGTTTGTCCAGCGCTGTAGCCATGATGATGTCAAAAGGCGTTTTGCCAAGTGCAGGTCGACCCGCAATGGATGAGAATCAAATCGGTGAGGCGTGGGCGGATTTGGGTGCGAGCTTTGCTGCTTCATCAGGTCAAGATCGGTTTAGTTTTAGATTGAGAACACTTACTGAACCTAAGATCTTGGGGGCTGCAGTAGAGCTTGCAGCGCAGCAAATTTCTCGCCCTAGTTTTGACTCCAAAATCTTCATGCGTGAGCGTGACAAGGCATTAGCAGGACTCAAAGAATCTTTAACTCAGCCAGGCGTTGTTGCGGGGCGAGCGTTTGCAAAAGCCCTATACCCAGACCATCCCTACGGGGCTTTGCCTTCACAGGAGTCGTTGCTCCAAACTCAGATCGCAGACATACAAGACTTCTATAAAAATTACATTAACCCTTGTTCAGCCAGAATTAGTTTGGTAGGCAATGTTACGCGAGACAGGGCAACTGAGATAGCTGAGTTGTTGATGTCCCAGTTTGATCGGCAAATGAGTTGCTCAAAATTGCCAACTATCCCAACCGTTAAAGCATTGGATAAATCCACTGAACAACGCATCTCCTTTGACTCTGCGCAGGCACATGTGCTTATAGGCGCACCTGCGATTGACCGGGCGGATCCCGACTATTTCCCGTTAACCGTCGGTAATTACGTGCTGGGTGGGGGTGGTTTTGTGTCTCGATTGACCGAACAAGTTCGTGAAAAAAGAGGCCTCAGCTATAGCGTATACAGTTATTTTGCTCCTGCTAAACAAGCAGGTCCTTTCACCATTGGACTTCAAACTCGCCCTGATCAAACCCTGCAGGCTGTAACTCTATCAAGAGAGATATTAACCGAATTCGTTAAAAACGGTCCTACCCCTTCTGAGCTGAGGGCGGCTAAAGATAATTTAATCGGTGGTTTTCCGCTGCGATTGGATAGCAACAAGAAACTTCTTGACAACCTTGCTAACATAGCTTGGAACGAGCTCCCACTGAATTATTTAGACACTTGGGTGGAGGAGGTCAAACGGGTGAGTATCCAAGACATTAAATATGCTTTTAAAAAGCATGTTCATCCCGACGCTATGGCGACGATCATCGTGGGGGGTAAGTTTGAGACCCGGTGAAGTCCGCATCATTGGCGGACAATGGAGAAGAACGCCCATACGCGTCATTGATATGCAGGGGCTTCGGCCTACGCCAGACCGAGTTAGAGAGACACTCTTTAACTGGTTGGGCCAAGATTTAACGGGCTACAGTTGTGCCGATTTATTTGCTGGAACTGGGGCGCTTGGTTTTGAAGCCGCTTCAAGGGGTGCAACCAAAGTTTGGATCTTTGAGCAAAGCCCCCCACTCATTGAGTTGCTGGAGAAGCTTAAATCAAAGCTTAAAGCAGAGGCGGTACAAATTAAAAAAGGTGAGGGTGTTTCACTCCTTAAGGGGTTACCGCCGAATAGTATGGATGTCATCTTTATTGATCCCCCCTTTGATACAAAGAATCTTTATGAGCTCGCTCTAGGGGCTGCCTCAGATCAGTTAGCACAAGGTGGAGTCATCTACCTAGAGAGTGCCAAAAAATTCGACAATGAACATTTACTATCCTACGGTTTGTCAGTCTTTAAGCACTTAAAGGCAGGCGCTGTACACGCGCACTTACTGAAAAGGTTGGATTAACTGATCGCTAAAAAATGAAGAGCAAGACGTTCAATGTATGCTCGGCTTATGTTCCTGCGTCCACATTAATGCACTGATTTTTTCCTTTCATTATCTATAATGAGCCATTAACCCAAAAGTTACTCACCTTGAATTGATTGAGTTTAGATACCCCTTATTTCGGAGTTAACGAATGTCCAACGTAGTAGCTTTGTATCCCGGTACTTTTGATCCCCTAACACTTGGCCATGAGGACATCGTTAGACGTTCTGCAAAATTAGTGGACACACTCATTATCTCGGTTGC
This sequence comes from uncultured Burkholderiales bacterium, assembly GCA_903896615.1. Lineage (GTDB taxonomy): Bacteria > Pseudomonadota > Gammaproteobacteria > Burkholderiales > Burkholderiaceae_C > Limnohabitans. Next base: position 6,306 of record CAITYM010000149.1, read on the forward strand.
TGCGGCCCATCACAAAAAGACACTCTTCACCTTAGACGAGCGTTTAGAGATGACCCGGGAAGCTTTGAGAGATTGCCCTAACGTAAAAGTGGAATCTTTTACGGGTCTTGTAAGCGATTTTGCAGTCTCCATGGGTGTGAACGTCATGATCCGCGGGGTCAGATCAATGACTGATTTTGATTATGAGTTTCAACTCGCAGGCATGAACCATCGATTGGCTCCCGATGTAGATACGATTTTTTTAAATACAACAGATACGTACCAGTGCATCTCAAGTACGTTGGTTCGTGAGATTGCAAGTTTAGGAGGAGATATTGCTCAGTTCGTTTCTCCTCACATACATGCGCAAATTACGTCTAAGTTAAAAGCTGTTCGCTGAACGTTTTTAGAGAGGTAATTGATTAATGGCTTTGATGATTACTGATGAATGCATCAATTGTGATGTGTGTGAACCCGAGTGTCCCAACGATGCGATCTATTTGGGGGAGCTTATCTATGAAATCAATCCCGCTAAATGCACTCAGTGTGTAGGTCATTATGATGAGCCCCAGTGCGTCGAGGTCTGTCCAGTCGACTGTATTCCGGTGAGTCCTGACTTTATTGAGAGTGAGGAAACTTTGTGGCAAAAATACCGTGCACTAATGGCACTCAAATCGTCCTAGGGACAAGGCCTTGAGTCCCTTTAAGGTTCTGTGTATTTACAAACCTTAGACAAGGTTTTAATTTGTGCTGGGCTTAATGAGCTCGCTTGGATTTTGTCTTGGAGGCTTTGGTCTAGGAGGTTTACTGGTGTGAATTTGTTGCGTAGCTCGCTCCGTATCGCCCTTGATTAAAAGGGGAAAGGCTTTGAGTGTGCGCTCTATGCACTGATCAATCAATATGCTTTGATCAAGCGAGGGTTTTTGTAAAACCCATTTAAGTACTTCAGATTTTGCGCCTGGATGGCCGATACCTACTCTGAGACGCCAGTATGCATCGCTTGCGAGTTTTTCATGAATGTCACGCAACCCGTTATGTCCTGCGTGAGAGCCACCAAAGCGCAACTTAGCTTCGCCGGGGGGTATATCTAATTCATCATGAACAACTAGGATTTCTGCAGGGGAGATTTTAAAAAATCTTGCCAGCGCACCAACAGATTGCCCCGATAAGTTCATGAAGGTTTGCGGTTTCAGCAGCCATAAAGCATTTCCTTCAAACGATCCCCTTGCTGTATGTCCACTAAACTGCCGCTCTGATTTAAAGCTGAGCCCAAGCTCTTTTGCCAAAGCGTCAAGCCACCAAAAACCTGCGTTGTGCCGTGTTGCCTCGTATTCTGGACCTGGATTACCTAAGCCGACAAATAATTTAATCATTGCTAATATTTGAACTCATTAAAGGTGTTCAGACGTGATGATATGCGAAACCGAGCAAGAGACTTGGGTACGCTAGTGCTTGGAGATCGTGGATTGTCAAAAACTAAGCCCACAACACGTGAGTATTGTGGGCTTAAAGCTCATCGGTTAAATTCAGAACTTGTGATGAATCACCTTATCCTGACTAACTTTATGCAGGTACTGACTTTATTTCTTAGCGTCAGCAGCAGGTGCAGCAGCGGCCGCAGCAGCTGGTGCCTTGCTATCAGCAGCTTCTTCAGCAACCGACACCACAGATACGATCACAGGGTCTGTCTTGCCGCGAGTTACTGCAACAACCCCTTTGGGCAACGTGATGTTGCTTAAGTGAAGTGAAACACCTTTCTTAAGACCACTCAAGTCGACTGAAATAAATTCAGGCAAATCTGCTGGTAAACAGCTGATCTCAAGCTCATTAATCACGTGATTAACCAAGCACTGATCCAATTTAACAGCGGGAGAGTTCTCCACGCCAGTAAAGTGAAGTGGTACCTTCATATGAAGCTTGGTTGAAGCATCAACGCGTTGGAAATCAACGTGTATAACGGTTGGCTTGAAAGGGTGGTACTGAACGTTTCTCAGTAATACCTTTGACTCTTTACCCGCAATTTCCATTTGCAAAATGGAGGCATGGAACGCCTCTTTCTTTAGAGCGTACCAAAGTGCGTTGTGATCGAGCTCGATGAGTTGTGGCTCACCTGCTCCGCCGTATACGATTCCTGGTGTTTTACCAGTATTACGCAGACGGCGGCTCGCACCCGTACCCTGCTTGTTGCGCTCAAATGCGACAAATTTCATAACTATCTCCTAGAGAAGTCCACCGCGACCAATGTGACTTCGGTTTTAAAAAGTGAAGAGTGTCAAATTTCCTTGACGCCCACCACCACTTTTTGTATCAGACTTAAACGACTTTTAGAAAAGTTGATTTTGGTCTGAAAACAAACTCATGACTGACTCGCCCTTAGCAATTCTTTGAATCGTCTCTGCGATCAAATTGGCTACGGAGAGTTGTCTAATTTTTTTGCACTCCAACGCC
>CAITYM010000150.1 GCA_903896615.1 uncultured Burkholderiales bacterium
AAGGCCCACACTGTCAGCCAGAATGCAGCCGCTATAGGTCTCCAGCTTGTTGATGATGCCGGTCGCTGCGTCCTTCTGGTAATTGAAAAGCTTGTTCCAAATCAGCGTGTCTTGATAGCCAGTCCGGTCATTTGGCAGAACATCTTCATTGATGTCTTCAAGGAACTCATTGAAGATGTTGTAGAGCATCAAGAAGTAAACATGCTCCGGTGAGTTTTCTTGATACACCGAAGCAATGTGATCGCAAATCTGAGAGGTTACATCTTCAAGTTTTTCTGGGTCAACCCAAATTTGGTCAAAAAGGCTGATGTAGGTAGACGTGAAGGTGGCCTCGTCCATTTTGTTGACCAAATTCGATACAGCGTTCCCTTGCTGGTACCCAAGATCGACCGCTGTAAATCCGTGCAAAGGCATGTAGGCGGTCGCTGTCTCCTTGGCCTGCACGCAAGCAAACTGCTGCATTGGGGCCTTGCTGCGGTTCGATTTGAACGTTGCTTTGCGGCGCATCCAATCAGCGCACTCCTTAGCGATAGCTCGCTGGGTCAATTTATTGCGGAGTTGAATTTCAAACTCGCTACCGTAAAGACTTCGTTCTCTATCAGACTTAGGGATATGAAATTCGCGACGTTGCTTTTGCACCTTGTCGGTAACTTCATCTGCAACAAATGTAGGTGACGTAAAAATGAAACTGAGCTCATCAATCTTCTCTAACTCAGCCTTGAGTGCTTCAAAGGCATACATAGAAAAACATGAGGCAGCGATTTTTAGTCGCGCTTGAGGCTTAAGCGTCTTCTTCAAGTCATCACCGAGCAACCGATTGATGTTGTCAATAAGTTCCATTAAACGGTGCTCCTTTGATTTGCAGAGTAGCCCGGCGCCAAGGATGCGCTTTCGACACCGTAAAGCGTTTGTAAATTGCTCAAAGATAAATGATGCGTCTTGGGATCGAGTTCGTGCTGCAAAGTGCAGTCCACCGTCCACCTTCTTAAGGCATAACCAACTAAAGGCGCCCGCATATCGAGAACCAACATTCCATTTTTCATTTGATAGTCAGCTTCGATAGCCTCAGGATGTTCGAGGCCGGGATGAGGCACCAATTCAAGTCGAACCACCCTCGCCCACTGAATATCAGCATCTATTCTTTGATTCAACGGAATGTCAATCTCTAGTGGCTTGGCTTTGAGAATGCGTGTGATTGAAAAGTCAGCAAAGCGCTCACGCTCACAGTCATAGGCGCGTAGATGCCAACGTTGCCCAGTGTCAGCCAAAGCTAAAGGTGAAAGAGTTTTTGTAGACGCTCCAGATGCCAAAGATAAGTAGTTGACCTTAACTTGCTTACGGCCAGCAATGGCACGAGTCAGGACAGCCAGTGTCTCTAAGTCTGGCCGAACAAGATCAGACGCAGCTTCACAGGGAACGGTTCGTTGGATTTTGAGATCTAAGCTATCTCCATAGCCATCCCTGAACCATGCCAACACCCGATCCGCACTATGATCAAACACCGGGTTGAAACGGTCGGTCGGCCCGTAATTTCTTAGCGCTGCGTTGTAAACGAGGTTGTTGGGGGCAAGGCTCTTGTAATTGGACAGATCCCTAGCAGACGCGGCAGGCTTCACTCCGAAGCGGCGCTCGATGTCAGCTCGGGTCAAATCTCCACAGAAGAAGGCTTTGACCTCTATATAGAACAGCCTCTCCCTTTGGGCTTGTGAGAGTCTGCCCAGGTGTTCAGCGGCTTGTTTACTGACCAATACTGTCCCCCCATGTTATTTCTATAATACTTTAGCATAAGAATCATCTACAGTTAATCAAAATGATGCACCAATAAACAATTCAAGCTAATATAGAGACCTAGCATAGCGGTATCTGTTGTTAAAGGGGTCAATCATGTCGTTTTGGCAAATTTTAGGTCGCCTAGCGGTGTCCAGCGATGGCGAGACCATCCAGCGAGTCAGTGACAACACCAGCGTCAGCGGTGACGGCACAACCTACACCCGCATGGGATCTACTACCATGGGATCTGACGGATCCATGTTTACTCAGATGGGCAGCTTCAGCACCGATGGCAGCACAAGGATGGGCAGTACGGCCACCGGCTTGGGTGCAGTGTTTAACAAGCAAGATGATTGGGCAAACTCAAAAGCCGATAAATTTGGCTTTGATCACAATTGGTAGTTGGAGTATTTCTTGAATTAATTAAGCTTCGACATCAAGGCTAAAGTAGTTTTTTACAAATTAGCAAATTTCGTCAAGACTGAATGCAAGCTGAGTTCCGGCGTCTTTGGAATATACGTATGAAGGTGCTTTGAGCATTTGCATCGCTCTTAGGTCATCCCATTCTTGGTTGAATCTTTTAATGTCAATCGGGTGCAGTTCTGACAGAAAGGCATGTGCTTCTATCTCGTCTACTGAGCAACTTAACAAGTAGTCACTGACTCCAAATTTAGACAAGTCTTCGCGGGATACTTCTGCTAGTACCTGCATGTCTAGAAGTCCGTCTTGGTCTTTCTCGCCAAGCCATTCAAGCAGGTCTAGATCAGTTGCTGTAAATCTCTTGACTTCATTAGCTCCACCAACGGCAACAATTTTCTCAGGCAATGTTATATCTGTAGGACAAGTACGAAACGATGGTTTTAGCATTTGTATTCTTTAGAAAGTTAAATATAAGGCAAATAATTTAAGGACGGACGTAAGCATGTATATGCAAAACTTGTGTTCAAGAACTATGACGTTTCCTTGCTTTCTAAGTATGGTGTAATTATAACCAGGGTATATAATTACGTATACCTTGGGTATATATACCACTTTACTAAGATAGGATTTAATTGATAAATGATTGATCCAAATACAAAAGCACTTAAAAGACTTTGTGAGTCTCAAAAAGGTGGATATAAAGCAGTTGCATTAAAGATTGGTGCACACCCCATGACTTTGTATCAAGTCATCAAAGGTATCCGGCATACATCGGGGAGGGTCAGAAGTTTAGGCTCCGATATCAAAGATCGGTTAACCAAGGCTTATCCAGCATGGAGGCGGGACGCAGACAGCGGAAACCTTCCCGCTGCTGTGATCGTTGATGATCTTGCTAGGATTCTTATGAAGGTTCCAGAGGCCAAAAGAGGAGAAATGGAGCGTTTGCTGGCGAATTTGGCCCAAGCCCCTGATTCCGCCATACTTTTGCGTACGCTTGTTAAGAGCTTAAAGGTGTACGAAAAGCGTAAATAATCTATACAATTGGCATAGATTAATAATATTTTCAAAATTGCCCATGTCCAGAGCTCCCCAAGTCAAGCCATTAACTCTAAAGCAGAAAGACCTTATTCAAAAGGCTTGGGCACTTGGGTATAACGACAAGCTTATTTCCGCGCA
>CAITYM010000151.1 GCA_903896615.1 uncultured Burkholderiales bacterium
AAAATTATTTGAATTTTGGTTAAGAGAAAAACAAAAACCAGCCCGAAAATGCGGCTGGTTTATAAAAGAAAAATTACTTTGGTAAAGGTGTGCTGACTACTTAAATGTTAGCCAGTAATTTACTAAACAGTAGTAGTTATTTTTTCCCATACGCCGCATCATGATCTGTTTCTATCAATAAGAACCTTAATAAGTGATCTTCTCTAAAGCCAATCCCGCGAATCGATTTACTTACCCGTAATGAGTAGAGTGCATCAATTCCTTTTGGGGCTGCAATACTATGAAGCTTCTCCCATTTCAAGCCTTTGTCGCGATAGATTTGGTTCCACGTTAGCTGAGTGAGCTTTTCAAAAGTAGCAAAAGCCTTTTCTTGCTCTGCTAACTCTAGTTCTTTCCAGTTCGATTGAAAAATAGGGCTATTAAGGCAAGCTCGACTAAGGGCTCAGGCTTTGCGTTTCGAGCCATGTTCTTTAGCCATTTTTAATTTAGAAAGATCACTTGCTTTAGCGGGTGATTTTTTTGTGCCCAAGCCAGGGCAGAGCTTAAATCCTTTTTAATGGCAGGCGTATGCAACCACTTTTCATTATCGGGAACAACAGTGGCGGTACGGATCACCCATACGCCTGGTTCAGGAGTTTCAACGAGAACCTGACGGCCCGCATACTCCTTACCAAGTGAAATTTGTCCACTAGATCCAATGGATTTAATAACTTGATGGTCTATAACTACGCCCATGGCATTCTCCTTTACTCATGCTGCTGATGTAATTGAGAACTTGATCAAGTGGTAATCGTCCCTTAGCTCAACTGACAACTCGAGAATCTTTGCGGTTATAGATTCGATAACAGTTTTTGTTTCGATAGTGTCAACAGTGCGACGCTGTACCGAATGAGATAGCCTCTCGGATCGCAAGGGATGCCGCAAAAATAATCACTTTTTTAGTCTGTAACCCGTCTTAAATATCCAAACTACGGTCGCGATCGATATTGCCAAAAACATGAGGGTCATACCGAGACTGAGCCATAAATTAACGTCCTCAATACCGTAAAAGCTCCATCTAAATCCACTAATGAGGTATACCACAGGGTTTAGTAGTGCTACGTTTTGCCAAAAGGTGGGGAGTACTGATATGGAGTAAAAGCTGCCCCCTAAGAAAGTGAGGGGGGTGATGATAAGCAAGGGGACAACTTGTAATTTTTCAAATCCATCAGCCCAGATTCCAATGATAAATCCAATTAGACTAAATGTGATTGAGGTCAGGATAAGGTAGGTCAGCATCCAAAGGGGATGATCTATTCTTAAAGGAACAAAAAAAGCTGCAGTAATCAAGATTACGATGCCCAGGAAAATCGATTTAGTGGCTGCAGCTCCGACATAACTCAAAATTATTTCAAACGGGGAGAGCGGTGCTGAAAGAAGTTCGTATATGGTGCCACTAAATTTAGGGAAATAAATCCCAAAAGAGGCGTTCGAAATACTCTGCGTTAAAAGCGACAGCATAACTAACCCCGGCACGATAAAAGCTCCGTAAGTTATGCCCTCCATCTCCGTGATCCTGGAACCTATTGCGGACCCAAAAACGATGAAATAAAGGGAAGTGGAGATGACTGGAGCGATGATACTTTGCATCAAAGTGCGTCTGGTTCGGGCAAGCTCGAACAAATAGATGGCCCGTATACCGTAGTAATTAAGCGCCATGATGTACTCCAGAATTAACCAGGTTCACGAAGATTTCCTCTAAGGAACTTTGTTTTGTGTTGAGATCTTTAAAAGTGATTTGATGCGAGGCTAGTTTTTGTAGCAATTCAGCGATACCAATTTGATCGCTATTTGAATCAAAGGTGTAGGTCAACTCGAACCTGTCGGCGGATAGTTTAAGCCCTGGTAACTCAAGTCCTTGCGGAATAGATTCAAGGGGGTGCTGAAGTTGAAGGGTAAGCTCTTTCTTACCTAGTTTGGTCATTAGGCTTGTTTTCTCTTCGACGAGAATGAGCTCGCCGTTTCTAATGATTCCAATTCTGTCTGCCATCTCCTCAGCTTCTTCGATGTAATGAGTGGTGAGGATGATGGTGGTACCAGCGTCTTTTAACACTTTAACCAATTCCCACATATCTCTTCTAAGGCTTACATCAACGCCTGCTGTGGGCTCATCTAAGAATAAAACTTTGGGCTCGTGGGACAAGGCTTTAGCAATCATCAGTCGGCGTTTCATGCCGCCCGATAAAGTCATGATTTTGTTATCACGCTTTTCCCACAGTGATAGATCTCGAAGTATCCGCTCGATCAGCTGTGGGTTGGGAGCTTTCCCGTATAAACCCCGACTAAAGGTGACTGTATTCCAAACTGTCTCAAAAGAGTCGGTTGAAATTTCCTGAGGAACAAGTCCAATAAGGGATCTTGCCTGTCTGTAATTTTTGGTAATGTCTTGGTTATCCACCAAAACTTGACCAGAACTTGGCGTAACAATACCGCAGATAATACTGATAAGTGTGGTTTTGCCTGCTCCGTTTTGGCCAAGCAACGCAAATATCTCTCCCTTAGATATGGTGAGATTTACATCCTTTAAGGCCTGGAAACCGGTTTGATATTTTTTGCAGAGATTAGATATTTGAAGAATAGCATTCATAACCCGTTATTTTAACGTAAAGCAATTATTTAGCAGGCTGCCCTAAGCATACCCTTACGCAGGAGTAGGCAGCTCTTTTACTTTATGGTTAGGTGGGTTGTGCAAATGCTCATGTGTACACAGTCGTACGGTGCAGTTCCGATGTAAAAATATATAATGGCCTTTAACGAATTACAAGGGGTCGTTAAATGTTTAGTCACGTCATGGTAGGTGTTAATGATTTAGAGGCTTCAAGAAAGTTTTACGACGCAGTGCTTGGTGCACTGGGTATTGGAGCAGGCGTCATCAACCAAGGTTATAGATATTTTTACCGTAGTCCAGCGGGTAGCTTCAGCATTACCAAACCACTTAATGGAGAGTCCGCTACTCCCGCTAATGGAGGCACGGTTGGGTTCTTAGCTCAGACCAGCGAACAAGCTTTGGCTTTTCATGAGGCTGGGATTGCAAACGGTGGTACCACTTGTGAGGACCCCCCTGGAATAAGAGAGGGCTCAGGCGGAAAAATGTACATTGCGTACCTTCGGGATCCTGATGGGAATAAGATTTGTGCGCTTTGCCGCACCCCGAAGTGAGGTAGATAATCCGTTTGCGTTCGTGATCCGCTTTTTTAGGAGCCGTGTTAATGAAGTTCACCTTAAAATTTTCTCTCTCCTTCATATTTGCTTTTTCAGCCTATTCTCTTTTTAATCTTGCTATGGCCATTGAAGAACCTAAATTCGAAACCTTAAAGAAGGAGGAGCCTTTTGAAGTTCGAAAGTACGCATCCTACCTAATTGCGGAGACTACAGTTCAAGCAGACATGGACAAGGCATCCAATCAAGGTTTTAGAAGAATTGCAGATTTTATTTTTGGTAATAACCAAGTTGCGTCAGGTGGCAATACTGCAGACTCCAAAGAGAAAGTTTCATCAAAAATAGCCATGACTGCCCCGGTAGTGGTTGAGCCGCTTACCGATATTGATAAACCCATGATGAATGGAGACAACTGGAAAGTCTTTTTCGTCATGCCAAGCGAATATACAGAGGCCACCCTACCCAGGCCTAACAATCCTGATGTAAAGATCAAATCAGTTGCTGAAAAATATTACGCCGTCTTCAATTACTCTGGATTTAACGGCTCAGAAAAAATTCAAGATTATTCCGATCAGTTACTGGCGTGGATCAGTAAAAATAACTTAAAGGCCTTGGGTGCTCCTAAGCTTGCGCGCTATAACCCGCCTTGGACTTTGCCTATGTTTAGGCGCAATGAAATATTGATTGAAATCGAGCCTTATAAATAGTTGGACCCTAATAAGAGTTGGTCCCTAATAAGAGTTGGTCCCAACTGAGTAGGACCCATCAGCTGTAATATATATTTCACCCTCAAACACTCAGTCAGCGTTCAATTGCTTTTGATTTTGTATTGACCAGGGCTGTAAGCTCGAGTGACACTAGGATCTCGCAGTGCTTGATGCTTTGTTGCTCTACCGTTGACCCTTTTGCGCCATAAGATGTAGGAGCCTCTTTTCAGGTAAGTCCTCATCAAAGCTTTAATATCGGGTTCAGTCATTCCGTAGTTCGCCTTTATGGCATCAAAGGATGTCCTGTCCTCCCAGGCCATTTCAATGATTCGAGATATATCCTCTTCGCTTAGCAAAGCGCGTAATTTTTCACCAGGCAATTGCTTCTCCCTTGTAATCTATAAAGTGCGCGCCGTGTATGGGTAAGAGTTTGTCTATTTGAGCCAGCATTTGGATAACTGATTCCTCAGCAGTGAGCGTCTTAGAGGCGTCCACAAAGGGGGCCGATAATTTAGAGTCAACAGTGCCGGGTTGAAGAGCTACAAATATTGCCTCGGGATTCTTTCTATGACACTCAATAGCGGTTGTTTGCAGCACCATGTTAAATGCGGCCTTAGAGGCTCGGTAACTGTACCAACCACCGAGCTTGTTGTCGGTGATGCTGCCAACCCTAGCTGAGAGTTTTGCATAAATGCATCTCTTTTTAGAAAGTGTTGGGACCAGGTTTTTTAACACAAGGGTTGGACCAATGCAGTTAATCCAAAGGGATTCATTAAACGTTGCTCCCATTACGGCCTGTAAAGACTTCTCTGGTCCTTTACCGTTTATGGTTAATGCCCCTGTTGCATCAATAATTAAACTGAAGCTACCCTCATCCTTAAAGTGGACAAATGATTGTTCAATACTTAATTCGTTTGTTAATTCAAAGCCTGCACTGGAACTGCGGTTGAACTCTACAACCTCCAAGCAGTTTGGATCTTGGCGCAGGGCAGCAGCGAAGGCAGTACCAATAGCACCACTTGATCCAATAATTAATGCGCGGTAGTTGGGTTGTAAGCTGTCCATGGGGTGCGCTGCAGTGATGTGGATTAGATTTTGAGGGTTTAAATTTGGATCCAACTTTAAATCTAACTAGGCGTAGTAACTGGGTGAGCACCTATAATTTAAATTGAATTTGTATCATCTGCCTTTTAAATTTCAATTTGACATTTGCAGGCTAGTTGAAGGACTTTATCCTACTTCATTTGCATTTCAAGATACCTACATCAACCCTATAACCCCACTCTTTGAACAGATTCTTCATCCTCTCCCTCTCCTTGCTCCAGCTTATCAGTTGGGGCAGTGTGTTCTATGGATTTGCCTTATTTGTCTCCCCCGTTGAGACGGAACTGGGCCTTTTGCGGGTTCAGTCTTCTTTGGGTTTTAGTTTGGCCCTTCTGATGGAGGGACTCTTTGCCTATTTAGTGGGTCGATTGATTGATAAAGGGTACGAGCGGTTTGTTATGACCGTGGGCTCTTTATTGCTCGGAGTTGGAATGATTTTTTTGGGGACTGTAACTGGTCTTAGAGGCTATTTACTTGCTTGGACAATACTCGGGATTGGTCTGGCTGGCACTCTTTATCCACCCGTTTTTGCAGTTGTAATCCGAAGGTATCCATTTGATTTTAGAAGCGCCATTATCACAATGACTTTTCTGGGAGGACTTGCTAGTACAGTGTTTATCCCCCTGACCTCCTACGTGATTGGGAGTTGGGGGTGGAGGGAGGCGGCTTTTGGGTTGGGCGGATTGAATTTAATTTTCTGCGCGCCCCTGCATTCCATTCTCCTTAGAAATGCACCTCGCAAAGTAGGGCCTGAGCCTAGCGAGAGCGCAATTAAGTCATTTTCTGAGTCATCTGCTGATTCAACCAAGTCGCGCAGTCAATTTGCACAACTGGTGAGAAGCCCGACGTTTTTGTTTTTGTGTCTCTTCAACGTTCTGCTGATGGCCGTAACCGCAGCTGTTCCAGCGCACATGATTAATCTCTTAAGGGAGGCTGGACTTGCGCCCTGGCTTGTGATTGCGGTACCCGCTGGAGTGGGGGTGTTTCAGGTTGTGGGTCGACTTGTACTTTATTTTCTAGAGCGCAGAGTTGATAGTCATTTCACCAACCGATGGAGTCCGTTTTTAATACCCATGGGAATACTCGCTTTGCTAATCGGATACGGCAAATCTAGTTGGGCAGTGGTATTTGTTCTTGCCTTTGGTCTTGGTAACGGCATGCTGACCATTGTCAGAGGTACTTCAGTTGCTCAGTACCTGGGCACAGAGTATGTGGGCAGCTTGAGCGGGTTGATTGGATTTCCTGTGGCTTTAGCCCGCGCAGCTTCACCGCTCATTCTCGGCGCCCTGTGGTCTGCCGACAAGGGCTATGTAAGCGGGCTTTATTTCCTGCTCACCATCAGTATATTAGGAGTAATTGCCATCCGATTGGCCCAAAAATACTCTACTCAAAAGGGGGAAGCGGAGTAGTTCTTACTGACCTTGAAAAATAGGATTACTTATCAGCTCCATACGGTGTTGATGTAATAAGTACCCCGTATCTCCAAAACCCTTGTTTCAGTATATCGCCTTCAGAGCCGTACTCGGTTCCGTAGCCGTCGGGAAAATCCGCCTCAAATTCTCCGATGTACTCGCGCCCGTCCGTAAATTTTTCTATGCCCTTGCCCTTGGCTTTGTTGTTCAAAGTCGGCCCTGTGTAATAGCCGCCATTTTTTAGCAATTTGGCACTAGCCCAAGAACTAACTGCGGGCTGTTCTGAGCTCTCAGAGGTCTGCGCATAAACGGATACGCCAATGAGATTGGTGATAGGTAAGGAAAATATTAATGAGAGGAGGACGCGTGTTAATTTCAACATGTTCAATGGGTTCAAGGGGAGTCTCAAAGGATTACACAAAACTGCATTAAAAAACTAAAGTTCAATCTTAGTAGTAAAAGAGGGTGCTTTGCATAAGTTCAATACCAATTTGGTCCAACGTTGATTGAAATCAAAAAGATACACATATTTTCTGCGCAGTTCGACGCTACATTAATGGGTTAAAACAGTCCCATTGTTCAAGTTCTTGTGTTGCAAAAAAGATTGATTTATAACTTCTGAAATTAAATGAACCATCCTATCTCCTCCTACCTCCAGCCCAATAATCTTGGAGCTTGGGGAACCTACCTTGAGCAAGTAGACCGAGTAACTCCCTACCTTGGGAGCTTGTCCAAATGGGTTGAGACCCTTAAGCGTCCTAAGAGGGCTTTAATCGTAGATGTTCCAATCGAGTTGGATAACGGCGCAATTGCGCATTTTGAGGGGTACCGTGTTCACCACAACCTTGCCCGTGGCCCAGGCAAGGGAGGCATTCGCTTTCATCAAGATGTGACACTCTCAGAGGTGATGGCCTTATCGGCTTGGATGTCCATCAAGACAGCCGTCGTTAACGTTCCATTTGGGGGAGCAAAGGGAGGGGTACGGGTCAACCCTAAAACTTTATCTCACGCTGAGTTAGAGCGAATGACGCGGCGCTTCACGAGTGAGATCAATATGATGATCGGCCCTCAAAAGGATATCCCTGCACCAGATGTCAATACAAATGGACAAATCATGGCTTGGATGATGGACACCTATTCGGTCAATCAAGGTCATACATCCACCGGGGTGGTTACGGGTAAGCCCATCTCACTGGGTGGGAGTTTGGGGCGGGGAGATGCAACGGGTAGGGGAGTCTTTGTGATTGCTAACGAAGCCTATACCTTGATAAACGGTGATATTTCTCAGGCTAGAGTTGCGATTCAAGGACTTGGCAATGTCGGTGGTGAAGCGGCGCGTTTGTTTGACCAAGCGGGCGCTAAAGTCGTCGCGGTTCAAGACCATTCGGCAAGCCTTTACAACCCTAACGGTTTTAATGTTCCTCAATTACTAAAGCATGTTGCTATAGCCCGTGAAATAAAAGGTTTCGAAGGCGAGGCAATCTCAAATGAGAGTTTTTGGTCAACACCTTGTGATATTTTGGTGCCCGCCGCCTTAGAGTCCCAAGTCACAAAAGTAAACGCCCAAAAGATTCAAGCAAGATTAGTTGTTGAAGGTGCAAATGGCCCTACAACGCCTGAGGCGGACGATGTTTTGAGAGACAGGGGGGTGATTGTCGTGCCTGATGTGATTGCAAATGCCGGAGGCGTAACTGTCAGCTATTTCGAGTGGGTCCAAGATTTTTCAAGCTTCTTTTGGACCGAGGCTGAAATTAACGCGCGTCTAGACAAGATCATGATAGATGCATTTAAAAGCGTTGTAGAGGTCGCAAAAACTCATAACGTTAGTTACCGCACTGCTACGTTTATTGTGGGTTGCGAACGAATCCTAAGTGCAAGGGAGATGAGGGGACTCTACCCCTAAAAAAATGCAGGCGATGGTGTTTTTACGTCATAAGTTAAATGAAAGGTATTCATCAAATTACAGGAGTATTTAGCAGCGGTTGTCTTCAAACCCTTTATTTAGGAATAATAGATTCAATTCGCTTGGACGCTCCTTTGATCACATCTTTTCCTAGATGTGCGTACCTCTCGACCATAACAGTCGAACTCCAGCCCCCCATGACTTGTAACTCATGAGCTGGTGTGCCGTTTTGGCGGTGCCACGAGGCCCAGGTGTGTCTGAGGTCGTGAAATCTAAAATCACTAATTCCTGCACGTTTAAGTGCGTTGCGCCAAGCCCGCGTATTTAGATTGTCAAGGGGCTTGCCTTTGTAGGTAAAGACTCTTACTGGATGCTTCCCCAGCTCTCCTTTGAGCGCTTGCATCGCGTCCATATTGAGGTCAACAGCGATTGATTTTTTGGATTTAGAGTCACTCGCTCCAACCCAGGCGTGTTGATGCACCAAATCAATATCAGACCATTTGAGTTTTGCAACATTACTCAGCCTCAGCCCAGTTGCCAAATCAAACCTTATGACGGCCAATAAATGCTCGGGTAGTTCATCTAATAGTCGTTTGGCCTCATCAGGGCTTAAAAAGCGGACCCGTCCGGGGGGTTCTTTAAAAAGCTTTATTTTAGGGACCCTCTCAAGCCACTCCCAATCATCTTTTGCTTTTATCAAAATCGAGCGTACAAGTGCTAAATACCGGTTGGTGGTTGAAGGCGTTCTAGCGAGTCCGTTTCGAGTCAATACTTTGGAGCTCGCTTGGCGGACTTGGGTTATCACTTCAGAGTTGATTTGACTTAGTAGGAGCCGACCAAGAAAAGGTTCAAGCCACTCAAGTTTTTTCTTGTCCTCCCCGTGAGTGGCTTTCATACGGGTCTCCTCCAACCACAAACTTACTGCATCTGTCCAAGTTTTGGAATCCGTTACTTTTGTATTTTGCGCGGGCAGATCTATATTTGATTTTTCTTCAGTTACTATTTTTCTTTTGCTGGAGGCAAGAAACCTAATCCCCGGTTGGGCTAAGTTGGGTATACCTTTTCTGTTAATCATTAGGATATTCGTTTCAAAAAAACCAGAATAACAGGGCAAACCCGAAGCTTATAGCTCACTGTGAGTATTAAGCGAACTTAAGCAAAACAACTCCTGTGGAGTTGTCATTTATCAAGAAATATCAGAGTGGAGCTTTTAAGCTGAGGTTTTAACTAATGAATTTGAGACTATGTAATCGCAGAGCTCTTTGGCCTTGAGTTCTGGATTGTTATCTTGAACGATGGCTCGGACTACAGCGATAGAGCCAACTCCGGTATTCAGTATGCTTTGGAAATCGTTCTCTGTAATGCCCCCAATCGCGACGAGAGGATAGTCCCTCATTAGTTGAGCATACTGCTCAAGTCTGCCCACGCCTTGGGGAGGGGTTTGCATTTTCTTTAAAGTAGTTGGGAAGATTGCACCCATTGCTATATAGCTTGGACGTAGAGCTTCCGCGCGGATCATCTCTGAGTACCCATGAGTGCTGAGGCCTAACTTTAATCCACTTGCTCTAAGTTCATCGAACTCCTCCACTGTTAAAGCTTCTAAGTCCTCTTGTCCCAGGTGAACGCCGTAGGCGCCGTGTTTTAGAGCTAATTTCCAGTGATCGTTGATAAAAAGTCTGGGGGCGTTTGAGTGATCACCTGTATATGCCTGAACGGCGCGAACCGAACTCTCAATTTCCTTTTCTATAAGAAGAGGATCCTCAGACTTGAAGCGTAATTGCAGTGTTGGTGCCCCAGCACCAACCATCCTTTGGATCCAAGCGGCGTCTGGCAACACGGCGTAGAGTCCCAAATTTAGCGGGCAAGGACTAAAGGCCTGCTTAGACTTAAAGTCTGTGAGCCCAAAGTCAAGTCTCTCAGTTGGCCATGTTGTGAGATCAAAGTCTTGGGTTCTTATCGTTCGTCTAACCCAAGCACTTGCAATGAGAAGTGCATCAAGCGGGGGGAATCCAAGCTTGCTGCAGGCGCTCAGCGCACCTTGGTGTAAAGATTTAAATTCAAAAGGAATCGTTGTGAGTAGTTGTAGGTCAGTTGCTTGAGCAAAACTCTCTAAATTCTCAATCTTTACGCTCAAATTATCCGGGACGCTAGCCATCGCTACTGTTTCAAGAGCGCGGTGTTTTGCAAGGATTTCTTCCTCAACGACTTTAGCATCCAAGGTAAGGTTCATTACAGGAAGGTTCATTACAGGAAGGTTCATTCAGTAGGATTCATCACAGTAGGGTTAATTTGGGGTGGGGCCAAAATTAATAGCTACTCACTGTGCGCAACTTAAACATCACATCTGATGCCAAAACGGAGTGCCTAGAACGGGCGTACTGGGCTGAGCGTTCTCCTGGGGTTGCATCGCACCTGCAAGGTATGCTGCGCGCCCACATTCAACGGCACCTTGAAACGCTTTGGCCATAGAGACGGGATCCTGAGCCAATGCAACCGCGGTATTGAGCAACACCCCGTCATACCCCCACTCCATGACGCAACAAGCGTGGGAGGGCAGTCCCAGTCCTGCATCAATAATCATAGGGACTTTAATTCTGTCTCTAAGAGTTTGCAGCGCAAATGGATTGATGGGGCCTTTGCCCGTACCGATGGGCGCAGCCCAAGGCATCACCGCTTGGCAGCCTACATCGACTAGTTTTTGGCAAAGCACTAAATCATCAGTTGTGTAGGGGAGAACTTTAAAACCCATTGAAATTAATGCCTGAGCAGTGCTGACTAAATTCACGGTATCAGGTTGCAAAGTGTAGTCATCCCCAATGAGTTCTAACTTAATCCAGTCTGTCTCAAATATTTCTCTGGCCATCTGAGCAGTAGCAACGACCTCTTCCTTGCTGTGACAACCAGCAGTGTTAGGCAGGATAGGAGTGTTTAATTGTTGCAGTAGTTTCCAAAAACTCTTCGAGCCCTCCTTGTCCTGGGACTGTCTTCTTAGAGAGGCCGTGAGCATGGCAGGCTTTGAGACCTCAACCGCTTTGTGTAAGATTTCAGGGGATGGGTAGCGGGACGTTCCTAAAAGCAGTCTAGATTGAAAGGTTTCACCGTATAAGGTGATCCTTGAATCTTGGGTACCCGTAGCCTTTGAGTTTGCAGTAGTCATAATCTAATGTTTGGGCCAGCTGAAGCTAGCATGTCAGCAAAGCTCAATTATCCACCTGAAATCAACCGCCTGTAATGGGAGAGATGAGCTCGATTTCATCACCAGCTTTGAGGTGAATTTGTCCGTAAGATGATTTGGGGACAAACTGAGTATTCACCGCAGCAGCAAAGGGTGGCGTTGCTCCGTAGAAGGTTACGGCGTCTTGCAAAGTTGAGTTTGCCCTAAATTGAAACTCCGCTTGGTTTATCTTGACAGTAATGTGGTCTAAAGTCATTCTCTATTTAAAGTCAGCTTTGATACTTCACGTAACAACGTAGATAAGTAATTAATTTTAAGTGAGTTTGCAATGCGCCGAGTTGGTTTAATAAGTGCTAAACGACACCTCAAATGAGTTGGCTTTGTCATGACTGCCCTCACAAACAAACTCTATCGCTGCATCCACGATAGCTGGTGCAATTAAAAATCCGTGCCTGTATAAACCGTTTATCTGAAGTGAGTGAGGACCGGTCTGCTTAATTGCGGGTAAATTGTCCGCAAGAGTCGGTCTTGCCTGTGTTGAGATTTCAAGAATTCTTGCCTCTGCAAATCCTGTGTGAACGGTGTACGCAGCGCTTAGAAGCTCAAGAGTTGACCGCACACTCGCGTTAGAGAGATCCTCGGACTCGATCTCGGTTGCTCCTATGACAAATACATGATTTTCTTTCGGCGCAATGTAGATAGGATATCTGGGGTGAATGAGTCGCAGGGGTCGAGTGAGGTTTACCTCTGGCGCAAAAAGGCGAATAACTTCACCTCTTACGCCCCTTAAACCGTTCCAAGAGGGTTTTGCCCCCAGTCCTCTGCAATCAAAAACCCAAGTTTGTGAATCTAAGACGGGGGGTGAAAAATCTTCTGGCGACACGGGGGTATTCCAATAAAAATTAACGCCCCTGTCTAAAAGCGTTGTGTGCAAACTCTCCAAGAGTTCTCTGTTATCGAGTTGGCCTTCACCGGGCAAATAAATACCTTGTTGGAATTGTCCCTGAAGTGCGGGTTCAAGCTTTTGAAGCTCCTCAGTGGAGAGCTCCTTGGGTGCTTGGAGGAAATCCATCAACCCGTGATTTTTGATGAGAGCAGCACTAAAGCGTTTGGCCTCATTTGCGTCTTGTCGGTGCCAAAGTATGAGGGTCCCGTTTTTTTGAAAAAATACCGGTTGATTTAGGGTTTGAAGTATTTGGGGCCAACGCGTCAAACCGTAATGCCCCATCCTCACGACACAAGGCTCGGTAATGACGGACTCAGCGAGTGGGGCCAACATGGCTGCAGCTGCCCGCGCAGCTGAACCCTCTGCCCCAGAGTCTCCTTTATCAAAGATATCGACTTGGTGCCCTTTGGTCACTAATTCAAGAGCGAGTAGCCTTCCCAATAGGCCTGCCCCTAAGATAATGCTCTTAGCTCGGTGCACGGTGGAGGTGTTGGGCAAGGTAATGACTTATTTAAGAATATGTAATTTGAATTCTGTAGCGGTCAATTCTAATTGAACAGTAGATCGTTCATAATACCAAGTATGATTAAACTTACGGGTGAGTCCATGCGGTCTGTGAAGTTAAAGCTGCCTAAGCGTTACCCCCGCGTTTTGAGTATCGCGGGGTCTGACAGCGGAGGAGGGGCTGGAATTCAGGCAGATATTAAAACCATTTCAGCGTTAGGCTGTTACGCAACCACCGCTATTACCGCGCTCACTGCACAAAATACGCTTGGGGTTCAGTCTGTATACGCTGTACCGTGCTCTTTTTTAGAGATGCAAATTAAAGCTGTGCTTGATGATATCGGGACAGACAGTGTAAAAGTAGGCATGTTCGCAAGTTTAGAGAATTTAGAGCTCATCACTGAACTCTTGGCCCATCATATGGTCAAGCATGTCGTATTTGATCCCGTCATGATGTCCTCCACGGGCGAGTCACTTGTGTCAGGTCAGTTTGAAGATATGAATTTTGACTCTACAAGTGAGCGCGCTGAGCACTTTAGGGAGGAAATAAGAGGGGCGGTCATCTCACTTATGCGAGTTACCTCCATATTCACGCCAAATTTAGTTGAGACCTCATTCCTGTTGGGAAGAGAGGTAAGGACGAGCCTTGATATGAAAGAGGCAGCAACTTCTTTTATCGAACTCGGGGCCAATGCGGTGCTCATTAAGGGGGGACATCTCAAGGACGCTGGTCAAGTACCGAGTTCCAAGGTCACAGATGTTTTTATGGACCGAAGTCTTACCGCCTTTCTCATGGAGTCAAAGCGGATTGAAAGCGCTAACCTTCACGGAACAGGATGCACTTTATCAAGTGCAATTGCGGCTTATCTCGCAACTGGCTTAGAGCTGCAAAAAGCAGTTGAATTGGGCCGCATGTATTTAATTCAAGCCATCAAAGCCGGGTCAAATGCAGAATTTGAGGGCTCGGGTCCATTGAATCACGGCTTTGCTCCCTTGCCGTTAGCGGCAAAGTCAGTTAATGAATGAATGAATGAAGTCCTGGGGCTCTAAATTCTCGGTGAGAAGCTCGAATGTAAATCCAGTTAATTGAAATTAATTAGATGTTTTTGTAATCAGTTGCTTTATCTGAGCCCGATTCAGCAAACATTTGCCTTTGCAGTTCACTTAGTAAAGTTTGCTCGTTAATGCCGATGTTGATGAGTCCCATTTGATGCTCGACCATAAACTCATTTTTAAAACTGTTTTCTAAAAAAGCAATGAGTGAATCAAAATATCCATTGGTATTGAGCAGACCTATAGGTTTGTTGTGGTAACCCAGTTGTTTCCAAGTCCAGGTTTCAAAGAACTCTTCAAATGTGCCTATTCCTCCGGGCAACGCTAAAAATGCATTTGCATGTTCAGCCATTATTCGTTTGCGGTCATGCATGGTCTTAACAATGATCAGTTCATCACATTCATGTCTAGCCCACTCTCTAATGACCATTGATTCCGGAATGACACCGATGACTCGAGCTCCAGCCTCCTGAGCGGACTTGGCAATTAAACCCATTAAGCCATTGTTGCCACCCCCGTATACAAGTTGCGCGCCGTGTTCCCCAAGCCAGTGACCAACGCTTACGGCGGTTTTTGCAAACACGTCACTGTTTCCCATTCGGGAGCCACAGTAAACACATAGTGATAGTTTTGATGTCATAGTCAGTGAGTGGGGTGTGGTAACAGTGAGCTTAATTTATCACACAGTTAATAAGTAAAAAAATAAACTATAACAAAAATTGGGCAAAGTACTTGGTTGAAAGTAAAAACAAAAATATTGCGGTTGTTGCGGTTGTTGCGGTTGCCCGCTCGTATTCGCAATCACTTTCGATTTCGATTTCGATTTCGATTTTGCATGCGATCAAGTATTCAAGAATTGTGAGGGAAAAACTGAATCAAAACAGTGGATCACCACGGTGGGTAACACAATAAACCTCAAACGCCAATTAGTGCTGCGTAAGCGCAGGGCTGGTAGAAAAAAATGATGATGGCTACAAGGGTTGGTGGAAAAACAGGCCGCAGCTTGATTGGAAGTGCTCGTGCTCCACTGCTAGCCCATTAATAAACGCTGCAATGAACTTATTTTAAGTTGATATCTAATAAAACAAGTTGTGTTTGGGCCCATTTGTCATGCCAAAATTGTTTAGTAGGATTTAGCTTTGAACTAAGCCCCCAAACGGTTACCCAAAGAATCAAAATTCCAAAGGATGTGAGTCCATGCAGCTCTAACAGATTACAAAATGCAAGAGGGGGGACAAACCAAATCCAACAAAGTAAATACCGAAAACTGGCCTGCTGCGTAGAAATGGATGAACCTTGTAAATTGGTAATGCGAATTCTCCAAGTCTTCATGGCCAAGGTTTGACCGTGTCGCCAAAACCAAATGAAGTAGATACCAAAGACCATAAAGATGAAGGCCTGTAAGGGGTGTCTGTTGTCCATTGCATTCCTCGTTTGGCTTAGTGTGCTAAACAAGTACCCGGCGATAAAAACAACCCCAAATAGGAGCACTCCTTCGTATATCCAACAGGCCATCCTTCTCTTAAGGCTTGGAACCAAGACTTGGAGTTGGCTAGAGGGTTCGTTATCTGTGGGCGAGGGTTGGTGTGCTCGGGACAACATTACTTTTTAATTTGCCCCGCAGACTTATCCGAGCTTATTGACTTAGGAAGCGCTAGGAGCGTGTGGGTCGATATTTGGGAAACATCAATCCTAGGTAAATGTGAGGCGGATTGCATTGATGCAAGTCCTGGTGTGATAGTGAGCAAAGCTTTGTTAGTTGGTTTAGCGGCAATTGCAGCACCTTTGGGCAGTGGCTGAGCAGCGTCCAAGAGCTTTTGTTTGGCATCAGGCTCTAGGGCTTGATAGGCCTCCCATTTAACTCTTTTTTGGTCCTCACTAAGTTTGTTGACCTCTGCAAAGTTAAGTCGCGCTACAGCACGCTCTTGGTTTGACAGTGATACCCAGTCGTTCATTCGACTTTGCAAACGACTTTGTTCGTCCTGTCCCATTAGCATATAGTTTTTAGAGATAACCAACCACTTTTGCTTTTGAAAGTCGCTCATTTTGGCCCACAGCTTTTGCAGTGGCGCCAGGGCAATTCTTTGATCTTCACTTAGATCTTGCCAAGAGGGGTGATTCTCTAACTTACTTGGGTTAGTTGGCTTGTTTTGAGAGTTCTCAGCAGCAGTTTTTAGATCAGTCTTATTGGCTGAGCCGGTGTTTGTTGCGGATAAGCTTGATGCATTTCCCTGGGGTAGTGGGGTTTTGTCCGGGCTAGTTTGAGCAAAAGCACCTAAGTGAATAGCCGTCATTACCCATATCTGGCTGACTAGGGAAAGGTTTAGAACTTTTGCGCGCAATTTAAGAGAACCTATTTACTTGGAACTTGAATCAACTGTCTGATCAATGCTTGCATCACCTGAATCATGAACATCAGCTTCGTTGCTTGAATCACTGGTTGTTTGAAGGAATTTCAAGAATCCAGGGTCTGTGTATGCCATGGGGGGCAAATCATCAAGTAACAACTTGGCATCTACCTCTGCAAGCTCACTGGTGATTTGGCTATCTTGAAAATTGAACATGACAAATACACCAACCACCAGTGCTACAAGGGGTAGGAAGGAGGCAAATTTATTCCATAAATTTCCCTCTTTAAAATCGAAGTGCAAACTTGCCGAGTTGCCCTGAATTTGAATGTTTCCAGCAGTTGCGGTTGCCCAGACCTGTGTCTTCTTGGCGGCAACGGCTTGCATGCGTGCAACACGAAGGCGCTCACCAATGTCATGTGAGAGTTGCTGCGCAGAAATATCCAAGCGAGTCGCCAAGCGCTTGCCAAATTGATCCATCAATAATTGGGAGTGGTTTAAATTTTTTGTTTGTGTTTTCATGGCTCAATCCCTTTTGCCCTAAGGGCTATCATTAAAGCATGCACAGCGCGAGAGCAGTGCGTCTTTACACTTCCCTCCGTACATCCCATCGCCGTTGCTGTCTCAGAAACATCTAGCTCTTCCCAATAACGCAGTAGGAAGGCTTCTCGTTGACGCGCAGGCAAGTTTTCAATTTCTTTCTCTATTTCGTGAACTATTTCATTACTTTTGAAAACATTTTCCGCACTGTTTGAGTGCTCTAACTCATCAATTGATGCCAAGTTTTCAAGTAAATTGAAATCGTCGTCCGTGTCGTTTGACTCAAAATCGCCAAAGTTAGAAAAGAGTGCGTTGCGTGTTTTCTTTCTTCTAAACCAATCTAAAGTCGTATTTGAGAGGATTCTGTGAAAGAGCATGGGCAACTCGGCGCTGGGTTTATCGCCGTAGTTTTCCGCAAGTTTCATCATGCTGTCTTGCACAATATCCAGCGCAGCTTCCTCGTCTCTGACGTTAAAAAAGGTGCGTTTAAAGGCGCGTTTTTCTACACCGACCAAGAAGTCTGATAATTCTTTATCGCTTGCCAAGTCTCGCTCTTTTCGCTTTTTATAGTGGTTATTGTGGTTCTTGACGGATCCAATTTGTCTAGACTGGAACCGTTGTCTCGGTAAATATTATCGCACCACTCAGAAAATAAGCTAAATTCACTAACTCTAATCAAAAAATGTAATAATAGAGGGCTTTTCACACTCAAGGTAAACGGATCTGGGTTTGATGCGATCTGCATCTGTGGCAACAGGTCCTAAGTTCTGCGGCGTCTCCAAAAGAGAGCGTTAAAGGGCACCGAAGGTTTTTCGTTCCCGAAATTCACAAAGGTTGAAGTCAAATATGCAAACAGCTCATCAGCCAGACTTAAGCTCTGCGCACAATAAACAAAATACAACGGCCAACCACGCCGCAACGCCAATCACTACCAAGACCTCCGCTGACAAAGCTGCAAGTGCTTTGCAATTAAATGGTTCTGAGATTTTGGTCAAATCACTGCAAGCTGAGAATGTTAAGTATCTTTGGGGATACCCAGGCGGTGCAGTGCTCTATATTTACGATGCCCTGTACAAGCAAGACACCATCCAACACGTGCTAGTGAGACACGAACAGGCCGCGGTTCACGCAGCAGATGGTTACGCGCGTGCGACTGGGGATGTGGGGGTGGCTCTTGTAACCTCTGGCCCAGGTGTGACAAATGCTGTCACAGGAATCGCTACAGCCTACATGGACAGCATTCCAATGGTGATCATTACGGGTCAAGTACCTACTCCTGCAATTGGATTAGATGCATTCCAAGAATGTGACACCGTTGGTATCACCAGGCCTATCGTTAAGCACAACTTCTTGGTTAAAGATGTTGATGATTTGGCCATGATTATGAAAAAAGCATTTCATATCGCCAGAAGCGGTCGTCCCGGTCCAGTCGTTGTTGATATTCCTAAAGATATCTCTTTTAAGAAGACAACGTACAACGGATACCCTGAGTCTGTGCAGATGCGCTCTTACAATCCCGTGCTCAAAGGGCACGGCGGACAAATCAGAAAAGCACTGCAGTTGCTTTTAAACGCAAAACGTCCCTACATTTACACGGGTGGGGGGGTGCTGATGAGCGAAGCCTCTCATGAGCTCAGGACCCTTGTTGATCTTCTGGGTGCCCCTTGTACAAGTACCTTGATGGGACTAGGTGCCTATCCTTCGACGGATAGTAAGTTTTTGGGAATGCTTGGGATGCACGGCACGATCGAGGCCAACAACGCGATGCAAAACTGCGATGTTTTGTTAGCGGTCGGGGCAAGATTTGATGACCGTGTGATTGGCAACCCCAAACACTTCGCTCAAAACGAGCGAAAGATCATACACATTGATATTGATCCATCAAGCATTTCAAAGCGCGTGAAAGTTGATATCCCAATCGTCGGAGACGTCAAGGATGTCTTAAACGAAATGCTGTTCATGTTGAAGGAAAATCCTGCTCGACCAGATCCGCACGCACTCTCGCAGTGGTGGAACACGGTGAATGAGTGGCGCAAAAGGGATTGTCTGAACTATGACCGTAACAACAGCGTTGTAATAAAGCCCCAGTTCGTAGTCGAGACTCTTTGGAATATGACCAAAGACGATGATGTCTACGTCACATCTGATGTGGGTCAGCACCAGATGTGGGCTGCCCAGTACTTTAAATTCAATGAGCCAAGACGCTGGATTAACTCAGGCGGGTTGGGCACTATGGGTGTGGGCATTCCCTACGCTATGGGGGTTAAGTTAGCCAAACCCAGTAGTGAAGTGTTCTGTATCACAGGTGAGGGTTCTGTTCAAATGTGTATACAAGAACTATCAACTTGTAAGCAGTACAACACGCCTATCATCATCATGGCGTTAAATAACCGTTACTTAGGAATGGTTAGGCAGTGGCAGGAGATTGAATACTCGGGTCGCTATAGCCATAGTTACATGGACGCACTGCCCGATTTTGTAAAACTCGCAGAAGCCTACGGGCATGTGGGTATGTTGATAGAGCGTCCCCAAGACGTGGAGGGGGCTTTAAGAGAGGCCAGGCGTCTTAAGGACAGGACAGTCTTTCTTGACTTTAGGACTGATCAAACCGAAAACGTGTTCCCAATGGTCCAAGCGGGCAAGGGAATTACGGAGATGCTTTTGGGGAGTGAGGATCTTTAAGATTCATGGCCTCATCAACAAATCAGCTCAAACTAGACTTACCCATTCACTAATTAAACAAGGCAAGAATCTATTGTCTGCCAAGCCCTCAGGTTACCGCTTGAGGGGGAGGGCAACGAAAAGAGGACACGCAACATGAAACACATCATCGCAGTATTGATAGAGAACGAACCCGGTGCTTTATCCCGGGTCGTTGGGCTTTTCTCCGCCAGGGGCTATAACATTGAGTCTTTGACAGTGGCACCTACTGAGGACGCAAGCCTCTCACGCATGACGATCCAAACAACGGGATCTGATGACGTGATTGAACAAATCACAAAACATTTAAACCGACTTATCGAAGTTGTTAAAGTGGTCGATCTCACCGAAGGACCTTATACAGAGCGCGAGCTCATGTTAGTCAAGGTGAGAGCGGTTGGCAAAGAGCGCGAAGAGATGAAGCGTATGGCCGACATCTTTCGAGGCCGAATTATTGATGTGACCGAGAAGAGTTACACACTTGAGCTTACCGGGGATCATACTAAGAATGATGCCTTCTTGGAGGCGATAGATCGCAATGCAATACTGGAGACTGTAAGGACGGGTTCTTGCGGTATTGGTCGGGGAGAAAGAATACTGAGAGTTTGAGGTTGGGTTCGGTTTATCTGAGTCTAGATCTTGATATTTTGAAGGTATGCAGATTTGAGAGAGCTTGAGGGTGAGTGTCACTCAAGTATTAAAACTCAATGATTTTGAAATTTTGAATTAACTATTTTTTAGGAGTGAGAGAAAAATGAAGGTTTATTACGATAAAGATTGTGATTTGAGCGTTATCAAAGGCAAAACTGTTGCCATCATTGGCTTTGGCTCACAAGGTCATGCACACGCTCAAAACCTAAATGACAGCGGTGTTAAAGTTGTTGTCGGTCTTCGCAAAGGCGGAGCAAGTTGGGGCAAAGTTGAGAAAGCGGGTTTAACGGTTATGCCAGTTGCTGAGGCTGTCAAGGCGGCGAACGTGGTTATGATTTTGCTACCCGATGAGCAAATCGCTGAGGTCTATAGCAAGGAAGTTGAGCCCAACATTGCTCAAGGTGCGTCCCTTGCCTTTGCTCACGGATTTAACGTCCATTACAACCAAGTGTTGCCGCGTGCTGACCTGGATGTTTGGATGGTTGCTCCTAAGGCTCCTGGTCATACAGTGCGCTCAACTTACACACAAGGTGGGGGCGTTCCTCACCTCGTTGCTGTGCATCAAGACAAGAGTGGCAAGGCTCGTGACTTGGCTCTGAGCTATGCAATGGCAAATGGCGGCGGGAAAGCCGGCATTATTGAGACAAACTTTAAGGAAGAAACTGAGACTGATCTCTTTGGTGAGCAAGCAGTTTTATGCGGCGGCGCAGTTGAGCTTATTAAGATGGGTTATGAAACCCTCGTTGAAGCCGGCTACGCCCCAGAGATGGCTTATTTTGAGTGCCTGCATGAGCTGAAACTGATTGTTGACTTGATTTATGAGGGCGGAATTGCCAATATGAATTACTCCATCTCCAACAATGCTGAGTACGGTGAATACGTAACTGGCACTGAGGTGATCAATGAGCAGTCCCGCGAAGCAATGCGCCATGCATTAAAGAGAATTCAAACGGGAGAGTATGCAAAAAGCTTTATCTTAGAAGGTCGCACGGGTTACCCAAGTATGACCGCAAGACGTCGATTGAATGCTGAGCATTCAATCGAAATCGTTGGCGGTAAACTCCGCGCTATGATGCCTTGGATTACCAAGAACCGTTTGGTTGACCAAACACGTAACTGATAAATTAACCTAATTTAAAGTAGCTTAAGCTGAACTCTATGAACTATCCACATCCCTTATTGGCCCGAGAAGGTTGGCCCTTTATTGCTGCTAGTTTCTTGGTCTCAATTGGGACGTGGTACTTTTTGGGGTTCGGTGTTAGCTTACCACTTTGGGTTATCACGATTTTTGTTGTTCAGTTTTTCAGAGATCCCCCGCGCGCAGTGCCCTCCATTGAGAACGCAGTGCTCTCTCCCGCAGACGGACGGATAGTTAAAGTAGAAAAGTGCATGGACCCTTACGCTGGGCGTGAGGCGTTGCTAATCAGTGTGTTTATGAATGTGTTCAATGTTCACAGCAACCGAGCAAGTGTTGACGGAACTGTAAGGGGGGTCAAGTACTTTCCTGGTTTATTTGTGAATGCAGATTTGGATAAAGCTTCTTCAGAAAATGAGCGTAACGCAGTTGTTATTGATGCAGTTATAGCAGGTCAACAACAAACTGTAACTTTGGTTCAAGTGGCTGGGCTAATTGCGAGGCGCATTCTTTGTTATGTAAACCCCGGTGAGTCTTTGCACAAAGGGCAGCGCTACGGGTTTATTCGATTTGGGTCAAGAGTGGATGTTTATTTGCCTTTATCTGCAACACCGCTTGTTGCTCCCGGTGACAAGGTGTCTGCCACTTCAACCGTTTTAGCGACGCTTTAAGCGTTCATTATTAAGTACACATGGATTCCCAAAAAATCAACGAAACACACCCGACATCGAACTCTGGGGATGCTCAGGTAGAGCATCAACTGCGCAAGCCCCCAATGAAGGGGATTTACGTTTTGCCTAATCTTTTCACGCTTGCGGCCTTGTTTGGAGGGTTTTACTCCATAGTGATGGCAATGAATGGTGTTTTTGATAAAGCTGCAATTGGTGTGTTTTGCGCAATGGTTCTTGATAGCTTAGATGGTCGCGTTGCACGCATGACCAATACACAAAGCGCCTTTGGTGAACAAATGGATTCGCTTGCAGATATGGTCTCATTTGGCGCCGCCCCCGCGCTCATCTCGTATGAGTGGGCCCTTAAGGGTTTGGGGCGTTGGGGTTGGATTGCTGCGTTTGTTTACTGCGCCTGCGCAGCACTTCGACTGGCTCGCTTTAACGTAAATACCTCCGTTGTTGATAAAAGGTACTTCCAGGGGCTCCCAAGTCCTGCCGCAGCAGCGCTAGTTATGGGGTTTATTTGGTGGGCAGTTGAGACAGAATATACAGGTGCGAGCTTGTCATGGTGGGTATTTGGTTTGTGCCTTTACGCTGGCTTGACCATGGTGACCAATGTTCCCTTTTACAGTTTTAAAGACTTTCAAATGAGGAAAAGCGTACCTTTTACTGGAATTGTTTTAATTGCGCTCATCATTGCTGTGATTAATATTAACCCGCCCACAGCTTTGTTTGCGCTCTTTATCCTCTACGGCATTAGCGGCTACGGCGTCTACATTTGGCGTAAATATAAGGGTGAGCAAACCTCTTTAATTAGCCTGTCCACAGAGGAGCCCGATGAAGAGGGCTTGCATCAGTAACGGTTTACTTGCAAGTTCTGGGTCTGAGGCTTTTGTTGCAATTAAGCCACTCGTTTTTGGGGCGAGACTATCTTTAGGGAATTTGTTGTTTAAATTATGTTAAAGTTGATCCATGAATATTTCTTTAGCGCTACTACTACTTCGTCATTCAGGGCGGGTTGAGTAGCGCAAGAGTCTATCCAACAAAAAGGCCCGTATGCAAAAGCAACGGGCCTTTTTGCTTGGTGAGGCAGGGAATTAACGATTCAATTATTTGTTTATATATCGGGAGATTTTGAAATGGCTGAAAAATTAATCATATTTGATACCACATTGCGTGACGGTGAGCAGTCTCCTGGTGCTTCGATGACGAGGGAGGAAAAGTTAAGGATTGCTCGTCAATTGGAGAGGCTTAAAGTGGACGTGATTGAGGCTGGGTTTGCGGCGAGTTCACAAGGCGATTTTGAAGCGGTGAAGGCTATCGCCGATGCAATTAAAGACTCCACTGTTTGTTCGCTCTCACGCGCCAATGACAGAGATATTTCGCGTGCGGCAGAAGCCCTTGCTGGTGCGAATAGCTCGCGAATTCACACCTTTATAGCAACCTCGCCGCTGCATATGGAGAAAAAACTTCGCATGACGCCTGATCAAGTATTTGAGCAAGCTGTGCAGTCCGTGCGCTTTGCTAGAAATTTGGTGGGCGATATCGAATTTAGCCCCGAGGATGGATACCGAAGTGAAGTTGATTTTTTATGCCGAATACTTGAAGCAGTTATCAAGGAGGGAGCAACTACGATCAACGTACCAGACACAGTAGGGTACGCTATACCTGAGCTTTACGGAGAGTTCATTAAAACACTGCGGACTAAAATACCCAATAGCGATAAAGCAATTTGGTCTGTTCACTGTCATAACGACTTAGGCATGGCCGTTGCCAATTCACTCGCCGGAATCAAAATCGGTGGTGCAAGACAAATTGAATGCACGATCAACGGGCTTGGTGAGCGCGCAGGCAACTGCGCGCTAGAGGAGGTAGTCATGGCGATTAAAACGCGCTCCGACTACTTTGGCTTGACCCTTGGCATTGATACCCAGCAAATCTTAGCTGCCAGTCGCATGGTCTCTCAAACCACTGGGTTTGTTGTCCAGCCCAACAAGGCTGTGGTAGGGGCAAACGCATTTGCTCATGCCTCCGGCATCCACCAAGACGGTGTGCTTAAAGCCAGAGATACGTATGAGATCATGCGCGCCCAAGATGTCGGCTGGAGTGCCAATAAGATCGTTCTTGGTAAATTGAGTGGTAGAAACGCCTTCAAACAACGATTGCAAGACTTAGGGGTTGAGCTCGATAGTGAAGCGGAGATCAACAATGCGTTTGCTAAGTTTAAGGAGTTAGCGGACCGTAAGAGTGAGATCTTTGATGAAGATATATTGGCTCTTGTCAGTGAAGAGAGTCTCTCAAACGACAAGGATACGTTTAACTTTGTCTCGCTCAGCCAACGCAGCGAAACCGGTGAGAGGCCCCATGCAAGTATTGTGATCAATGTAAACGGCACAGAGGTTCACTCTGACTCCGACGGGAATGGTCCTGTGGATGCATCTTTAAAAGCAATCGAAAAGCACGTTAAAAGTGGTGCAGAGATGGTGCTCTACTCTGTGAATGCAATTAGCGGCTCTACAGAGAGTCAGGGTGAGGTCACCGTTAGATTGCAAAACAACGGCCGAATTGTGAACGGTGTAGGTTCAGATCCTGACATCATTGTTGCCTCTGCAAAAGCTTATTTGAGCGCTCTTAATAAACTAAGGAGCCAGTCTGATCGAGTTTTAGCCCAAGGTTAATTAAATCCGTTTCCGGGCACATTCTGGGTCTAACAGACGTTTTTGGGCTTCAAAAGATTTCCTGCGCAGGCTAGGTTCAATAAGGGGGGGACAGTGCCCCCCTTGCTTTGCTTTCATTGCATCGGTTGGGGTAGGACCCTATTTTTTCTATTTAAATCAATAGCTTGTTATGTTTTTGGCCCTTTTGCCGGCGAAATCTGTGTTTTTTATGCAAAACAGGATCAAAATTTCTAGATTCTTAACAATACTCCGTAAGCATATGATCTTGCTATTAATTTGTAAATGACCTACAATGAGACCTTGAATCTTATTACCTAAGAGGTACTCCCTTTGAAACGACTGTTCATCAAAACTTTAGTTTTAGCGATTTCTGGCCTTTCACTCGCACCTGTTTGGTCGGCAGACACGGATGGCTCGACTTCAACCGTTACTCATCACTCCAGTCATAAGGGTAGGCCTTTTCACAGAACATTAGTTCGTTTTACACCCAGTCGTCCTTCGTTTGGAGAGATGGCGGGTCTTCACATTACGAGGGACGAGCTTGCCCTTAAGTCAAGCGTTGCTTACGTCGTAGACCAAGACACCAACGAAGTATTGCTCAGTAAAAATGATGAGGCCGTTTTGCCAATTGCATCTATTACAAAGTTGATGACCGGCGTTTTGATCAGCGAAGCCAAGCTGAACATGGAGGAGCCAATCACAATTACTGAGGAGGAAATCGATACCGAAAAAGGTAGTCACTCACGACTTGCTGTGGGGACAACTCTTACACGTGGTGAGTTGCTGCAACTTGCTTTGATGTCTAGCGAAAACAGAGCCGCCCATGCACTAGGGCGGACCTTTCCGGGCGGACTCGAGACTTTTGTGTCCCTCATGAATGCCAAAGCGTCCTCTATTGGAATGAAAGACACTCGTTACGCAGAGCCTACTGGTTTGTCCTCTCGCAACCAATCAAGTGCCAAAGATTTAGCCACACTGGTCGGATACGCTTACAACGACCCTTTGTTACGTCAACTGACAACCTCTGATAGTTACTCGGTTGAAGTGGGCCGTCACAGAATGCAATTTAGAACCACCAACCATTTGGTCAGTAGTCCAAATTGGGAGATTGGTTTACAAAAGACGGGTTACATCTCTGAGGCAGGTCAATGCTTGGTGATGCAGGCAAAGATCGCCGGTCGCAAGCTCATTATGGTGTTTTTGGATTCCGCAGGCAGATTTAGCCGTATCGCAGATGCTGAACGTGTTCGCCACTGGATAGAGAGCGAGACACGACGCGGAACACTAAGAACGCCCACTTAATTAACCGTTGATAAGCTCCTGCTTGACTGGCGTAGCGGCCAACGAATATTTTTAAATGGTTTTAGAGCAGTAGTACGCTGTCTCCCTAACCGCGCACCTAATTTGCGGAGTACAAGTTAGAAGCCAGTAATTTTTCTAAATCCCAGCGAGATAGATATTTCCTCTGCAGTGGATTGAAGTCTTTTCACCCAGTCTTCGTTTAACCGGTCAGCCGGTGAGGAAATGGATAGACCAGCAATTAATTTTCCTTGATCGTTATAGATGCCCGCGGCCATACAGCGAACACCTAATTCCAATTCTTCATTGTCTCTTGCTAAGCCACTGGACCTGCATTTGCTGAGCTCTTGCTCGAGCCTAGTGAGTTGGGTAATACTGTTCTTGTTGTTTCCTCTAAGGCCAGTGCGAGTTGCATATGCATGAACACCTGCGCTTTCGTCGGCCGCCAAGAAGAGCTTTCCAACGGACGTTAAATGCAGGGGTGCGCGTCCTCCAATAGCCCTTACAACTTGCATACCCGAGCGCTCACTATATGCGCGCTCAATGTAGACAATTTCATCACCTTGGCGAACGCTCAAGTTCACGGGTTGTTGAATTTGTTTGTGAAGTTCACGCATGAGTGGGAGAGCTGAGTCCCTTACATTCAGTCTAGCTTTAACTGAGTTACCCAGCTCAAGCAGTCTAAGGCCTAGGCGGTAGCTCCCCGCTTGTGGTCGCTCTACGAGTCGCCCGCAAGCCAGGTCGTTCAGTATTCGGTGCGCGGTAGAGGGATGCAGCCCTGTTCTCTCACTTATTTCCTTCAAAGAAATAGCGTCTTCACTTTGTGCCAACACATCAAGCAGGGTGAACATCCGCTCAATGACTTGGATGGTCGGCTCTGCTGTCAGAGTGGATTCGGGCTTTGAAGGTTTATTGGAGCTAGTGGACATTGAAATATTTTACTTTGTGAAATATTCTTTGCGCATTGTGTCTGGGTCTGAATTGGAAGATTAGGGATGAATACTTAATTTTGGAGTGTTAGGTCTAGTCATTAAGCGCATTTAATAGCGGATTAACGTCTAATTCACCTTGACACTCAAACCCAATTGCCATCTATCAGCATTTGGTGGGGTTTGTAAAGCGATTTGTAATTCATTTTCTCGCTCTCCTCAATCCAGTATCCCAAGTATAGGTAGGGTAGACCCAGGCGCTTGGCTTGTTCGATTTGCCACATCACGCAATATGAACCCAAACTAGCGTATTCGCTGCAGGGATCAGGATCATAAAAAGTGTAAACCGCAGATAGGCCGTCATTGAGTAGATCCAAAATAGCAACCATTTTGAGATCGCCGGGCATGGGTCCTGTACCCGGCGCTCTAAACTCCACCAGTCTGGAGTTCACTCTACTGTGCAGTAAAAACTGTGAATATTGATCCACGCTGTCTTGGTCCATCCCCCCCCCGCTGTGCCTTGCCATCTGATACCGAAGATAGAGTGCGTAGTGCTCCTCTTTAAAGCCAAGGGTGGTAATGCGAGTTTGGAGCCTTTGGTTGGCCTTGTAAGCTCTTCGCTGGCTTCTGTTGGGTGCAAAGGAGTTTACGACCACTCTAAGCGGTATACAGGCCTTACAGCCGTCGCAATAGGGGCGGTAGGTGAACAGTCCACTTCTTCGAAAGCCCTGTGTTACCAGTTCCGAGTAAGTGTCACTTTGGATAAGGTGGCTGGGTGTTGCGACTTGTGAGCGAGCAAGTCGGTTTGCTAAATAACTGCAGGGATAGGGTGCGGTTGCATAAAACTGCAATGCATGGAGTGGGAGGTCTTTGAGGTCGGTCACACAAAAAAGTTTAATCCAAAATTCGGAAATTTTGAGTGGTTCTCAAAAAATCTAAACAAATAATTCATGCCAATAGTCTTTCAGGAATACCCATTCAGGGGCGGGTTCTTGTTGCGAGATTTTTATGGATTCTATAAATCTTGCTCTGGGCATCTCTTTAGCCCCAAGAGATGCCAAGTGACTCGTATTTTGTTGACAATCTATCATTACAATCTGATGTGCCCTACAAAATGCGACCAGTGCGGCGAGTGCAATTTTGGATGCATCCTTTTGAAGGCTAAACATCGATTCGCCGAACACTGCTTTGCCTAAAGATACGCAGTAAAGTCCGCCCACTAAAGCTCCGTCTATCCAGGTCTCCACGCTGTGGGCAAAGCCCTCTTGATGGGCCTCTTGGTAGGTGGTTTGCATTTGCGGCAGTATCCAAGTTCCGCCCGTTGCCTCTTGTTTGTGTGTGGACTCGGCGTTGAGGGTTTGGGCTTTTTTGGCGGGCCTTTGTGCGCAGTTTTGGATCACAGTTGAGAAGTCAGAGTTAAACCTGATTTCGCAACTGGAATTTTTGATAAAAGAAGCTAGAGTTTTTTTAAAAGAGTGATGAATACGAAATTGATCGACCATCAAGACCATCCTGGGGTCGGTGCTCCACCACAAGACGGGTTGAGACTGGCTGTACCAAGGGAAAATTCCTTTGGAATAAGCCTCCCTAAGTCTTTGGGTGCTCAGGTCATCGCCCGCGGCGAGCAGGCCAGGCGCGCGACTTTCGGGGCCCCAAGCATCTGCGGGGTCCGGCAAAGGCTCGTGTTCCTCTATCCAAGAAAGGGGTGGGTGAGTGATGCTTTGCAAAATGTGCGTGTATTCGTTTTAATGTGGGTACAACTAAGAGGTCTTGGTAAGTTTAAGTGCAGTTCATTTGAAATATTTATCAAAAACTCATTGCCCCCTCATTGTATTTCTATCTTTAGAGAGTTGTTGCAAAAAAAGATTGGCTTGCAAGTCCTGCAATCTATAAATTTTTATTTTGATTCCCGTTTGTCCATGCTTGGGAGAGATTTGGTTTGAGAACACGTTCCTTAACAGTCGATGCATTTAAAGCGATTGCAGCGCAACTTATTGTGCTGCATCACTTTATCGCTTACAGCCCTATGGCTGAAGCCTTGAGTTTGACTTGGAGTGGCTTGGTAAGCATTCTTTTTGAAGATGCACGTATGGTGGTTCAGGTGTTCTTGGTGACCTCTGGGTATTTGGTTGCTCGCTCGTTTGCAAGGCAAGAAAAAATATCTCCCCTGCCACTGATTGTGCGAAGGTACTTTCGTCTACTCCCCTCTTATTTCATCGCGCTCATCATCACTGTGCTTGCAGCAGCGGCGATGCGCAACAACATTGAGGGTGCAACTGCAGCATTAGGCGTGGATAGTTGGTTGCCGGGTGAGCCGACATGGATTAAATTTTTGGGCCATCTCTTTATGGTTCAAAACGTTTTGCAACTTGACGCCCTCACAGTTGGAGTCTGGTACGTGTCAATTGATTTGCAATTATTTATTGCGACTGTATTTTTAATTTGGCTGGCTAATTTCCTACGAGGAAAAAACTATCTTAAAGGACATTTAATCCTTATTTGTTGCTTGAGCCTGATGTCATTATGGTTTTTTAATTTAAATCCTGATCTAGACGACTACGCAGTATATTTCTTTGGCGCTTATGGGCTTGGAATGTTGGCGTACTGGTCCACCCAGAACCCGCGCGCGTTAAAAATCTTTGCCTTTACGGTGTTTATGGCGATTGGGGCTTTCGTATACGCACCTAGAGCGCGAATTGCCATCGCAATAGTGACTGCACTTTGTTTGTACCTGGCTACTCGCCTTAACCCATCCGATACTTTAAAAGCGCGAGCAAAGTATTTGCATCTTTTGAGTGATTCATCATATGCACTGTTTTTGAATCACTTTGCGATTATTATTGTTTTAAGTGGGATTTGGTACCGATTCCAGTTTCAAGGTGACCTAAGTGCTTGGTCCTTCATCACGCTGGGTTGGTTGTTAAGTTTTATCTTTTCTTTGTTTGTATACAAATATTTTGAAAGGCCAGTCGTTACTTGGCTTGCAAGTCGAATA
The DNA here is from genome assembly GCA_903896615.1 of uncultured Burkholderiales bacterium. Classification (GTDB taxonomy): domain Bacteria; phylum Pseudomonadota; class Gammaproteobacteria; order Burkholderiales; family Burkholderiaceae_C; genus Limnohabitans. The sequence goes on from CAITYM010000151.1 coordinate 29,949, forward strand.
GATTTGTTGTGGATAAAGGGGCAAGCGAGTTAATGCACATTGCCACTCCAATTTTGTTGCAAATCCAACGCTTCTAACTTACATCATCTTTAGATATTTTTTGCGCTTGGCTTTGTGACTGGATTGGATGCAAAGTAATCCATCGCCGCTTGCACACCGCTTGCCTTCAAAGCAATGCCGCAAACTTTAAGTCCCATTTCACATCCCGCTAAAGTACCCAAAAGTGTAAGGTCGTTCGTATCCCCTAAGTGTCCGATGCGGAACATTCGGCCCTTTATCTTTCCAAGCCCCGTGCCGAGTGAGCAGTCAAAGCGCTCGTAAATCGTTTTACGCACTGCGTCAGCGTCAAACTCTTTAGGCAGTAAGACCCCCGTCAGAACGGGGGAGTAAACGGACGCATCTGCGCACTGAATGGATAGACCCCAGGCGTTAACGGCTGACCTTACTCCCTCGGCACTGCGTTTATGTCTTGCAAAAACCCCCTCTAGTCCTCCGCTATGAGGATCTAAGATCATGTCACATGCCTCGCTTAAAGCGTATAACAGGTGAGTGTTGGGCGTATAGGGCCAGTAGCCTGTTTTGTTCATTTCAATTATTTCATCCCAAGCCCAAAATGCTTTGGGCAATTTTGCATGTTTGCTTGCCTCAATTGCTTTTGGAGATAGCGCATTAAAGCTCATGCCTGGTGGGAGCATTAACCCTTTTTGTGAGCCGCTGATTGAGACATCAACTCCCCATGCGTCGTGCTTATACTGTGCACACGCCAATCCAGAGATCGTATCAACCATCAGGAGTGCGGGGTGCTTTAATTCATCAAGCGTTTGACGAACTGCGTGAATGTTGCTCGTGACACCGGTCGAAGTCTCATTGTGAACAACGCAAACCGCTTTAATGGCGTGCTTATGATCCTCTCTAAGGTGTTGAGCAATGAGATCCACCTGTACACCGTTTCGCCATGCATTGGGAATGCCGTCGTTTGTGCCCTCCAGGGCAATTACACGGGTTTTAATGCCAAGTCTTGAAGCCATCTTGTGCCACAAAGCGGCAAAGTGACCTGTTTCGTACATAAGCACTTCGTCACCTGGACTCAGCACGTTGCAAAGCGCTGCCTCCCAGGCTCCTGTGCCTGAGGCTGGATAGATGATGACGGGTTGCGTAGTTTGAAAAATCTGTTGAATGTCCCTTAAAACCTTTAGACCCAAGTGTCCAAATTCAGGTCCCCGGTGATCAATGGTTGGCAAACTCATCGCCCTAAGCACCCTCTCAGGCACGGGAGAGGGGCCAGGTATTTGCAGGAAATGACGCCCAGTTGGATGAAAGTCGAGATTTAGCATAGTATTAAAACGCGCAGTTTGGCAGCCTAGGTGAGGGGAGATGCCCTTTAAAAGTAGCTAATCATTATTACATACGAGTGCGTCTGTTTTGTGCGTGACACTACTCGGGAATACTCTACTCGAAAGTATTGAGCGGGTAGTATTTAATGGTTGGCTTTAAAGGATATTTGTGAAGGATATTTGTGAAGGATATTTGTAAAAGATATTTGTAAAGAATATTTTTTTTAAAACTCTCCCCCTATCAAAATTACACCGAGATCCCAGGTTCTCGTAAATATAAAATGGTAGCCGTGTTGATTGCTCAGTCAGTGTTTGATTGCATTTGAATTGAATGCACCTGGATACTTACTCATCTAATTTAAACTTATTGCGATTATGAATTTACCTACTTTTGAAGATTTTAAAACCAACTCTATTGCCAAGGGATGCTCAGAGGTCCTTCATAGAGAGTGGACTCCCAATCAAGTCGTGGACGTGCATTCGCATCCTTTTAAAGCAGATGCACTAATCGTTAAAGGTGAGATGTGGCTCATTGTGGACGGAAAGAGTCAACACTTAAAAGTGGGAGACACTTTTCATCTTGAGCCGCACGTGCCGCACAGCGAAAAATACGGGCCAAACGGTGCCGTTTACTGGGTGGCCAGAACCAACGTGTAACTTAGCTTGTTTTGCGAGGTGCAACTCGCTGGGTTCTTGTTCAATTGGGCCCCTTCGATTTGAGTGTCCCTTGGTTAACCTATTTATTGATGGCTCTTATTTTTTTGAGGCCTTGAACTAACTCACTTCGCAATTCATCAATTCACCAATTCTTCAGATCGCCAACCCAATCACTTAAATGAACGCACCACTGACACCTCAGCAACTCAAGAATCCTTCAAATTCCCGTGGCATTTCCTCCAAATTCTTCAACACACCTGACAACGATGTTGCTCAGTTACTCGCCAAACGCTTGCAAAGTGAAACACAAGGGGAGGTACTTTGGAGCACCGCTGATAAGGGGCGGTATTCAACTGACGCCTCCATCTATCAGGTTAGGCCTGTTGGGGTCTTGGTTCCCAAAACATTAGATGATGTTCGCCTAGCCGTTGATATCTGTAGGGATCTGCAGGTCCCCATTGTTCCAAGGGGTGGCGGTACTAGTCAATGCGGTCAAACTGTGGGTGTAGGTTTGGTCATTGACTATTCAAAGTACATCAATAGGATTGGCCATGTTGACTTTAAAAATCAAACTGTAGAGGTCCAACCAGGCGTGGTCCTAGACCACTTGAACGCGCAGTTAAAGCAACACAAGCTTTGGTTCCCGGTTGATGTGTCCACAAGCGCGCAGGCAACTCTGGGCGGTATGGCCGGTAACAACTCCTGCGGAAGTAGAAGCTTAGCCTACGGCAATATGGTTCACAACGTAGAAGGCTTAACGACTTTGCTTAGCAGTGGGGAGTTAATAAAGCTAGGTGCTTTTGAAGGTGCAAGTGCTCGTGCAAAAGAAATCGGCAACTTTGTAAAAGGGTTGGCCGACCAATTAGAGCCTGAAATCAATGCTCGCTGGCCAAAGGTTTTAAGGCGGGTTGCCGGCTACAACTTAGATATTTTTCACCCTCAAAGTGAGAGACCTTACACAACAAAGGGGGGTGTAAATCTCGCTCATCTGCTCATAGGTAGCGAGGGTACGCTTGGGCTCACGCAAGCCCTCCAACTCCGACTGAGTAGCGCTGTGCAATACAAGGTGCTAGGGGTTGTAAATTTCCCTAGTTTTTACGCGGCCATGGACGCTCCCCAACATATTGTGAAAATGGGCGGCTCCCGTCTAAGCGCAGTTGAGTTGGTTGACCGAACCATGATTGAGTTGAGTCTTCAAAACCCAGCTTTTGCCCCTACGATCCGGACAGCCTTGTCCCCCCATATTAATAATGGACAACCGGCTGCAGTTTTATTGGTTGAGTTCAGCGGCGACTCCAGATCAGAGTTGCTCCTAAAACTCTGTGAACTCGTGGAGTTGATGGGGGACTTAGGACTGCCCCACAGCGTGGTTGAGATGGTTGATGAAGTTGCTCAGAAAAATTTGTGGGAGGTTCGAAAGGCGGGCCTCAACATCATGATGAGCCTAAGGGGCGACGGCAAGCCTGTGAGTTTCATAGAGGACTGCGCTGTACCCCTTGAATCATTGGCTGAATACACAAGTGCATTGACCGAAGTTTTTCATAAAAACGGTACCCATGGAACTTGGTATGCACACGCCTCAGTTGGCACATTGCACGTGCGTCCTATTTTAGATATGCGACGCGACGGGGCACTCAAGATGCGGGCTATTGCTGAGGAGGCGGCAAGTTTAGTCGCAAAATATAAGGGCGCCTACAGCGGCGAGCACGGGGATGGGTTATGTAGGGGGGAGTGGATACAGTGGCAATTTGGGGATCAGATCAACGAAGCTTTTAGATCCATAAAAAATTATTTAGACCCCCTTCATTTGTTCAGTCCCAATCGCATCATCGATCCCCCGAAAATGGATGATCAAAGTATTTTGCGTTTCCAACCAGCTTACAAAGTCATTCCTGTGCAAACAGCACTGGACTGGAGCGCATGGGATGTAAAAAACAATCCTGTGACGGAGGAAGTATCAGCGCCTGGAACGGGAGGAGACCCTGCTCTGGGGTTCTCCAAAGCCGTAGAAATGTGCAACAACAATGGGCACTGCAGAAAGTTTGACGCAGGTACGATGTGTCCGAGCTACCGCGTTACGCTGGACGAGAAACACCTTACTAGAGGGCGTGCAAATACGCTCAGACTGGCCTTGTCTGGACAACTAAAGGGACATGGCAGGGCGGAGGGTTTAACAAGTCCACAGGTTAGAGAGGCACTTGAACTGTGCGTGGGTTGTAAGGGCTGCAAGCGGGAGTGCCCAACGGGGGTGGACATGGCTCGCATGAAGATTGAGTCAACCCATCAATACAAGTCAAAGCACGGATTTACGCTTCGAGATTATTTAATTGGATACTTACCTAAATATGCTGGCGTTGCGAGCCGCTTTGCGAGGATCTTAAATTTTAGAAATAAAAGCAAAATTTTATCCAAATTCAGTGAAACTTTATTTGGCTTTTCTTCAAAGAGATCGTTACCCAGTTGGTCTGAAAAACACTTTTTCAACACAGCACATAGCGGTATTTCTCGAGATGAATTGCTAATGAATCCAGATATAAGTCGCTCTGTTGTGCTCTTTGTGGATACATTTAATGGATATTTTGAGCACGGGGGTGAGAACGCTCGTGCTGCGCTTCGTGTTTTGCAAGCGAGCGGGTACAGGGTTCACGTTTTAGCCAAAGACGGCTCTCAAGTAATAGAGGATCAAAGATTAAACGGTCAAGGGTTAAGCAGTCAAGGGGTAAGCAGTCAAAGCCAACATCTATGCTGTGGACGCACCTTCTTATCCGTTGGCATGGTCGATCAAGCCAAAGCATCACTCAACCGACTGTTGGATCATCTAAACGCATTTGCACTGCGGGGGATTGCAATTGTTGGCTTAGAACCTAGTTGTTTACTTACCCTTCGTGACGAGGGTTTGGTGATGGGGTTGGGTGAACGAGCACAAAGAGTTTCAAGCGTAGCACTCCTCTTTGAAGAGTTTCTAGCACGAGAGAGTAAGGCGGGGAGATTAGATCTTTTAAAGTCAAGGTTAATACCGCCTGAGAAAGCCATCAAAATTCACGGCCATTGCCATCAAAAGGCGTTTGATCTGATGGACACAGTGCTTCAGGTTGCTTGCTTACTTCCCGGTGCACAAGCTAAACTTATTGAGAGCAGTTGCTGCGGTATGGCAGGTAGTTTTGGTTATGAGTCAGAGCACTATGAGGCATCCGTGAAAATGGCTGAATTAAAACTACTGCCCGCTTTGAGAGAGGATCCAAACTGCATCGTTGTAGCTGGGGGTACAAGTTGCAGGCACCAGATCACGGATAACACGGCGAGCTCTGCCGTTCATATTGCTAAGTTACTCTGTGATCATTTGGCTGGTTGAGTATTTTCTTCTGGCTCCGTAATTTTGCGCTAAATAGCCAACTAGGCTTTGAGCCTATGTAGCACTAAGTGGCGCGTTACCCGCAGGTGGTTGGTACACGGCGTAGTCTGCGCTGTGCGATTGTTGCCCGAAATGCGCTTAGTTGCCTTAGTTCTCATGGTGGCAGATCAAGCACTTTTGGGATGATTTTGTATAGGATTATCAAAGTTCGGTATAGCGCTAGCTTTGTTGCTCAAATCTTGGGATAGGTTTAAAATTAAGTTAATGGGTTTGAATAGGCGTGACTTATCTGTACTGCCAGCTAACCCTTAGTTGTATTAACTGTAAGTGCGTATTTTGATAAATCCAGAACTCACCGAAAAAGTCATTTACTTGCTGTATA
>CAITYM010000152.1 GCA_903896615.1 uncultured Burkholderiales bacterium
CAATAATATTATTGTGAGCTTCAAAGGAATCTAGATGAATGATGCTACTTATCTTTTGAGCTTTGGTACTATTTTTAAAATCAAACATCGAAACCTTTGAAACTGGTAACTAAAAACTAAAGGATTAAAAAAATAAAAAACAAATGCCAAAGGGGGCGAACCCCGCTCGGCGCGCAAGCTATTTACTAACCATGTTTACTACGTATGAAATGCTTAAACTGATCCAGTTCCTGCGAGAGATGTAAGAGCGGAAGGTGAAGCAGGTTCAGTTAATGCGCTCGGAACAGAGAGTGGGTCGCGCACTGTTGTTGACAATGTAGAGATAAAGGGGATACCTAACTCTGACAGCATCAAAACAATAATTGGAACTCCAATGGTTGAGAGTCCTTTGCCATGTGCAAAAGACCAGACTGCCATGATGACCGCAACAATGGCTCCGTAAATTCCAATGGATGGTGCGTACTCGGTGATCGTTGCAATGGGGATTGCAAATGGCCCTTGAACCACCGCTGTTCCGCCGTTGAAGGCGCCAATGGCGGCGACAGCCGTTACTGCACCTAGTGTCAATAGAGCTGTGCGATTGGCTGCAAGTGTGCGGATAGATTTAAACATTTGAAAATACCTTAAAGTTAAAAATACAAGAAGTTAGAAATACAACATGGGCGAGGCTTCATTAGAATTACTCCAGACTAATTAGGCTTTGAGGGGCTGACATTGACCGCCCCTGCTGTCAACGAGTCCTCAGTAGAGACTGAAGAAACGTTTTCTCCAAAAGTACTTCCACCCGAAGGTGTTGGGACTGCTGACGAAATAGGTGAGGAGAGTTCCTCTTTAATTGGTTTGTGCGGATAGACTGCTGCAGTTTTAGATTCCTGCGCGGTTGGTGTACCGTCATTAAAGCCGGACCAACGTGTGGCCTGGACTTCCTTGTATACATAGGTGTCTTGTACGAGTGTGTCGTTATCTGTCTTAAATTTTTGGATCCACACGCGTTGAACAATAGGGCCTTGCCTAACTGGCATACCTGGGATGACTGCTGAGCCTGCGTCCCTTAAGGTTGTGTTTTTACTATCTGTGCTCAGCGCGGCTTGTGTTTGACTTTGTCCTTGCCCTTGACCTTGACCTAGTTCTTTAGCTTTAGCTGTTCCTAGATTTTTTTCTTGAGATATACCGTTTAGTTCATCAACCTCAGTCATCGAGAACTTGCGGTCATAGCGTGTTGGTGGGATTGAGCCCATCGTTGAATCATCTACAGAGCGCATGCTGCGGCAATGAGGACTCGCCGGATCGTCTCGTCTGTTGCAGTCGTATGTATCAGATCCAACAGGGGTGAACCAATTGGCGCATCCAGCTAAGGACTGTATTATGAGAATTGCGAACAATATTTTTTTCACAACTGAACTCCGTATTTTTTCTTGGTGAGTGTTAAGGATTTAAGTAATACCCAAGTAATGTGCGTAGCAGAGTTCACTTCAACAACTGGGAACACAGAGTTCGCGTAATCTAGGTAAAACCGGGTAATGAGTTGTGAAGACTGCGAGATACCTTGCCCGATTGAGGACTGAGCAATCAGGGAGCCGTTTGGGTACTGGGCTCCAGTGGTCTGACCACTCGTAGCCGTTGAGTTGTAGGCCGGAATCGCTGATGGTGAGAAAGAGCTTCCAAATCCTGCCACCATACCCGCAATGACTGAGTCTCTAATCAATCGACCCTCTTTACTAACCAACTTACCTGCTAAACCGTTTTTGCCGTCAATATCTACCCCGTAAGCATTCATCTCGCCTTCCCAGACCACTCCGTCAGTACCAATACAAGATATTGTTTTTGCAACAACAAGGGCTCGTTCTGTTGGGATTTCGCCTCTAGCGCTACCCCCAACGAAGCAATCCCCTAAATCCGAGACCTTCCATCCGTTGGGTAAAACGGCATTGTTTTTAAGCTTTGTAACAAATGGGGTCCCCACATCATTTGCAGAAATACTTCCACCGGTCGCACCGTATCCACCCCCCCCGCCGCTACCACCACCGCCGCTACTTTGTGCTCCAAACTTAGCCCTCGCATTGACACCGCTTAAAAGCACACCTTCAAGGAATGAATTAGCAGGAATCACGAGCTCTGGGTCTTTAGACTTCACAGGATCTGCTCTCTTTGCTGCCTCCCAAACCTTTAATGTGGGAGAGGTAGGTCCAGAGATTGACTCGTCGAGGGCCGTAGCGTTATCGCCAGAACCCTTTGATTCAAGTTCATTTAAGTTCTTTTTGATTGTTGTATCAAAATTGATGGGCGGAGGAGTCTCTATCTTTTTATTTAAATCCATGTTTGCACTGGATTGCGAGACGTTTTGGTTAAACGGGTTTGAGTTAAAAGCGGTTGGGGTAGGTGTGACTGGATTTAGTGCAGTTTTATTAAGAAATTTTGCAACGAAGTCATCGGTTGTGGCCTGTAGCTTCTTGATTTGTTCATCCAGTACATTAATTCGCTTATCCTCGTCTTCAAGTCCTTGATTGCGGTTCACAACGGGCAGAGTTCTCACGGTTGAGAAGTTCAGGGGATCATTTTTAATTTGTGCTTTAGCTGCAGCCTCCGCAGAGGCTTTTAGAGCATTCGCCTGAACTTCTGAATTACGATTCGCTTGAATAAAGATAATCAACCCAAGAACTGCCACGCTTGCTACTGCTGCAAGTTTTGCATTCTTTGACGAGTCCTCCCAAGCAGTCTTTAGATTGTCAAGTGCCTTCATTTCAAAGTCCTTTTAGCAA
>CAITYM010000153.1 GCA_903896615.1 uncultured Burkholderiales bacterium
TCTCATCAAAGAACAATTCCCGCTCCTTTTTTCAATCTAGCCCCCCTTGGAGTTTTGGATTCATGAAAATTTTGAATATCCGTGTAAATCCGTAAGCTCATTCATCTTGGACATCAAAGGGACGTCCCTCCCCCCCGTATTTAGAACGCCATTTGTAAAAGGTAGCCGTGCTGACGCCCAACTCCCTGCAAATATCAGGAACTGCAAATCCGGCCTCAACCCTTTTTACCGCATCTAATATCTGACTATCCGTAAATCTTGATTTTTTCATGTTGAACCTCTCAATTAAGAAAATTCTACTTCTAACGCCTATGGTTCTATGGAACGATTACCGTTTAAGGAATACCGGAGGGACTGTCTTTTAAGGGGCTAACTCAGATTTACTTTTATAAATTTATTTTATATGAATACAAAAGTACCTTTAATTTATTAATAAAAAACTGACAACTATTTTGTTTTAAAAGTAAGAAACTTATAAAAAATAGATTAATATTGAGTGCTCCACGATTTAAACAGCCTGTCAGTCCACTTTACAGACCTCACTTATATGATTAAAAAATTAACATTTATTTTATTTTTTTCTTTGTTAACAGGTTGTGGAGGAGGTGGTGGTGCAAGTTCATCTGGTGGTGCAAACATTCTTTCTAACATTACTGGGATTGGTGCTACGGGGGCTGCAATTGCAAACGGCACAGTTACCGCTCAATGTTTAGCAGGTACTGTTACACCAACTACTACAGATAGTAATGGTAATTATTCTCTAACATTAACTAATGCCACCTTGCCATGTATGGTTCAAATTACAGTACCTAGTACTGGGCAAAATTATTATTCCATATTAGAAAATGGTGCAACTACTGCGAATGTCACACCTTTAACTCACTTGATTTCGGATGCATTATTTGGGGCCAATTCATCTACAGTTTGGGCGAACTTCACAACTACATATGCTCAGATGATTACGGTAGCTAATATTGCTGCTGCTCAAACAAAAATTCAGACTGCATTAACAGCAATGGGCATAGACATTACTCAATTTGATGCATTAAAGAGTTCATTTACTCCAGCAACGTCTTCATCCTCAGGATCTGCACTTGACCAGAAGTTAGACCAGCTAGCTGCAACTTTAACAGCTGCAAACACTTCGTTATCCACATTATCTGCAGCAATTACAAATGCTAATACTGCTACTGTAGCTGCCGCTACGGCTTCGACCCTAGGTCCTGCCGCCACACAATTAGGTAGTTGCCCGTATGTTCGTGGTGGTAACTATTGGACATTTCTCTACAACGGATCTACTCAGTCCGAGTGGACTATTAACCTTGGCGCAATGACAGCCAATGTCTACGGTAGTGGCACGAATTACACAGTTTCTCAACTGACAAGTGGTGGAACTGCAGTGCCTTGCGCTTTCACAATTACTATTCCTGCTTCTGGAGGAAATCTCGCATCTGTAATTACTGCATATTTCAGTAAAAGTTCAATATTTGCTTGGAAGCAAGCATTTTCTAACAACACCTTTTTATTCGGTTTAGGTATTCCCGTTCAAAGCACTGAAAGTCTTAAAAGCAGTCAATATGCTGGTACATATCCAATGTTAGGGTACGTTGCATTCGGTAATTCACCAAATTATTATCAAGCAACTTTGCCAATGCAACTAGCTATAGATAGTTCTGGAAATATAACTACTGCAAGTTGTTCTCTGACTAACGGTACTCCAAGCTGCGGGTCTCTGACTTCGGGTAGTCCTAGTAATTTAACTTGTGGCACTCCAAATCAAGGCATGGTAACCTGTACTGACGGTTCAACAACAGTAAAAGCATTTGCAATTACTACTCAACAGCAACCAACGATTTTTATGTTAATGAATGGAACAACTTCCAGCTTACCGTTCACTGCTCTTGTCGTTGGAACCAAGTCTAAGAACGTAACTTTACCTGCCGTTGGGGATACACAAAATTCTTCAACCGCTTGGTACCTCGCTAGAGTGGCCCAAGCTAATCCTAACTCCTCATGGAATTTTGTTACAGGGGATACTAATACTGGTGCTGGAACTACAGTCGCAAGCGTAAATGTGGCTAACTCCTCATACACCGCAGCAGATGGATTAACCTTCTATGGAAATACACCTGCCACTGGATTTTATTGGGTGCCAAGCGTTACCAACAGCACATTCCCAACAGGTTCACCGAAAATGCTAGGAATGATTTCAAATGGTGGCTGGTCGATGAGAGCTTATGGTTTATCAACTGCCACCACTTTTGATAACTTTAATGGGATTGAATTTTTTATTAAAAAGCCAATGTAGTTATTAATTTCAACAAAACAAAACAAAATGAATTCAATTTGATTTTTTTGGTCATTTCGTGGCTTTTCATCATAAACGGGGGACTAAGGTATTTTTATTAAACTAGTTGTTACGAAGAACTTGTTTAATAGAGGTAATACCAATGTCCCAAATCGATTCTATATTAGGGCTCTCGGGTTTAGAAATCCTGAGAGTTGATCCCGGCAGTAATCAAATGCAGGTCTGGGCTAAACCCAAGCGCCGCCAAGCCTGTCTTTACTGCCATACCGGTCATGTTCGTATTAATGCCACTCACACTAGAACCCTCAAGCACACCCGTCAGGGGAACCGATTATTACTGGTACATCTGACAGTTCCCAAATACCACTGCCAAAGCTGTAACCGCTACTTTAGGCACCGCTTTCCTGGTATCCGACCTCGGGTCAGATCGACCGAGTCATACCGATTAGAGGTCTTTGAGGCACATAACGGTGGGGTTAGCCAGAGCCAGTTATCTCAGACTCACCAGATCGGTAGTGCAACGGTTGAGCGCTGGTACCAGCACTTCATTAAGCGACGGGTCTCTGAGATGTCGTCTCGTCCCTGTCCAAGCGTCCTGGGAATAGACGAGCATTTCTTTAGCAAGAAGAAGGGCTACGCTACAACCCTTGTGGATCTGAAGAATCACAAAGTATTCGACGTCGTTCTAGGGCGCTCAGAGCCAAGCCTGCAGGCCTATTTGACCCGTTTAAAGGGTAAGGAGAATGTGGAGTACGTGGTCATGGATCTGTCAGAGACTTACAGAAGTATCGTGCAAAAGTACTTCCCCAACGCCAAAATCATTGCCGACCGTTTCCATGTGATCCGTTTGGTGAATCATCATTTCTTGAAGCTGTGGTAGCAGCATGATGCGGTCGGTAGGAAGAACAAGGGACTGCTGAGTTTGATGCGTAGGCATGAGTGGAAGCTTGCACCTGAGCAAAGAATCAATCTCGATCAGTACTTAGCGCAGTACCCAGTACTGAAGGCCATCTACCATGCAAAGCAACGCTTGAATTCCTTACTGCTCATTAAAACCATAAGAGCCAAGCAAGCAAGGAAAATGATTCCAAAGTTGCTGGAACTCTTGAATCAGTTCGAGGACAGTCCTGCCAAAGCGTTGGCCAATACGCTGAAATCTTGGATTGATCCAGTCATGAGGATGTGGAGGTTCTCCTACTCCAATGGGATCACGGAGGGGTTTCACACTAAAATGGAGATGATGTCCAGACGTGCGTATGGATTCAAGAATTTCAACAACTACAGGCTACGTGTCTTGGCA
>CAITYM010000154.1 GCA_903896615.1 uncultured Burkholderiales bacterium
AATTTATTCGGACAAATACCGGGCATCAATATGGTGATTTACGGATTTGTTTTGGTGTTCATCGTCTTATTCGCACCTACTGGGCTTACGGGGTTGGGGGTATCAGTGAGGACTTTGTTCTCACGACCAAACAATACAAATAACACAAAGGATGTTGATGGTGCCGACGATCTGAAGGGACGAGATGCAGAGAATGCAGAGAATGCAGAGAAGGGCACAGACCGAGCAAGCCTAAAAAAGAGCACAAACTCGCCAAAATTTTCAGACACCCAAGTCACTCCAGTCACTCCAGTCACTTCTCCTACCATAGGAGGCAAATGATGAATGTGTCTAGTACTCCTTTTTCAGATGATATTGAAGTGTCTTCAAAATCCCCTAGCACCAACATCTTAAGCCTACACTCTGTGGCTAAGTCATTTGCAGGGCTTAAAGCTGTAAACGATGTGAGCTTAGAAGTTCACAAAAACTCTTTAACCGCATTGATCGGGCCAAACGGGGCGGGTAAGACAACTTTATTCGCACTCATCTCAGGTTTTATAAAGCCTGATACAGGAACTATTTATTACAACGGAGTTGACATAACAGGCGTAGCGCCCTTTGATAATGCCAGAAATGGACTCACTCGTACCTTTCAAATCGTGCAACCCTTTGCAGGACAGACGGTTTTAGAGAATGTAGCGGTGGGTGCTCATTTGCATTACACCAAAAGATCATTAGCACTAGAGTACGCATCCCATGTGATTGAGAAAATGGGACTGCTCCCGCACGCTCACAAATTATCAAGTGATTTAACGATTGCGTTTAGAAAAAGGCTTGAATTGGCTAAAGCTTTAGCCACTCAACCCAAGCTCATACTGTTAGACGAAGTGTTAGCGGGTCTGAATCCAAGGGAGATACAAGAGATGATTCCTCTTGTTAAAAGCTTAGTAACTGGGGGTGTCACGGTGCTCATGATTGAGCACGTGATGCAAGCAGTGATGAATTTAGCTGAAAAAGTATATGTACTCGATCACGGTGCGTTGATCGCTGAGGGAACGCCGCGCGAGGTGACACAAAATGAAATGGTGATTGAAGCCTATCTCGGTAAAGGCACGGCTGAGCGTTTAAACCGCAAAAGCACAAAACTAGATATGAAAGCTCACCCATGAGGAGTCCACTGCTACAGGTTAATCATTTGAGTGCAGGCTATCCCTCAGGAGCCAGTGGGAGTCACAAAGGTACGCTTGAAATCCTAAGAGACGTGAGCTTAGAGATAGGCAAGGGGGAAATGGTCGCATTACTCGGTAGCAACGGGGCTGGTAAAACCACGCTGTGCTCTGCCTTGAGCGCGCTTATCAAGCCCACAAGTGGGACTATTTATTTTGACTCGGTAGATTTATCCGCCCTTGATTACACTGAAGTAGTGGGTTGCGGTCTGATACAAGTGCCTGAGGGGCGAAAAATATTCCCCAATCTAAATGTGCAAGAAAACTTACTGCTCGGCGCGTACAAAAGAGGTCAAGCAAATCGACTTGAGAATTTAGAGAAAGTTTTCAGTACTTTCCCAAGACTTAAAGAGCGGTCCAATCAACTTGCGGGCTCCATGAGCGGGGGCGAGCAACAAATGCTCGCAATCGGGCGGGGCATGATGGCAGAGCCCAAGTTACTGGTCTTGGATGAGCCCTCTCTTGGGCTATCACCGCTACTGGTTGAGGAGATGTTTGAGTTGATCGTGAAGCTTAAGCAATCTGATCTGTCTATATTACTAGTTGAACAAAATGTTGGACAGTCGCTTGAGTGTGCGGACAGGGCTTATGTTTTAGAGAACGGCAGCGTTCGCTTCAGCGGGACTCCGGATGAACTCCTCGCCAGTGATGAACTAAGACTTGCCTATCTGGGTCTATGAAGCACTTTTCTTTTCTCCTCAATAGTTTGAACTGTAGCCTAAGGCGGATTGCGGTGCGCGGTATTGGCTTTACTTGCTGTTTGCGCTGGCTTGTGTGCACAAGCTGCCTACTTTGTCTAATCAGCGCTCAAGGACAGTTGGTGCAGGGCGCGCCAATCAAAATATTAGTGGGCGCACCAGCCGGTGGCACAACGGACACCACGGCAAGAATACTCGCTCACGCACTCGGCGCGCAACTCTCAAGGAACATTGTTGTAGAGAACCGTCCGGGCGCAGGGGGTAACTTAGCTGCTGAGTTTGTGGCAAAAGCCCCTGCTGATGGCAACACACTGCTTATGTGCTTTACCTCTCACGCGATTAACGCAAGTCTTTATCCCGCTCTAAGCTTTAATCCTA
>CAITYM010000155.1 GCA_903896615.1 uncultured Burkholderiales bacterium
ATTTACTCTACCTTCGAGACTTTGATGGGAAAGATATCGCCAAACGCTCTATAGATGAGATTTCAAAGCAAAGTCCTGTGTACGCTGAGAAAGCCAATGCTTGGCTCCAAACGCTGGAGAAAGTCTTTCCAAACGTCCATAAGGGAGAGAGTTTGACGGGGGTATATATTCCCAACTCAGGCGCCCAATTCTTCTTTAACGGAAAGCCCGTGGGTATGATAAATGACTTAGATTTTGTCAAACGCTTCTTTGCCATCTGGTTATCTCCCCAGACTTCTGCGCCGGATTTAAGACTAAAACTATTTGGCGATCTAAACTAAGAACTGCAACTTAAGGGGGAACTATTGCGGTCTAGACTCTAGGACTTTTCACGCTCACAGTCAAACCTTCATTTGAAGGAAAAATTATTATTTAGTAACCGCGTTTTACCGGTCTGGGCGCGACACACATCAGAAGTGACGTCTAACATAGCAACTACTCAGAACAGACGAACGTGAAATCTCATACCTTTTCAAGCCCTACCACCTGAGCACACATTTGTCCCCACTCGCCTTGCGCTCAACCATCACACAGGACAATGTGGGGATTTGAGCAATTAATTGCTTTTTAATAAAAACGCATAGGTTCTCAAGGGTAACGGGTCCAATCTCACCTACCTCATCCAAAAAATGATGATCAAGCATAGCCCTTACCCGCTCTATCTCTTGTCTGAGATAACCCAAATCAATCAGCATTCCAGAGACCGGGTCTGGAGTGCCCCTTAAACTAACCGCGGCTTCATAGGTATGTCCATGTATGCGAAGACTTCCCGCCGTCTCTATACTGCGGTGCAGAGTGTGGGCTGCCTCAAAATAAAATCTTTGTGACAACTCAAATAGATGGGTATTTTCTGACACTACCTAATCTCCAAAATTTTATGAGTTTGAACTGAAAGTCTCCATTCGGGATTCTTTTGACAGTAATCGATGGCCTTAACCGTGTTTGGTTTTTGATCTGGCCCGTCCATGGGTTGCAGCAAGTAATGCTCAAAGCCCGTGTTCTTGATCATGCTCGGCATCAGTAAGGGTTGGGGGTAGACAAGCTTTAATTCGTGCCCCGTCTTTTGAATCCATTCCGCACCTGCTTTTGGACTCACGCAAATCCAGTCAATACCAGGTGTTGCAACTATAGTTCCGTTGGTCTCAACCGCAACTTTAAAATTGAGCGCGTGTAGGGCGTCAATCAGTGCACCATCAACCTGTAGTAAAGGCTCACCCCCGGTGAGCACAACATAGCGGTTGGGTTTGTTGGCAGGCCACATAGAGGCAATGATGGATGCAAGTTCACTGGCATGTGTAAACTTGCCCCCGCTTGTGCCGTCGGTTCCAACAAAATCAGTATCGCAGAACTGGCAAATTGAGGCCGCTCTATCCGCCTCACGACCACTCCAAAGATTACAACCTGAGAATCTACAAAACACGGACGGCGTTCCCGCGCGAATGCCCTCACCTTGGAGTGTATAAAAGATTTCTTTGACGCTATAAGTCATCGTTAGGGTGGAGTGTAGGTGTCTTAACTAATGTGTTGCTAAGTCAGGTGTGCGTTCGATCAAGTGCCAAGCCTGGTGCGAGGTAAGTTACTTGGCAGCAGAGAGAGAGTAATAGCTTTATAGGCTGGCCTGGTGAACCCAAATAACGAAGAGTGTCGCTGAGGATTTTGTATTCGCAGTTGCTACTTTAGCGCTCAACCGGTGCCCCGGGTACTCTAGACCATTCGCTCCAACTTCCCGGATAAAGTGTCGTGTACCCATACCCTGCAATGACCATTGCAAGCAAATTGGGTACTGCACTCACGCCGCTTCCGCACTGATGAACGACACTGCTGGGTTCAGCATTCTTAAGCACTGAGTCAAATTCTTGTCTCAACTCCTCCTTGCTTTTAAAGAAGCCCTCTGCACTTAGATTGGTATTAAAGGGCCTGTTCAGCGCGCCCGGTATATGGCCAGCAATTGGATCAAGTGGTTCAACCTCGCCTTTAAAGCGAGGAGTTGCACGTGCGTCCACTAAAGTCGGGGGACTCTGGCTTGCCAATCCACTCTTGAGCTCCTCAATGCTCAACATCTGAACAAGGGGTGTGCCAAGCTTAAATGAATGGGTATTTGTAGCGATTACTTTTGTGGGCTCCCCGCTTTGTGTTGATCCACCCAACTGTGTCCATGCTTTTAGGCCGCCGTCAAGAACGGCAACCGCTGGGTGACCACACCATTTGAGCATCCACCACAGGCGGCCACAAAAGTTAACCCCTTGTCGGTCATAGACGATCACTTGCGTGTTATTGGTCACGCCCATTTTGGATAACCAAGCTGTAAAGATTTCTTTTTTGGGGAGTGGGTGACGTCCCCCGTTGATGGCGTCTTCTGGGTTGTGCGCGGATAGGTCTGTATCGAGGCTTGCATACAAAGCCCCGCTGATACGGATCTCTTTAAACTGAGTTATGCCTTTGGCGGGGTCACCAAGATCAAAGCTGCAGTCGAAGATAACAACTTGAGAGGGCTCGGTAGAGTTGCGGATTAAAGTTTGAAGCTCGGAGGCTGAAATAATTGTTTCGTACAGCACAAATGACCTAGTATGTTTTAGTGGAAACTGAGTTTTGATGAAGACAAGCTTTGATTAAATTTGGGCTGGAACTCGCTTAAATTATGAGCTGAGTTTATAAGCTGCGTTTATGAGCTGAGCCAATTTAAGCCTTAGGTTAATTTTGAGATTAAGGTTTTAGCGCACCACTCATACGCCTGCGGTACCACTCGTGGAACTGTTGCATACCGTCTTCCATTGGACTTTGGTAAGGGCCGACCTCATTGTCACCGCGTTGCAAAAGGGCGAGTCGCCCCGCATCCATGCGCTCTGCAATCTCGTCATCCTCTATGCAAGTCTCCATATATGCAGCGCGTTGAGCCTCAACAAATTCACGCTCAAATGCAACGATTTCCTCGGGGTAGTAAAACTCTACACGGTTCATCGTTTGTGTAGCACTGATAGGGTGAAGTGTTGAAACAGTCAGTACATGGGGATACCACTCCACCATGATGTTGGGGTAGTAGGTGAGCCAGATAGCGCCGTGCTCAGGTACCTTGTCTTCTCTGTACTTCATGAGCTCTTTTTGCCAGCGCTGGTAAACGGGTGAGCCCGCTTTACCCAGGCGATTGGCAATGCCAACTGTTTGGACGGAGAATTCTTCCCCGAACTGCCAACGCAAGTCCTCACAGGTCACAAAGTTTCCAAGCCCTGGGTGGAAGGGCCCCACGTGGTAGTCCTCCAAATAGACTTCGATAAATGTTTTCCAGTTGTAATTGCAGGTGTGAAGCTCAACATGATCAAGTGCGTAACCTGTAAAGTCAAGACTCGACAGCGGAGACAAAGCCTGCAAGTCTTTTGTGATATCACGCCCGTTGTCCTCAAAGAGCAGTCCGTTCCACTCTTGGAGTTTGTAGCGGTTAAGGTTTAAGCAGGGGTCCTGTGCAAAGTGAGGTGCCCCGATCAGCTCTCCGCTTGTTGAGTAAGTCCATCTGTGCAAAGGGCAAACAATATTGGATGTGGTCCCGTTTGTGCCGGCCCCAGTTTTGGTGTCCCGCAGATTGCCCCGTCCCCTAAGGATGACCGCTTGCCTGTGGCGACAAACGTTGGAGAGCAGTTCAATCCCGTTCTCTGTGTGCACCAGCACACGGCCCTCCCGCTCTTGTTGGATCGCGTGATAATCGCCCAACTCTGGTACTGACAGGGCGTGACCGACGTAGTTCGGCCCTTTGGCGAACAAAGTATCGATTTCACGCTTAAAAAGCGCTTCGTCGGAGTAGCTAGAGACAGGAAGTTGACTAAACGCCTGCTGCAGTTGAAGACTTAAATCAGACATTTTGACCTGACCTAAAGACTCCCCACAGGGAAGTAATAGAAGTTATAGGGAAAACCAGGTATTTCTGGCGGAAAACCCCGATTCTACCCCGGGTACTCGTCTTTGGGGGGGCTCATCGTCCTACAATTGAGACTTTCTACCAACACTTGGGCTTAAATCGCATGCCAAAGGCACCTTCAGTTTCGACCCCTAAAGATCAGGCCCCTGTTCCTGAGAGTTACGAGAGCGCTTTGGGCGAAATCGAGGAGTTGGTCGCCCAAATGGAGTCTGGCCAGTTACCCTTAGAAAAACTGTTGACCTCCTATAAAAGAGGGGCCTTTTTACTTAAATTTTGCCGAGAGCAATTAGAGGCGGTTGAAGACCAAATCAAATTGCTAGAAGACGGTGATTTAAAACCCTGGACGGCCGCACCTTGAACGTTAACCAGTTAACCCAGTCCTTTGACTTAGACTCTTGGAGTGCCAAGGGTTTGGCTGAGATCGAGACCGCTTTAAACAAATGGATACCGCCGGGCGCACCTGCTAACCTGTCTGAGGTTATGAAGTATGCGGTTCTTGGCGGGGGTAAGCGCTTACGCTCGCTCTTGGTATTAGGAGCATTTGAGGTGGGTATTCACCACCAAGATCCGCTTGAGAGTGCTTGGAGGCGAGAGGCAGCACTAAGAGTGGCATGCGCCATCGAATTGATTCACGCATACTCACTCGTACACGACGATATGCCGTGTATGGACAATGACGTGATTAGACGCGGCAAACCAACTGTGCACGTGAAGTTTGGTGAGGCCATGGCATTGCTGACAGGTGACACGCTTCAAGCCTTGGCTTTTGAGGTGTTAACACCTGAGCATTCGTTGATACCCGATGCGCTCCAGGGCAAATTGTGCGGCCTGATTGCAAGAGCGGCCGGACACAGCGGCATGGCTGGTGGACAGGCAATTGATTTAACCAGTGTGGGGCAGGTTTTAAGCGAAGCCAAGCTCAGTCACATGCATCAGCTTAAAACGGGTGCACTCTTAGAGGCGAGCGTGCTCGCAGGAGCCATGTGCGCGGGCGTTACGGCGGAGACCCTCGCTAAGTTAAAAATATTTGGAAGCTCCCTTGGCCTTGCTTTTCAAGTTGTGGACGACATCTTAGACGTAACCGCAGACTCTGCGGTTTTAGGTAAAACTCCGGGTAAGGACGCAGACACGGATAAACCAACCTACGTATCTTTGATGGGACTTGACGCTGCTAAACACAAAGCAGACGTCTTGCTCGTTCAAGCCAATCAAGCTTTGTTGAATAGCGACTTAACTCATACCGACGCACTCGTGGCTATTGCGTTGAGAGTCGTTAACCGCAGTTACTAGTTTTAGAAATGTTAGATCAAATTCAGTCTCCCGCAGATCTTAGGCAACTCTCCAAAGAGCAGCTCAAACCCTTGGCCGATGAACTGCGAGAGTATTTGATTCACAGCGTCTCGCAAACAGGCGGGCATTTAAGCTCCAACCTTGGCACCGTAGAGTTGTCGATCGCACTGCACTATGTTTTTAATACCCCCGAGGACCGATTGGTTTGGGATGTAGGGCACCAAACTTATCCGCACAAAATACTGACCGGTCGCCGCGACACGATGCACACCCTGCGCCAATTAGGCGGTATCAGTGGGTTTCCCATGCGCAGTGAGAGCATTTACGATGCATTTGGCACCGCGCACTCCTCAACCAGTATCTCTGCAGCGCTTGGGATGGCTGTAGCGGCCAAAGAGAAGGGTGAACACAGAAATTGTGTGGCCATCATCGGCGACGGTGCAATGACTGCGGGTATGGCCTTTGAGGCACTCAACAACGCAGGTGTTGCCGACTGCAACATCTTGGTCATACTAAACGACAACGATATGTCGATTAGTCCCCCTGTTGGAGCCCTGAACCGCTACCTGGCACAACTGATGAGCGGTCGTTTTTACGCAAGTGCAAAAGAGGCGGGAAAACAAATTTTGAAGGGTGCACCTCCACTTTTCGAGTTGGCAAAGCGCTTTGAAGAGCAGGCCAAAGGGTTTGTGGTGCCGGCTACTCTTTTTGAGAAATTTGGGTTCAATTACATCGGTCCAATTGATGGGCATGATCTGGACTCACTCATCCCCACACTAGAGAACATCAAAGGACTTAAGGGCCCTCAGTTCTTGCATGTGGTGACCAAAAAGGGTCAAGGCTACAAGCTCGCAGAGTCTGACCCTGTGATGTACCACGGCCCTGGAAAGTTTGATCCCGTAGTCGGTATCAAGCCCCCAACCTCAGCGCCCAAGAAAACTTTTAGCCAAGTGTTTGGGACATGGCTTTGCGATATGGCTGCCCAGGACCAGCGACTGGTCGGCATTACCCCCGCAATGCGAGAGGGCTCGGGGATGGTTGAGTTTGAGCAAAAATTTCCCAAACGTTATTTTGACGTTGGGATTGCCGAGCAACATGCGCTGACCTTTGCTGCGGGCTTGGCATGCGAGGGCATGAAGCCCGTAGTTGCTATTTACTCAACCTTCTTGCAAAGGGCTTACGATCAACTGATTCATGATGCAGCGCTTCAAAAACTCCCCCTAGTCCTTGCTCTTGACAGAGCAGGCATCGTGGGTGCTGACGGAGCAACGCACGCAGGTATTTACGATATTGCATTTCTTCGCTGCGTTGCCAATGTGAGTGTGGCGTGTCCTGCAGATGAGGCGGAGTGTTATGCACTTTTGTCCACTGCGTTTGCACAAGACCACTGCGTTGCAGTGCGTTACCCCAGAGGCGCAGGAGCGGGCACACAGACTGGCAATGTTCAAGACACACTCCCCTACGCTCGGGGAGAGGTTCGAAGAAAAAGCCAAAGGAGCAAGGGTGAGTCAGCAAGTATTGCTATTCTTGCATTTGGCACACTTTTGTATCCCGCACTCGAAGCAGGTGAGAAACTAGACGTAACTGTTGCGAATATGCGCTGGGCTAAACCACTGGATACGGATTTACTTTTTGAGCTCACAAAAGAGCACACTGCATTAGTCACCGTAGAGGAGGGCGTGCTTATGGGCGGCGCCGGTAGCGCAGTATTGGAGGCGTTGCAAGACGCGGGGATCACAATTCCTGTCTTAAGGCTAGGTATTCCTGATGAATTTACGGTTCACGGGGATCCTGTGAAAATACTCTCTCAACTCGGACTTGATGCCCAGGGCATTGAAGCTTCGATACGCAGCAGGTTTTTAGTTTAAGTTTATTTAAGCTTTTGGGCTTAAAACTTAATATTCAATATCTAATTTCTAGTAGCTTTAAGCATCGCTCTCATATCGTCTGCGGAGAACGCGGAGGTCTCGCTTACCTTAATCTTGGGTGCTACTTTGAAAGCGTGCCCGTAAATAATCTCAAAGGTAAGAGGAATCTTTGGTGACGGGGTGCTCGTTGCGGTTGAATCATTTCTTCCCGTATTCATACCCGTATTCATACCCATATTCATACCCATATTCATTGCCTCACCCGCTCTCTCCTTCTTTCTCTCACCATTGCTCGATCTAGGAGGCGCAACGGATTGACCCAACAGTTTGAGTTGATTCTTAAACTCTTGCAACCACTTTCTTCCTCTAAGTGCGGGAAAGCGGTTGTAATTAAAGTTACCCCCAAGACAGCGCAAATCCTCAATGAGTGCCTCAGGCGTTGAGTAGGTAAGCGTGATGCGTTCCATATCCATCACAGGATCTGCAAACCCCGCCTCAACCAACATATCTCCCCAGTCATGCATGTCAGTAAATTCATGAGCGGGGATAGTCCAACCCATTTGCTCGTAAATGTGTCGAAGTTCTTTGCTCGTATCGGGTCCTAGACAACTAAACATCACCCAACCACCCACTCGCAAAGATTTGTTCCATTCTTTGATGAGCTCAACCGGATTGGGGCTTAAGTGCAAAAGCATATTGGCCCATACTAGATCTACTTGGGTGGGGTCAGGTGGTTTTGATAAAGAGAAAGATTTCTTGCCCTTTATAAATAACTTTGAATTTTTAAGGGCGGGTATGCACCGGGTGAAAGCATTTATGAACCAATTTGAGGTGAGCTCTTGTTGAACCTCTTTTAGCCTGCGCTCGTTGTATTCAATAATCAACGCGTTTGCACTTGGGTAGCGAGCTTGAATGCGGTGATGAGTCTTGAGGCCCCCGTTAATAGGTTCCCAGTCAATCCAAGATGTTGGAGCTTGCTTGAACCAATCCAGCCTTTGCTCCATTCGCTGAGCTACCTCTGAATGCAGCCAAGCAGGCCTAGATACGCTTTGTTGCGCTCTAAAGCGCACAGAGGCCTTTGGGTCTAGGCTAGGGGGGGCTGAGTTACTCATGACGGCGACTTTGATACTTTGAGTTTATATTTCTTTGTAGATATTTTTATTCGTGTGCTTGTCAAATTCTTTGCAGGAGTTACAGGAGTTGCCAAAGGTGCTGAAGTTGCAGGATTTGAAGGAGCGATAATGCATAAGCTCATTCTAATTGCTCAGTACAAATGTAATTTGCAATCAAAGTCCTTTGTCCCTAATAATCCCAAGTCCTACCTATACTTCTTGCGTTCACATGTTTAATATTGTTTTAGTCCACCCAGAGATACCTCCAAACACGGGTAACGTGATTCGACTATGTGCAAACACGGGGTGTCGCCTGCATTTGATTGAGCCACTAGGGTTTCATATGACGGATCCTTTAATGCGTCGCGCAGGTTTGGACTACCATGAGTATGCAAAAGTAGAAAAATACGCGAACTGGGAGACTTTTTTGGAGAGAGCCAATCCACAAGCGAGTAGATGCTTTGCATTAACGACCAAGGGTAATCAAAATGTTTTTGGTGTGGCCTTCAGACCTGGGGACTGGCTTTGCTTTGGTTCTGAGACCAAGGGGTTGCCAGTGAGAATTCGGGAGAGTTTCCCTGAGGCGCAGCGCCTACTCTTACCCATGCTGAGCGGTCAACGCAGTTTGAATCTATCCAATTCAGTCGCAATCGTTGCGTATGAGGCTTGGCGACAAAATGATTTTGCAACTAATTTAAGTGTCAACTAGTTAATACCGCTTCACTGCTTATAGCCCTGTGCTATGTACTGATTTCCTGTCGGCAATCAGTTGTATCTCCTAATCACTGACTCAGCGATGCACACGGGTTTGGGTGCGCCTTCTCGCTCGATGGTGACCCCCCAGATCATTTGAAATCCGTTATCAAGTTGTGTGAGCGGGTCTTTTAATGCTTCTACTTCGTTCAAGTAAAAACGTCCCCTAAGTTTTGAGTTCACAGGCACGGGATTCGTAAAGCGTACCTTGTTGAGTCCGTAATTAATGGCCATGCTTGAGGGCGGAAACTCAAGGGCAGTGCGAATCATCTCAGGGATGAGCGAGAGGGTTAGAAACCCGTGAGCGATGGTGCCTTTAAAAGGACCTGCACTTGCGCGCACCGGATCTGTATGAATCCACTGTTGGTCGCCCGTGGCCTGCGCGAACTGATTGATTCTCTCTTGGTCTACCGTAATCCAATCACTGATGGAGACTTCACGACCAACACTTTCTCTTAAGTCATCTACTGTATGAAATGTCTTCATAAACCCCTTTGGACGCTTCTTCGCTTTAAACCCGTACTAAGTCACTTTGAATACAAAGTGTTGTAGGGTCAAATAAAGTGAAGGACACTGACTTACATGAGGTAAGTCCTAGTTGGCTCACTTGTAAGGAAGATCCAACTAGGCCGTGCACTTGAGGAATTAAAGAACCTTGCAGGCTTCTTCGAAACTGAGTCTTGGATTGCGCGGGAATATTTTGGAGCTATCTGCATAGCCCAAGTTCAGCAGGAAATCCACTTTGCACTTACCATCAGCAAAGAACTCAGCGTTTACTTTTGCTGCGTCAAACCCGCTCATAGGACCACAGTCCAGTCCGTGTGCGCGAGCGGCAATGATGAAGTAGGCACCGCTCAAAGTGGTGTTGCGAGTCGCAGTCGCTTGGGCCAGGCCCTCATTAGCGGCAAACATCTCTTTAGCGTCTGGTTTGTTTGGGAAAGTCTTGGGTAGATGCTCGTAAAAATGTGCATCTGAAGCCACGATCACAATAACTGGAGCTGATTTGGTTTTATCCACGTTGCCGGGGAGCATTGCGGGCATGATTCTCTCTTTAGCCGCTGCGGAGGTGAGCATGATAAAGCGAGCAGGCTGAGTGTTCATGGAGGTAGGGCCAAATTTGGCTAAGTCATAAACCTCTTTTAAGAGTGACTCGGGCACTGGCTTGTCAATAAAGCCGTTGGAGGAGCGAGCATTTAAGAAAAGTTGATTTAAAGCTGTTTGATCGATACGCATGAAAGTCCTCTGTTGAAGAAATTAAAGAAATTAAAGAAATCGAAACTAACGTAAAAGTGAAATTGAAAGTAATATTAAAAGTAATATTAAAAGTAACTAATGTGAGTTCGGTTGAGTTGTTGCACACTCAAAGCACGCACTGTGGTGCGTGCAATGTGCTGGTAACGGGGTGTTGTTGGACGCTTTAATGGGCTGTATGCAGATCGCTCTAGGTCAGATGTTTGTGGGGTTATTTTGAGTCCGTATTTAGATCTCAACCATCTCAAAGTCTTCCTTACGCGCTCCGCACTCAGGACAGGTCCAGTTCATGGGAACATCAGCCCAAGCCGTCCCCGCTGCTATCCCGTGCTCAGGCGCGCCCACTGTTTCATCGTAAATCCATCCACAAATTAAACACATCCAGGTAGTAGTCAAGATATTCTTCCCAAAAATACGGCACAATTCCCCGGTAAGGGCTCAAAATGAATGCCCATTGTATCGATTTATTATGAGCACCATCACAATCCCCCCAATACCAGACCAAGAGGACGGAGATACGGATGCAGATGCTTCCTATCCCTGCGTGCTCAGCTTTAATGCCAACGACCCTAGTGGAGCGGGTGGAATTACGGCTGATATTTTGTCTTGCAACTCTGTTGGTGCGCACACCTTGCCGGTTGTGACCGGTTGCTACGTTAAAGACACCGCTGAAATCCGTAGTCACTTTTGTCTTGAATCCGAAGGCGTCAGCGAGCAAGCGCGCGCAGTATTAGAGGACGTAACGGTCCAGGTGTTTAAAGTTGGCTTTTGCGGCAGCCCAGAAGCCCTTAGCGTCGTGGCCGAGGTGACCGCTGATTACGCTGAGCTCCCAGTGGTTGCCTACATGCCCAACCTGTCTTGGTGGGAGGATGAAGAAATTGATTCGTACCTTGATGCATTTAAAGATCTAGTGCTCCCCCAAACCACACTGTTAGTGGGTAACTACAGCACGTTATCTAGGTGGTTAGTCCCTGATTGGAGTAACGCGAGAGCCCCAACGCCTAGAGAGTTGGCTAAAGCTGCAGGTGAGATTGGTGTTCCCTACACCTTGGTTACGGGTTTGACCCCTACAGCGCAGTCATTTGAGAACGTTCTTTGCACCCCCTACAACGTGTTGCTCACTGAAAAGTTTGAGCGACATGACGCTATATTTACTGGCACTGGGGACACTTTAAGTGCGGTCATCGCAGCGCTCATCGCTGTTGGTTGTGATTTAGAAGTTGCAACCAAAGAGGCACTCAACTATTTGGATGGTTGTTTGCTCGCGGGTTACCAACCTGGAATGGGCCAAGTATTGCCAGATAGGCTCTTTTGGACTCAAGGTATGAGCGATGAAGAGGATGCACAGGGCGACACACCGTCGGATCATATCGATGACTTTGGATTGCCCAAAATCACAACCCGGCATTGATCAACACATCTTTTTTGCAGGTCAATGAGTTGACCTGCGCTTTGTTAGTTTTTTTGTTAAGTTTTTATGAATTCTTTCTTAACTCTTTCTTAATGCTTTGTTAAATACCTCGCTCAAAAACCACTCGTTCAAAAACCACTCGCTCAAAAACCACTCCCTATGACTGATCTGAATCAAACCTATTTCGACCGCGCAAGACTTGTCATCCCAGGCGGGGTGAACTCACCCGTTAGAGCCTTTAGGGCGGTGGGTGGGACGCCTCGGTTTGTTCGTCGCGCTGAGGGAGCGTATTTTTGGGATGAGAACAACCAAAAATATATTGACTACATTGGCTCATGGGGCCCCATGATCCTTGGTCACGGCAACCCCGTGGTGGTGAGTGCTGTGCAAGAGGCCCTAAAAGACGGTTTCTCCTTCGGGGCACCCACTCTAAGAGAGGTTGAACTGGTTGAAGAAATCTTAAAACTCATGCCCTCCATGGAGATGGTGCGATTGGTTAGTTCGGGGACCGAAGCAGGTATGAGTGCGCTTCGATTGGCCAGAGGTGCAACCGGTCGTAACATGATCATCAAGTTCGAGGGGTGCTACCACGGACATGCAGATGCTTTACTCGTTAAAGCGGGCTCGGGCTTGGCAACATTTGGTAATCCAACGAGTGCAGGTGTTCCTGCAGAGGTCGTCAAACACACCTTAGTCCTTGAGTACAACAACGTTGCGCAACTCGAGGAGGCGTTTGCGCTACACGGCAAAGAGCTTGCCTGTGTGATGATCGAACCTATTGCGGGCAATATGAATTTTGTAAGAGCGAGTGTTGAGTTCATGAAGCGTTGCAGGGAACTATGCACCCAGTACGGCTCCTTGCTCGTGTTTGATGAAGTGATGACGGGTTTCAGGGTCGCACTGGGCGGCGCGCAAAGCGTTTACGCCGCAAAAATACCGGGCTTTAAGCCTGACATCACCGTTATGGGTAAAGTCATTGGGGGCGGGATGCCACTGGCTGCATTTGGTGGCTCACGAGCGGTCATGGAGCAATTAGCGCCTTTGGGTCCTGTATATCAAGCGGGCACTTTAAGCGGTAACCCAGTCGCTACGGCTTGTGGTCTAACAACTTTAAAAGAAATTCAACGCCCAGGCTTTTGGGATGCCATCAGTCACAGAACTCAATCTTTGGTGAGTGGACTCGCCAAAGCTGCAAAGGACGTGGGCCTTGATTTCGCTGCAGACTCGCAGGGCGCAATGTTTGGGTTTTTCTTACTCCCTACGCTTCCAAGTAACTACGGGCAAGTGATGAAGAGTGATGGTCAAAAATTCAACCAACTCTTTCACGGTTTGCTGGACCGGGGCGTCTACATCGCCCCCGCTCTTTATGAGGCCGGCTTTGTGAGCGCCGCTCACACGCAGGCTGATATTGATGAGACGGTCTCAATTGCTCATGATGTCATGAGCAAGATGAAATAATAGAGCGTTTCAGCTTAATGTCTGAAATGCCTTACCCCTGTGTAGGCCATAGCGACGCCTTGCTCGTCAGCAGCGTCAATCACCTCTTGGTCCCTCATTGAACCACCCGGTTGAATGACACAGCTCGCACCTGCTTGCACAACCACATCAAGCCCGTCCCTAAAGGGGAAGAAGGCATCACTCGCAACAACCGAGCCTTTGAGTGAGAGCCCCGCGTGCTCAGCCTTGATGCTTGCAATACGTGCAGAGTCGAGTCGACTCATCTGTCCCGCACCGACTCCTAAGGTCATCGAGTTGGCGCAAAACACGATCGCGTTGCTCTTTACAAACTTTGCAACGCTCCAAGCAAAGAGCATGTCCTGAATTTGTGTGGGAGTGGGTTTTACTTTAGTGACAATTTTTAAATCATTGGCATCCAATATGTGCCTGTCCGCGGACTGCGCGAGTAACCCCCCTCCAATGCGTTTGATGTCCAGGTCCTGCGTGCCTAAAGCAAAAGAATTCACGTGCTGTGCACTGGCCTCTTTGGGTAGCGCAATTTTTAGTACCCGAACGTTGGGTTTTTTGGATAAGACTGCGAGCGCATCTGCGCTGTAATCTGTTGCAATGAGCACTTCAACAAACTTCTCTGACAGTGCACTTGCTGTGCCTGCGTCTAGCGGGCCATTAAAAGCGATAATGCCCCCAAACGCTGAGGTCGGATCTGTACTAAAAGCGCGCGTGTAGGCCTGCATCGCTGTACTACCCATTGCTACGCCGCAGGGGTTCGCATGCTTCACAATCACGCAGGCTAGAGCGCCTAGACTTTTGACGCATTCCCAGGCCGCGTCCGCATCCGCTAAGTTGTTAAACGAGAGTTCCTTGCCCTGTAACTGCTCAGCACTGACAAGCGTCCCAGTTGCAGCGTCCAAGTCCTTATAGAGCGCAGCGTGTTGGTGAGGATTCTCCCCGTAACGAAGATCTTGTATTTTAGTAAACCGACCGTTTAGTTGTCCGGGAAACTGGGCAAGGGTGCCGTCTTCGTTGCGAGCTGATAGATAGTTACTGATGCTTGCATCGTAGTTGCTGATCCGGTTAAATGCAGCCACACTTAGTGCGAAACGCGTCTCAGGTGTTATTTTTTTGTGTTTTTGTAGCTCACCCAGAACCAGTGAGTACTGAGATGCATCTGTGATTACACCGACGTCTTGCCAGTTCTTGGCAGCACTGCGAACCATGGCAGGTCCACCAATGTCAATGTTCTCTATAGCGTCCTCTAGGGTGCAATTGGCCTTTGCAACTGTGGCCTCAAAGGGATACAGATTAACAACCAAGAGATCGATGGTATCAATAGCGTGTTCTTTGAGTGAACGCATGTGTGCAGGATCATCTCTTCTTGCGAGCAAACCGGCGTGGACACCGGGGTGCAGGGTTTTGACGCGTCCGTCCAGCATTTCTGGGAAACCCGTTAATTCAGCAACCTCTTGTACGGGGAGTCCTTGCTCACTTAGTAACTTGGCAGTCCCCCCAGTTGAGATGAGTTTGATACCCAACTGGTGCAGCGCTTTTGCGAAATCTACGATGCCCGTTTTATCAGAGACTGAAATTAATGCGTTCATATGAGAGTGGTTTTCCGTGTTTTGTGATCAGTTCAAACTGACGTGGTTAAAGTTACAAGTTGCTTTAAAACTTTTAATATGCTTAAAGCATTTTATGGTCGTTTAATTTTTTGCGAAGCGTATTTCTATTCACCCCCAACCACTGGGCCGCCTTGGACTGGTTGTTGTCTGCGTGTTTAAGTACAACTTCGAGTAAGGGTTTTTCGACAATCTTAATGAGCATGTCGTGTAAGTTATCTGGCTCTGAGCCTCTGAGGTCCTTGAAGTACGACTCAAGGCTGTGTTTAACTGCATCTTCTATTTGTTTTTTACTCATATGCTTTCTCTGAAATATCAATATTCGCTGTTGGCAAACGGTCTGAGCACTGGGCGAGTGCATCAAAATAATTGCCAACAATGTTCAGTTGTTCAAGTGTGGTTTGAACTTTATTCATCGAGTCCTTGAAGGATTCAAATCCTGGCAGACCCTTAACGTACCACCCAATGTGTTTGCGAGCACTGCGCACGCCCATTACCTCACCGTACAAACTGTAGTGGTCCTCTAAATGCTCAAGCATCAATGACTTAACTTCTGCGATGAGGGGCGGTGCTAGGAGTCGCCCGGTTTGTAAGTAGTGGGTGATTTCTCTAAATATCCAGGGTCTGCCCATTGCTGCTCGCCCGATCATCACCGCATCCACACCTGTTTTAGCGAGGACCTCTGCAGCTTTTTGAGGCGAGTCTATATCGCCGTTGGCGACAACAGGAATGTTCAGTATTGATTTAACGTGCGCAATGGTGTCGTATTCTGCGTGCCCTTTGTAACCCTGCTCTCGGGTCCTGCCGTGAACCGTAATCATCTGCACGCCTATATCCTCAGCAAGGGTTGCAATCCGACTTGCATTTTTAACTTCCTCACACCATCCTGTCCGCATTTTGAGCGTTACGGGCACATTAAGCGGTGCGCATGCGCTCACTACTGATTGAATAATGCTTGCTGCCAAAGTCTCGTCTTGCATGAGCGCAGATCCAGCCCATTTGTTACATACCTTCTTAGCGGGACAACCCATATTGATATCAATGATCTGAGCGCCGCGTCTGATATTGAATAGCGCTGCCTCAGCCATCGCATCAGGCTCGGTGCCCGCAATTTGTACGGCTATGAGTCCAGACTCTCCGACGTGATTTAAACGCCTTTGGGTCTTTAGGCTATTGATCAAATCAGGTCTTGATGTGACCATCTCGCTAACTGCGTAACCAGCGCCAAGTTTTTTGCACAAAGTCCTGAACGGGCGATCCGTTACGCCCGCCATGGGCGCAACAAATATATTGTTCTCAGTAAAGTATTCGCCCAGTTGCATGTAATCTTGATCGCTTTGAATTGCTTAAAAAGGAGGCACGATTGTAGCGATTACAACTGCGAAATATTTGCAACCTAGGGTAAAAAAATATAACCCTATGCTGGTAATTTATGCACTTTTAAGTCAGGCGTGAAAGCGGGTGTTAAATTTAGCTACTTAATGCTTAATTTATTTGAAGAATATCAATCATTTGATACGTTTTAGCGGCTTAAGGCGCTCATAGCATGTTTAAAAATTAAGTCGCTTAAACTGAATAAACACTGGCCAGGCATTACCTAAACATTGTATAAATGCATTGAC